>NZ_WTKV01000020.1:0-96296 GCF_011378705.1 Pseudoalteromonas sp. SA25 | reverse complement strand
GCTGTCTCTTATACACAAATCCCTGCTAAGAAATTAGCGGGGATTTTTTTGAACTAAATCTCAATGTCATGATCAGATCTTCAAATCTTGTTTGAGGGCACATTATGATTAACGAACATACTCATTGGGCAAAACAACAATTCGGTAAATCGGACTTAGGTGATCCAAGAAGAACAGCGCGTCTGGTAAAGTTAGCATCAACGCTTGCAAATGAACCAGGAAAACCACTTGTGAACATCACTCAATCCCCCGCCGATATGGAAGGTGCCTACCGCTTTATTCGCAACGAGAATATTGACGCAACGGCTATAGCAGAGTCAGGCTTTAAAGCCACGGTTGAACAAGCAAAAAGTCATAACTTATTACTCGCATTAGAAGACACGACCACACTAATTTATAAACATTCCTCCATTCGAGATGATTTGGGTCATGTCGGACGAGGAGCAAAACAACGAGGCTTGTTAGCTCATAGCGTATTACTGTTTGCGCCAGACACAAAGCAAGTTGTGGGATTAATTGAACAGTCTCGCTGGAGTCGTGATATCAACACGATTGGAAAAAGAGAAAAACACGCGACGACTTCTTACGAAGAAAAAGAAAGTTACAAGTGGGAGTCAGCGTCACGAGCGATGGCAGAGCGGCTGCAAGGACAAATGGCGAACGTGATATCGGTGTGTGACCGCGAAGCGGACATCTACGAATACTTGCAGTATAAACTGAGCGAGCAGCAACGATTCGTCGTACGCTCGATGCAAAGTCGTCATATTGAAGAAGGTGAGGATAAGCTCTATGCGTTTGCAAGCGAGCTGATGAGTGCAGGCACCAAACACATCCACATTGCACAAAAAGGAGGAAGAAAAGCCCGAAGCGCAACACTGGATATCACCTATGCGCCAGTGACACTCAAAGCGCCTTACAATAAGAAAGGACACTCCCTCCCAGTTTACTATGTCGGCTGTGCAGAGCGAGGAAACGCTGAGAACGGCTTAAGCTGGCACCTATTAACCAGTGAACCAGTCACCAGCAAAGAAGACGCTTTAGCTATCATCACCTACTATGAGCACCGTTGGCTTGTAGAGGAATACCATAAAGTCTGGAAAAGTGATGGTACGGATATCGAAAGTTTACGCCTTCAAAGCCAAGATAACATGGAAAGATTGGTGACGATTAATGGCTTTATTGCGACGCGAATATTGCAACTAAAGTTCACCAATGAGCAGCCTGATTCTCCAAGTTGTGAACAACTGTTATCTCCCAAAGCATGGAAGTTATTGTGGTTAAAGAGAATAAAAACACCATTGCCTGAAACTGCTCCAAATATGTCATGGGCGTATCAGGAACTGGCAAAGTTAGGAGGCTGGAAAGATACCAAGCGCACAGGGCGTGCATCTGTGAAAGTGTTATGGCAAGGATGGCTTAAGTTACAAGCCATCCTGGAAGGCTACGATTTAGCAAAATCTCTTGAGTCAGACTTGTGATCAAGAGACAGCTTAGTAAGCGCCTTTTTATTGCGTAGAAGAAAATCTTAAATCGCTTCTTCATCTTCCTCAGCAGTACGAATACGTATTACACGCTCAACATCAGTGACAAATATTTTACCGTCACCGATTTTTCCTGTTTGTGCCGTTTTTACAATAACTTCAATTGCACGGTCTACATCTTCATCAGTCAATACAATATCAAGTTTTACTTTAGGTAAAAAATCAACCATATACTCTGCGCCACGATATAACTCAGTGTGACCTTTTTGACGTCCAAAGCCTTTAACTTCGCTTACCGTCATACCTGTAATACCTACATCCGACAACGCTTCACGCACATCGTCTAACTTAAAAGGTTTGATAATTGCTTCTATTTTTTTCATATTAATTACTTTTGAAAGCTCCAGTTGCCTCGATTTTAGACAATCATGATGTTCATAGCAAACAAAGCGATTGAATTACGGTGATAAAACAACCGATCATGATATAATTTATTATATAAAAATAGCATACTTAGATAACTAGCAGTAAATGAGATTAATATGAAAAACAAACAAAACGGATTCACTCTTTTAGAACTCATGGTAACCGTGGCTATTGTTGGCATTATTGCCTCAATTGCACTTTGGAATAGCAGTAACATGTTAGAAGAAAATAGAGCTGAGAACTTTTTGTTGGAATTAAAAAGAAACATTGCATATGCCCGCTCACAAGCAGCAAGCACCGATGAAATAGTTGTTGTATGTCCTACAGGACAAGGAAAAGTTAAAAACAAACAAGATACGTTCAACTGCAACGCCAAGTGGGATGAGAATAAGATTATTGTTGTATTTATCGATGTTGATAATGATGGAAACTACAATAACGCTTCCGATACATTACTAAGAGCAATGGAAGAAATATCAGACAACGATAAGCTGTCGTTTGATGGTAACGATCGCCGCTTACGCTTTAATACCAGTGGTAGAATTACGACGAAGCCTGGAGACTTTATTTTTTGTCCCAATGGTACTAATGAAAATAATAAAGCATTAACCGTATCACAGTCAGGTACAGCCTTTTACGTTGGCGATACAGACAAAACCTGCGGTTAAAAAAAACACAATTCATATTGTCATATTTTTATCATTTACTATACTGAGCTAATACATTTTATAACTCAGGACTTCAAGGATGAGGGTAACAATATTAAAATCTAAGGGGGTAACACTTCTCGAATTAATGGTATCGATGGCCGTTATCAGTATTATCAGTCAACTTTCAATGTGGTTTTATCCAGATTTTTTAGCAAATAATCGCTTAGATAACCACGTAAACCTTCTGCATAGAAACATTAATTACGGGCGACTTTACGCTATTGAAAATGGAACCTATGTCACTCTTTGTGCACTAAAGAACAGTCAATGTACAAAGGATGAGTGGGATGGCCAAATGTCGCTATTTATCGACAAAGATAAATCAACGACTCTAGATGATGACGAGTTACTCTTAAGTACTTTCGAGGATGTTCATGAAGCTGATACTTTAGAATACCCTCGTAGCGCCATTACTTTTCGCCCGGATGGGTCTTTAAATGGCTTTCAAAACGGTACTTTTATATATTGCCCCAATAGTGATAAAGCCAATCTCGAAGGATTGGCTTTATCTGTAAGTCAAACTGGACGTATCCGTATTAAATCAACTGATAAGTGCCAGAAGAAGTAGATTAACGCCCCCAACAATATTCTACATCTGAATTACCTTTAGTACCTTTAGCGCCTTTGTAACCAGTATCAGTAATTGTAATTTGCTTACAATCACCATCACCTTTGACCGGCCCAGCCACAGGTTTTGCGGTAATGGTAAATGTATTGTCGACATCATCTACATCAATAGATAATTCAAAATGACCATTTTCGGTTTTGTCTTGCAACCCTAAATCAGTAAATTTCTCTGTATATTCCCTATTATCAACAAAATACTGCTCTTCCTTGTTTGCTGCATCTAATAATGCTGCAGCAGCTTCAGCGCGCGAAGCACGCTTTACATATTCTGTATAATTAGGCAACGCAATTGCTGCAAGTATGCCGACGATAGCAACGGCAATCATCAGCTCAATTAAGGTAAACCCACGTTGTTTTTTTATCATTCAAACCTCCTTAATCGTCTTCATTCTGTATGTTTTCATCATTTTCTTCACGCTTATAAATATATGTTTGTTGTGTTTTAAACCCAAACCCCAATGCTTTGTCATTAACAAGTTGTATCTTATCATCTACAACTTTTAATCCTGGGCCTGTAATTTCAAGTGGTTGGAGCGGGTTTTCAGCATTTTCACCTTTGATGCCCGGACCAATTAAATAAAACTGACTTTTTACTTCCTCATCAGGATCATCATCGCATTTTCCGTTATCATCACTATCTGCACATGAAGAACCAAAATAAAGTTGGGGCGTATCTGGCACCTCTGTACTTGTAGCAAATTTCAGATCGTCATAAACTTTAGTACCGTAGTGTAAATGAAATGCGTAAAGAGAGCCCCCTCCTCCACTTAATGAACATTGATTTTTAATTGATGAATCCAATGTAGGAGTAAAAGATGTAAAATAAGCAACCCCACCAACAACGGTTGCTGCTGCTAATGACTTTTCACCAGTAGCTAGTTTATAACGCCACCCAACAAAATCATTCGCAAGTTCATCTTCTAATTTTACAAACTCAGTTACATCATCTAATGCACTACCAAATTTATCATTATTCATCCCCATTAACATACTGGGCGTTATAGTTTGAGGCGCAGATTCGAATAATTTAGTAACTGTATTTTCATCTCTAATCATAAATAATTCATCAGCAGTGCCTCCTCCATTAGGATTAGAACGATTTCCACTACCAATCACAATTGCATCATAAGGTGTATCTAATCGAGTGACTACACCATCATCGGTTATAGTTACTTTACTAAACATAGTTCTCGCCACTACGGGCTTGTAAAAAAAGCGTCTATCTACATCACTACCAAGATCGGCTAACTGAAAATGACTAAATTCACCTTCATCTGATATATCTATACGCCAAATACCTCCACCGGTATCTGCAGCATATATACGGTCAGTATAGCCATCATAATTAGAATCCAATAACGTTACATCAGCAGCAATACTATATTCTCCCTTAAACTCAGCATCCTTAGATGCATCTTCCTTAGGAGCTAAAATCCAAACTTTCTCACCTGTTTTTGCATCAACGATATAAATACCGCGGCCAACTTTGTCTTTAGTTTTTATATTAGCTTTATCGGCATCATTCGAATCTTTATTGTCATCATAGCCTGCCCCAAATATTAAAAGGGGGGTATTTCCTTTTGATTTTATATAAGCAACTTGGGGTTTAGACCACGTTTGGCCAAGGTTTTTATATTTCCCTTCGCCGCCTTTAATAGTCCACATTAAACTTGGGGAGTCTGGCTTTGTAATATCTAAGCCATAATAATTACGACCGCCTCTGCGCATACCTACAGCAGCCCAGACTTGGTCGCCTTTATTTGCGTTAATAGTTCCATCATTTAAACCTTTATCATTTAGGCTCTTATTGTTGAAATAAACGCTAATAGGCCCATCTATACCGTATTTTTTGCTACTCTCTTTTTCTCGAAGCGGCTTAATAATTTTGTATAGTTCAGATGGGATAAATGCCCAACTTTCACTAACTTTATTGTTCGTATCATCGTCTTTAAACATATGCAAAAAACCAGCATTAGTACCAATTAGAATACGAATGTCACCGTTACCATAATCTATTGCAACTGGCTTTGAGTGCAGTGGATCACCAAATATATCACCGCGCACTGCTGATGATGAAAATTCATTATCAACATCAACTCCACGCGCCCAGTCTATAGTATTTTTTAAGTCAGATTCATTTACATCAAAAACAACAGCAGCTTTTTTATTAGTGTCATAGGCATCTTCAATCTTATCAAGATTAAAATCTATTAATGCATTAGTATTTGCGTTTGTAAGTATATTACGAGTTTTGTCACTGCTTATTAATGCTGCATTGACTCCACCCTCTTTTACAGAGCTACCATCGGAAGTTCCATCAGGACTCCAAAATGTATGCGCACTCGTCTTTATAAGGCCATCACTATCAAACGCTTCTATATCTTTGGAATCAATAACTTTGTTACCTGATAATTTCAGTTTTTTTAGATTACCACGCCATCTAGTATGCTTTTCAGGATAAAACATACCTAAGTATATGGCATCTCGACTACGTGTTTGATCTACATTATTGCTTGCAACAGAAGGGGCTGTAAAAGTACTATTTTCCTGTCTAATTTCCGCTACGGCATTATTTAAAGCTTCAGAAAGCTTTTCTGGTGTAGTTGCAGGTAAATTTTTACCACCACCTAATGTTGAGGCTAGTTTTAATAAGTTTTGACCTTTTTCAGTCATGCCAGAACCAAAGCCGATGGTATATAGACGCCCTGTTTCATTAATATCGGGAGTAGATGGATACAAATCAACAATAGTGTCGCCTGTTCCATGAATAACTTTAGCAAGCTGATGCAGCATGTTATTATAATAGCGATCACCGTTAGTTAAATAACTACCAAAATACTTATTATGCTCAACGCTAATGTCATAATCTCTCTCATTATCACTTCCCGAAGATGGGTCTCCATCAGTCATATAAATTATATTTACTGAGTTATCACAGCGCTTGGCTTCAGCCACACTATCAGCAAAAGGTGATATATAAGAGTAACTAGAAACGACATCTTCTAAAACATAGTTACATACTTTCTTAGTCTTTTTTTTACCCTTCCAGTTGTAGTAAACAACATCTTCGCATCTTTGAACTTGTTCTTGGGTAATAATTGCAGATTCGATACCTGCATCTCTTTTATCTCGATCTACCAGAAGAGCATAGTTCAACTCTTTTCCTGTAATATATAAATACGCTTCCCATAAAGTTTCAGCAAGAGGCGTTCCACCGCTAGCTGGAAGTGATGCTATAGATGCATCAATATCAGAGGCAGGGCTACCAATGCCATTTAATACGTAGCCCCCCTTGGTCCCATTAAAGCGCATTAATCCGAAATCAATTGAATCCTTATTATCATCGACTACTTTACTCATAGCTACCTGAGCTGCTTTAAGTCTACTAACACATGAACCGGAACAGCTGCTACTTCCTGTACTTGAAGAGTAAGCCATACTCCCAGAGGTATCAAAAATTAATAGTACTCGCGGTTTTTCATCTGAATTAGCATCTTTATTTACGTAAAGCTCAATATCCTCAGCGTGTGCACGCATATTAATTGCTGATGTAAATAATAAAACTAATGTTATATAAAGTTTAAATTTCATCTTAAATTCCCTTACCCGTACTGGCCATCTCTTGAGCTATACCAGTTACTATAGTTAACTGGTGCTTGCTTTTAGAGCCATATTCTATCGTAGTGGATACTTGAACCATGTTGCATGAAACACCCGCTGTAAAACTATAACTACGAGGGCAATTAAGCTCTAGCGAACCATTATTTAAGTTCGTCATTATGCTTTTCATTTCGTGTCCAGGCTCTGTAATGTCCTTCTCTGGTATAGTGATTTTATTACCATCACCATCAAGCTTCCCCGAATCTGTAGCGATCTCATCTGGAGTAAGAAAAAAGTCACTATCAGCACCTTTTTTAGCTTCTGACGCAATAACTCTTAGCACCTCGCCAATCAATTGATTTTCTGCAACTTCTCGCTCTTGCGCTGCATTGGTAATCTTAATATCAATCGTACTACTACTCATAAGAGTAACTGCAATGCCGGTAACAGCTATCACCATAATTAATGCTGTTAAAAGCACCACACCTTGTTGCTTACTTGGTAACAACTTTAGATTCTCCATAGATTACCCCCAACATTACTTAAACGAATAGTTGTTGTAAAAACAGTTCTTCTATAGTTATCATCAAAATTTAATTCTCGCTTTCCAGCTCCCTCACCTAAAAAATATTTTTGGTTTTTAAGTTTTATTCCTGGGTCTGGTTGAAGTGCACGGATTAATAGAAAAACTTGCACCGTTAACATACCTTTGCGGTTTTCCCATTCAGCAGCAGTAATTGTGCTGGGGCTTTTGTAAGTATCAACTCGACTGTCGCTATTAGTGTCTAATCCAAACAAAAAACGCATATTTTCGACCCCTTCCATTATCGTTTCAGAGGTCATTTTTCCATTTACTAATCGTTTTCGTCTTAATACGGGAACTTTTATTTCTTGATTATTTACTACATATTCTTCTTCTTTAATATAATAAACATGATGGCTATATGGCCAAATAGTTGCATTGATATTTGTCGGGGTATATTTGCCAGTTACAAAGCGTGCTTGTTCTTGTTCTGCGATAAAATAATTTATTTTATCGCTAGTAGTATTAGTACCAGCAACAGCATCATATTGAGGGTCACCTTGTAAAAACTTTAGTTGAAGAATATCGGTCTCTTTATCATCAGCAGGAATAATGCCATCGTTTATGCAATTCAGGTTATCTTTGCTCTTAGTAGTTTTTGCATAAATAGTGCGAAAATTACTACTACTGGTTAGATCTGGAAAGCTGCCATTATTAGCTCCCTCTGAGCAATCACCTGCTACCCCCGTCGCGGTAACCGTTGTGTTTGCTGCAGTAAATGAATCATCGTAATAAGTTCCCCAAAAGCCCACTTGCTCTATATCGCGCTGCATAATATTAATGGCTAAGCGGCCAGACTCTTGGAGTTCACCTATGCTCATCGTGTCTTTTGTGGTGACTTTCATACTAATAAAAGTGAACATGACACCACCTAAAATCAAACCACCAATAAATAGCGAAATCATAACCTCTACAAGAGTAAATCCTTTTTGCTTCATGCTAACTCCTCACATATATATAACTGGTTAAAACCACTAAACGGCGTTTATTGTTAGGTTCATCACCACAAGTTACTTTTCCTGTAACTGTATTTGCTTTAAACTCTTGTCGCCCTTGCCATGATATAATTACTTCAATGTTAAACCCTTTGCCTCCAGTATCTGCCACTGAGGTTGGATTTATACATATTGTCGCATCATCTAAAGTACCCGTATTTTCACTAGCTCGAATAGCACGTTTCCATTGTGTTATATCTAATTTTGCTATATCAGAAGAGCTACATATTGCACCAAAGCAACTTGAGTAAGTATTACTATTCGCTGAGCTTTGTATAACGCCTCCGTAATCTTTTATCATATCAATAGTGTCATTAGCACGAATACGTTGAATAATGTCATTTCCCAGAGCAACTGCAGCAGCACGCTGCATAGAATCAAAGCTTGCTTGCTTTGCTTTTGCTTGCAGGGCAACTGCGCCTAAAAGGCCAAAACTAAGAATAATAAATGCAATTAACACTTCAATTAGAGTGAAGCCTCTTTGCACTTTTGTTTGAGATGACTGCATAGTAGAACCAAATAAAAATTATCTGATTATAAGTTTATGCTATTTATTTGAGGAATCAATGAGGCCTAAGACAAGCGGTTATATTTGTTGATAAACGGTTAATTAAATCGGCTCATTCAACAAAACAGTAGTAATTATGTGTAAATGCATTTAAGTCAGAGGCAACTTAATTGCGAAATAAGTCTAAAGCGTATTCTTAACTAATTTAAGCTCGCGACGGCTCACTGGCAATAACTCGCTGTATCCTTGTAGTTCAATCAAATGATGGCTATTACCTTTGGAATGCAAAGCGATTACTTTTTGTTTATTCACTAAAGTATTGCGGTGAATTCGTAAAACATATGCGGGATATTGCAGCTCTAATTGCTTTAAGCTTTGTTCAAGTAAAGCCTCTCCACCTGAGAATATCATTTTGGTATATTTTTCTTCTGCACTAAAGTACAAAACATCATTTATATCAACACTACGTAAAGTACCCGCTAACTGATAAGATACTTTTACATTTTGTTGTTTTTGAATATGTACTTTATTTAAACGGCCTACTTGCTTAAGTACCTTCTGCAGTGATTGCTCTGTAATAGGTTTAACTAAATAACCTGCAGCACTTAACTGTAAAGCATCGTAGGCATGCTCAGGGTGGGCAGTTATAAAAACAACAGCAGGAGGTAGGGTTAAACTATTAAGTTCATTAGCAACTTGTAAACCATTCATACCGGGCATATCAACATCTAAAAAAATCAAATCTGGCGTTTGCTTTTTAGCAAGTGCTAAGGCTTCATTACCATTACTTGCCTCACCTTGCACAACTATACTTTTATCATGTGCTAACAAACGGATTAAGCGAGATCTCGCCAGAGGTTCATCATCAACAATGAGTACATTCATACACTGCCCTCAATTAGCTTAGGGATAACGACCTTGACCCTAAACACATCATTTTTATTAGTAATTGTTAGCTGTGCTTTATTTTTATAATAAATATTTAATCGCTGGCGAATATTTTCAAGTGCCATTCCGTTATTAGGCCTAGTTTGAGCATTAGAAATTGTTATAGGGTTGGAAACAATCATAGTTATATAGCCGGTCGTGATATGTAGCTCTACTTTTATTTCTGCACCATGCTCACTTGTTTCAACGCCGTGGCATACCGCATTTTCAATTAATGGCTGCAGGGTTAAGCAAGGAATGCTCAATGCGGGTAGTTCATTAGGTATTTGCCAATCAACTCTTAAGCGATTACCAAAACGCCATGTTTCAAGTGCGATATATTGCTTACTCAGCGTTATTTCATCTTCAAGAGATACATTCTTCCCCGAGTGCATTGCAGCCTGCGATAAGGCGGCTAATGCTAAAATAGCCTGTTCTGCCGCATCGGCATCATGATGAGTAAGCTCTGCAGCAGTGTTTAAACTATTATATAAAAAATGAGGGCGTATTCTAGCTTGTAAGGCATCAAGCTCTGCACGAGAAAGTGCTTTAGTTTGCTGCTCTTTTTCAAAATGAATTAATAAAAATTGGACGAATAAAGCCGCCAGTAAAGCTACTATAATACAATTGCGAAGTGTGAAATAAATTAGGTTATTTGTATCATCTATATCAAAAGCAAAATGAGAAAATAAAATACTAAAAATACAGGTAGATAATAAAAAAGAGACAAAAAATAGACTTAATTGAAAAGTTTGAGTACGTTTTTGTAAGAAAAATCTACAGAAGTATAAAGAAGAGGTACCGACTAAAACAATTAAATGCATAAACAAACTAATGATCCCAAGTCGAAGCCAAATATCTCCTTCTACATTGGGTGCAAAAGCTAAAACAATAGCAATAACTTGAGAAACAATAAGCGTGGCTAGTACGCCTCGCTCATTAAAAAGAGCCGAAAAAAGCAAACCATCATTTTGAAGTGACTTGCTCATAACGACTCTCCTTTAATCTAAATGCTTGATATATTTAAATTAACGTAGCTCTACAGGAACAGCAAAGACTATATTTTCTACTTCACCTGGGTTCTCAACAACCTGTGTGCCACCTAGCTCTTTTAACCGGCTTATTACTTGTTGTACAAGTACTTCTGGCGCAGATGCTCCCGCAGTTACACCCACTGATTTAGAGCCTGAAACCCACTGTTCTTGCACATCAGTTGCGTCATCAATTAAATAAGCAACTGTGCCCATTTTATCTGCAAGTTCACGTAAGCGATTAGAGTTAGAGCTATTTTTAGCGCCAACAACTAATAGCACATCAACTTTATCGGCTAGGTCACGAACAGCGTCTTGACGATTTTGTGTTGCATAACAAATGTCATCTTTACGAGGTCCGTCAATTGATGGAAACTTGTTGCGCAGTGCATCAATAACATCTGCTGTGTCATCAACTGAAAGCGTTGTTTGACTACAGTAAAAAAGGTTTTCAGCATTTTTTACATTAAGCGCAACAACATCATCAACGGTTTCAACAAGGTAAATACCACCGGCTGAGTTATCATATTGTCCCATTGTTCCCTCTACTTCAGGGTGACCATGGTGTCCAATTAAAATACACTCAATACCTTTACGACTCGCACGTGTAACTTCCATATGTACTTTAGTTACAAGCGGACACGTTGCATCAAATACTTTTAAATCACGACGTTTAGCTTCACTGCGAACAGCTTGCGAAACACCATGTGCACTAAAAATAACAATGCTGTCGTCAGGTACTTGATCAAGTTCTTCAACAAATACTGCACCACGACTTTTTAATCCATCAACTACATAGCGGTTATGTACTACTTCGTGGCGCACATAAATTGGCTTTTCAAAAATATCTAAGGCGCGCTCAACAATACTAATAGCACGGTCAACACCAGCGCAAAAGCCGCGTGGATTAGCTAGTAATATTTCCATTAACCTTCCACCTCAATAATATCAACTTCAAACGTTAAACGTTGGCCAGATAAAGGGTGATTAAAATCAATCGTTACCGACTCACCTTGCACTTCGCGAACTAATCCAGGAAGCTCGGTGCCATCAGGTTGAGTAAACGCAATAATTGCACCTACTTTGGCTGGTGTTTCTGGGCCAAATTTACTACGGTCAACGTAGTAAATATTATCAGGGTTTGGCTGACCAAACGCATCTTCAGGTTCTAATTCAAACGTTTTACTTTCGCCTGCAGTTAGCCCTAATAAACACTTTTCGAAGTTTGCCGTTAAGCTGCCATCGCCCATTGTTAATTTAGCAGGTTTGTTGTGCACCTTGGTAGAATCAGCGGCAGAGCCATCTTCTAATTTAATAGAAAAATGGAAAATAACTTGCGAGTTTTCACCAATTACAGCTTGGCTCATGCTTTATGCTCCTTCGGACTCTCGCCGGTAAAGGCGTCAAATAACAATAATGCTGCGCCAATACAAATAGCGCAATCGGCAATATTGAATACAGGAAAATGTGAGTCTTTATAAAATACGTGAATAAAGTCGATTACATAACCATACGCAATACGATCGTATAAATTACCAATAGCGCCTGCAAGTACCAGTGCATAAGCACCGCATAGTACTTTGTTTGTTGCAGGTAAGCGTTTTAGCCACCACACAAGTAAAGCACTAATAGCAATGGCAATCGCACTTAAAAACCAACGCTGCCAACCACCCGCTTCACTTAAAAAGCTATAAGCAGCACCATAGTTATGCACATAAGTAATACTAAAAACAGGGAGTAAGTTTATCGACTCTTGATAAGCCATAGTCCCTACAACAAGTGTTTTACTGGCAAAGTCTATTACTAGTAGTAATAGACTCAACCAAAGCCACACTAAACCACTTTTTTGGGCTAGTTTGCTCACTAAGAATAACTCCTAAGCGAATTGACGCTTTTCGCCTTCGCCGTCAACATTACTTACACAACGACCACAAATTTCAGGATGAGCAGGGTTAACACCTACATCTTCACTGTAATGCCAACAACGCTCACACTTAGCAGCATCTGTTGCAGCAACACTAATGAATAAACCTTCAATTTCGGTAGCTTGTGTATCTGCTGGCTGGCTATCAACTTCAGAAACATTTACGGCCGATGTTAATAATACAAAACGAAGTTCATCACCAAGCGCATTTAATTTAGCGGCAAGCTCTTTACCCGTGAATAAATTAACCGTTGCTTGAAGCGTTGCACCAATGACTTCTTCTTTACGTGCAGCTTCTAATAAGCGGTTTACTTCGTCGCGTACTGTTAGAATTTCTAACCAGTCATCGTTACTAAATTGGCTATTTGTTGGCGCTTGTAAGCCATCGTACCAAACAGATGTAAATACGTAGTCACTACGCTCACCTGGTAACGCTTCCCAAATTTCTTGTGCGGTAAAGCTCATAATAGGTGCCATCCAACGCGTCATTGCTTCTGCAATATGATAAAGCGCTGTTTGACAAGAACGACGTGCATGGCTGTCGCTTTTAGCAGTGTATTGACGGTCTTTAATTACATCTAAATAGAACGAACCAAGTTCACCCGTACAGAAGTTCATTAGCTTTTGCGTTACTAATAGCATTTGGTAGCTGTCGTATGCGGCTAAAATCTCATCTTGCAACTGAGCAGCACGACCAACAATCCACTTATCAAGTTCAACCATATCATCAACAGCAACTTGATCTGTTTTTGGATCAAAACCATTTAGGTTAGCTAGTAAGTAACGGCTAGTGTTACGAATACGGCGGTAGCGATCGGCAGAGCGTTTAAATATTTCATCCGACACAGTCATTTCTGCCGTGTAATCGGTAGAGGCAACCCATAAACGTAGAATGTCGGCACCTAGTTTATTCATAACATTTTGTGGTGAAATAACATTACCTAGTGACTTAGACATCTTGCGGCCGTTTTCATCAACAGTAAAACCATGAGTCAATACTTGGCGGTATGGCGCATGACCATTAATAGCCACTGATGTCATCATTGATGACATAAACCAACCACGGTGTTGATCAGAACCTTCAAGGTATAAATCAGCTGGACCAACCAAGTCTTCACGTGCGTCTACAACACATGCGTGTGAAACACCTGAGTCAAACCATACATCTAGCGTATCTTGCACTTTCATGTATTGCTTGGCATCTTCTTCACCAAGTAATGTAGCTGGTTCTAAATCGTACCATGCCTGAATACCAGATTTTTCAACTAGCTGTGCAGCTTGCTCAATGAGTTCTTGAGTATTTGGATGAAGTGCACCGGTATCTTTATCAGCAAACAATGCAATTGGCACACCCCAAGTACGTTGGCGAGATATACACCAATCTGGGCGGCTTTCAACCATGTTCGAAATACGGCTTTCGCCCCACTCTGGCAACCACTGCGTGTTTTTAATTTCTTTTAAAGAATCTTCACGTAAGTTAGCCTGATCCATACTTACAAACCATTGTGGTGTAGCACGGAAAATAATCGGTGTTTTATGGCGCCAACAATGTGGGTAACTATGAGTTATAGCATGATGATGCATTAATGCACCGTGCTCTTTTAATACTTCAATTACGCTCGCATTTGCTTTAAATACATGCTGACCTGCAAAAAGTTCAGTATCTGGTAAATAAACGCCATTAGCGCCAACAGGGTTAGCTACTTCAAGGTTGTAATTTAAACCAGCCACGAAATCTTCTTGACCATGCCCTGGTGCTGTATGTACAACACCGGTACCTGAGTCAGTCGTTACGTGTTCTGCAACAATCACTGGTACATTAAAATCATAAAAAGGATGGGCTACTTGTAAGTTTTCAAGTGCAGCACCTTTTACATAACCTAATACGTGGAAGTGATTAAAACCAAAGCGGTCCATTGCATCTTTAACAAGCTCAGAGCCTAAAATTAGACGTTGTTGTACGCCTTCATCTTCAACCTGCACCAATGCATATTCTAAATCGGCATGCACAGCTACCGCGCGGTTTGCAGGAAGCGTCCACGGTGTTGTTGTCCAAATAACAGTACCAACACTGCCTTCACCTTTATGACCATCAGCCAAATCAAATGCACTAACAACAGCATCTTGATCAACAAATGTAAAACGTACATCAATCGCTGGTGATTGCTTATCTTGGTACTCAACTTCAGCTTCTGCTAATGCAGAACCACAATCTGTACACCAATGCACAGGCTTAGCACCTTTATGCAAATGACCTTTTTCAATAATACGACCAAGTACACGAATTGCATTCGCTTCAAAGTCAAAGTTCATTGTTAAGTAAGGCTTATCCCAATCTGCAAATACGCCTAAACGTTTAAAATCAACTTTTTGACCTTCAACTTGTTTTTTAGCGTATGCACGGCATTTTTCACGAAACTCGCTCGCGGTTACTTTTACGCCCGGCTTGCCTACTTTTTTCTCAACCATTAACTCGATTGGTAAACCATGACAATCCCAACCTGGGACTAATGGTGAATCAAAGTCAGATAATGTTTTAGACTTAACAATAATGTCTTTTAATATTTTATTAACTGAGTGGCCTAAATGGATATCGCCATTTGCATACGGAGGGCCGTCATGCAAAATAAAGGTCTTTTTACCTTTCTTAGCGCTGCGAATTTGACCGTACAGGTCGTCTTCATACCATGCTTTAAGCATTTTTGGTTCACGTTGTGCCAAATTGCCACGCATTGGAAACGGTGTTTCCGGTAAGTTCAAAGTATGTTTATAGTCGCTCATTTATCCTACATTCCGTCTCTATCGGCTACCTGATTTAAACCAAAACACTGCTTAGCGGCAGCAACATCAGTTGCTATTTGCGCCGTTAATTGTGTTAATGTCTCGAATTTTTTTTCATTGCGAAGTTTTTTTATTAACTCCACATGCATAAATTGTCCGTAAATATCCTGTGCAAAATCAAAAAGATGAACTTCTAATAATGCACGAGTTCCATTAAATGTCGGCTTATTGCCTACATTTGCAACTCCAAAAATCTGTTTTCCTGCAATCGTTGCTTGCACTGCAAACACCCCGTTGACAGGACACACTTGGCGTTTTAGGGCAATATTTGCCGTTCTAAAACCGAGTTCACGTCCTCTTTTCCAACCGTGTATAACACGCCCAGAAATAGCATAATCGTGACCAAGCATTGTTTTAGCACTTGCTAAGTCGCCAGATGCTAAGGCATCTCGTATTAAAGTACTGCTTACTCTAGCATTTAATTGACGAAAACTCGCGGTGCTTTTTACGTCCATGCCCGCCTGCTTGCCCATGCTAGCAAGTAAGTCAAAGTTACCTTGGCGCTGCTTTCCAAACTTAAAATCATCGCCAACAGTGAGAGCTTTAACACCTAACTTTTTAATCAAAATATCATTAACAAATTGCTCAGCATGCATGTTTGCAAATTGCTGATTAAAGCTAATGCAAATAACTCGCTCAATACCTAAATCACTAAGCAAACGTAGCTTATCTCGTAAGCGCGTTAGCCGTGCTGGGGCATTATTTTTAGCAAAAAATTCTTGTGGCTGGGGTTCAAATAGCATTACAGTGCTAGACAAACTATGCGCTTTAGCATCACTAAGTAAGCCTTTTAATACTTCTGCGTGGCCTAAATGAACACCGTCAAAATTACCAATAGTTAACACACAACCAAAGTGGTGTGGGCGAATATTGTGTATACCTCTAATTAACTCCATGCCACCTAATGCCTTGTTTAGCGAGTTATTAATTACGGCTAAAAATTAATTAAAGCCGCAGAGTTGCCGATTATAATCTTTTTTTTAGTTTGATTCAGTAATTGCTACACTTTTTATCGTATTTAGTCTAACGCCCATCAAAAATAGCATTGCAAAGTAACTAATACCTGCCAAAGCCACGAGTGCTATTAATAAGACTACCTGCTGTGTAAAAGCCCATGTAGCCCAGTAATAGTAACTGCTCACAAACCATGTAACAGCTCCCATAACCATACTTGCAACAACACATTTAAGTGTAAAGCGCATACTCATTGATGAAAACTGATACACATTTTCTTTTTTAAGCTGCCTATACAGCAAAAATGCATTACAACTAGCCGATAGCGAAGTAGCGAGTGCTAATCCTAAATAACCAATGAAAGGAGCCAGCATAATATTAAATACCATATTCAACACTAAGGTAATAATACCAATACGCACCGGCGTTTTTGTGTCTTGACGAGCATAAAAGCCAGGAGCAAGTACTTTAATCAGCATAAAGCTTACAAGCCCTACTGAATATGCGACTACGCCTAAACTTACTGCTTTAACATGATCAACACTGTCTTCTTTAAACGCACCGTGGTCGAACAATACGGTGATAATAAGCGGGCTGATGATCATTAGACCTATCATTGCTGGTAGGCCTAAAAATATAACAAAACGCACCCCCCAGTCGAGAGTATGCTGAAAGTCACTACTTTTTTTACTGCTATGTAACCTAGAAAGCGCCGGTAAAATAACTGTCGCAATACCAATACCAAATAAGCCCAGCGGAAATTCAATTAAACGGTCTGAATAATAAAGCCATGCAATCGAGCCTGTCATCAGTAATGACGCAATCATGGTATCAAGCAACAAATTAATTTGGCTAATAGATACGCCAAACAAAGCAGGAAGCATAAGTTTACGTACTTTTTTTACGTTTTCGTCTTGCCATGCCCAGCGTGGACGCGCCAACATTTTTGCACGGTATAAAAATGGAAGTTGAAACAATAACTGCACAACGCCACCAATAAATACGCCAATTGCGAGTGAATAAGCCCCAACACTAAATTTATCATGTAAAAAAATTGCACATGTAATGATAGAAACATTGAGTAAAACAGGTGTAAATGCAGCAACAGCAAAACGGTTATATACGTTCATTACCGCACCACTAAGCGCAACTAAGCTTACAAAAAACAAATAAGGGAATGTAAATTTAAGTAATGAACTTGCAAGTTCAAACTTTTCGGCATTGGGTCCGCCCTGCCACCAATCTATAAACCAACCGGTGCCAAACAATGCTGCAATAACGGGTGAAGCAACAACACCTATAATAGTGACAATCAGTAAAATGGTTCCTAATGTGCCTGCTGCTTGTGCAACAAAAAGTCTGACCTTGTCGTCGCCTTGCTGTTCTTTAATTTCACTCAGCACAGGTACAAATGCTTGTGCGAAGGCACCTTCTGCAAATAAACGACGTAAAAAATTAGGAATACGGTTAGCAAATAAAAAAACATCAGCCGCCGCACTTGCGCCTAATAAATTGGCAACAACAGCATCTCGAACGAGCCCTAAAATACGCGATATCATAGTCATACAACTAACAATCATACCGGAGCGAAATAAACCTTTTGACACCTTAAACCTACTCAAAAATCCTCAAGATAAGCGATTATGCCACAGTCTTTTTTATAAATCGCTTTAAAGCACTAGGCTGGGGGTCTGTGCTTTGTTACAATGTCGGTATTAACTGCTAAAGCGGCAAATTGATGCTCGTTATATGGTGCAGTTTTTCTTGGATTGTTAAATTTAAATTGACATCCATGATAGAAACAGGCATATTCCACGGCCTTTAATTTAAGCTTTATTTTAAGATTGTTAGGAGCAAACCTTGGCTAACATCAAGTCTGCAAAAAAACGCGCTATCACAAGCGAAAAAAACCGTCAGCACAACGCAAGCCGTCGTTCAATGATGCGCACTTACTTCAAAAAAGTAATTGTTGCTATTGAAGCGGGCGATAAAGAAGCTGCACAGCAAGCTTTTTCTGTTGCTACACCTATCCTAGACCGTTACGCAACTAAGGGTCTAATTCACAAAAACAAAGCAGCTCGTCATAAGAGCCGTATAGCAGCTAAGATTAAAGCTCTATAATTTGTTTTTGATAGAATATAAAAAACCGGCTTTTGCCGGTTTTTTTTTGTTTAAATTTTAAATGTACTTACTTTATTAGACATTTTCTAAATCTGGATAAAACTTCTTAAGCATTGCCGCTATTTTTTTAGGTGTAAATGGCTTTACTACAAACCCTTTAGCGCCTTTATCAATTGCATCCTTAACATTCTCAATACCTGAATGTGCAGATACCATAACCACATTTGTCTCTGGGCTTAATTCATTGATTTGTGCAATCAAATCTTTACCATCACCGTCTGGTAATTCAATGTCTAAAAAAATGATATTATAATTTGCAGCTTGGCACTCACTAATACATTGTGAGGCAGTAGATGCTTCCTTTACGTTATCTATCCCTAAGTGCATGAGCGTTTGGCTCAAAAAACTACGCACTGTGCTAACGTCATCTACAATTAAAATTGATAGCTGCGTATTCATCTTTATTCCTCGTAGGCTATAAGCTAACTTTAAGTTATCATAATAATTAGCTTAGTATATAAATTTACTCATTTAATTATAGAGACCTACGGAAAAAAGGCCAGATTTGCTTTATGTCTAAAACCCCAAATAAACAATCGTTGCTAGGTAAAGCACCGGCAAGAAAAAAAACAGCGCAAAAAAGAAAACCTCAGCGTTCTACTCAGCGCCCTTCACCTGGCGAGTTAAATTCCAGTGCAAAGAATGATATAAGCCAAAAAACAACGCAAAAAAAAGGACTGTTTATATCACTCGCTGTCGTTGCTGTAATAATTTTAGCTTTTCCAAAACCTACCTTACTCACCTATAAAAAATTAGGGATGGTAAGTGAGAGTGTTTACTGGCCCGGATTCTTTGGCAAGGGGGCTACTTTGATTGATTCAAACCTACACCCCACCTATGATTCTAGCCGTGAGTCCCTTTATTTATGCAGTGACTTACAAAAACCGCAGAGCTGCCAAAAGTATCAAGTAATTGCTGATAATGGTTTATTTTCAGCAATCGGTAGCTACTTTTAGCATTAAAAAAACTAATCTGAAAATTTAAAATTACTTGGTTGAAAGGTGCGCAAAAGATCAACATAATGGCGCTCCTTTTTTCAACAACTGAACTATTGAAACGACCATGCTAAACGAGCTAGATTGGCTTTTAAATACTACACTACTTGCACTAGGTTTAGGTGCATTCTTTATTAACCAGATAACACTGCTGCGCGTTGCCGCCATTAGTGCGTGTGGTTTATTATTCTTATCATTTAGCTTAGATCTTATGTCGTCGAGTGTTATTTCAAATATGAGTTTAGTGTTGATCAATACTTTTTACTTGTTTAAAGTTTATACATTTGGGCAATTTAATGTAACCCAAAGTTAACAACTTTTCCCTAGAATATTTAATAGCCCAGCATTGCTGGGCTTTTTTATTGCTAATTTTTAAAATATTAGAAACACGATGGATCAGGACAATATTAAACGCCACTGAAGCACCACTACAATAATGGTGCTGTGCATGTACTGTTGAGAAAAACGAGAAGAAAGACGAAAACCGAAAATACCTAATAAGCTAGGTTAATCTGCTATTGTTAATTCACTTTGGGTTTGTGTTTTAGATGGACTATCTTCAGCGTTAGCCTGATTAAACCAAGCTGAAACACCTAGCACAATAATTGAAATAACAACGAGGCTTAATTTAGCCCCACTTTGACTGGATTTCATAACAACCTCTTTATATTTTTATTAGTGAGAATATCTTTTACACTAATGAAAATTACAAATGTTAACAAGCTGTTTTTTAAACTAATTAGCTATCAGCTAATAACCTTTAGTTCTATCCACTGAATTATTGAGTGCTAAACCCTTATTCAAACGTTCAATATTATCGGCTATTTGGTCTATAACGCTATTTAAATCAGATAGCGCTGCACAATGTGGTGTAAGTGTTATTTTGGAATTTCCCCAGTAAGGGTGGTTCTGCGTTAAAGGTTCTTGGTCAAAAACATCCAAGGTAGCAGCGCGTAAGCTATCGTTATTTAATGCATTTAGTAAATCTTGCTCAACCACATGAGCACCACGTGCCACATTAATAACAACAGCATGTGAAGGTAGCTTAGCGAGCATTGAATGATTAATAATACCCTTCGTTGCCTGCGTAAGAGGTAATAAGCACACGAGATAATCAATCTTACAAAGCATATCTCTAAGTCCTTCATCGCCATAATAAACCTCGACATTAGTCGTGTTTTTATTACTTTGCGCCCAGGCACTTACTTTAAAACCATTAGTTACAAGTTTTTGCGCACATGCTTTACCTAATTCGCCAAATCCAAGTATACCAACATGTTTATCACTAAAAGCTCGTTTTGGCTTCCATGTTTGCTGTGTTTGTTTAGTGTAATACTCTTTTAAGCGTAATTTTTGAGCTAATACATGTGTAAGTACATATTCCGCCATATCTTCAGCTAGTTGCATGTCAACAATACGTACTACTTCAACACTTTCGTCGAGTAATGTTAAATCGATACTGTCTACGCCAGCACCAAATGACGACACAGCCTTTAAGTTAGGTAGCTGTGGCCACATAGATTCTGGCGCTTTCCACGCAAGTACAAAATCCACATCATGTGCGTTTTTGCAATCAGGCCATTGCTCTATCAGCGTATTTGGTAATCGCTCTTGTAACTTCGTTATTAGTTTTGTGTTGTCACGCCCAGTTATAGCAACCAATACCGACATAAATTCTCCTAACAATACACAGTTTATAAGTTAGCACTTTAAAAAGTCACACTACTGCAAAGTAACTGTCACACCCTTTTTTTAATCTTACATGTATGGCGAATAGGCCAAACGGAATATGAGGTTAATATGATAAGTGTTGATAAAGTAATTGCTGCAAACTTACCACAACTAGAGAACTCTCCAAAAGTAAAAGGTTTAGTAAAAAAAGGCCTAGGCTACTTATTACATGAACAAGAGTTTGTTGCTTTTGGTGATGCCTACCCTCACCTACAAGGATTAGAATTTGTTGAACAAGTGCTCGATGAACTCAATTTTGATACGCGCTATAAACCTAAGCAGATAGAACATATTCCTAACGAGGGTAAACTTGTTATCGTTGCTAACCACCCTATTGGTTCATTAGATGCTTTAGCACTTATCAAAGTACTTTCAACTGTAAGACAGGATTTAAAAGTAGTGGCAAACCGCATGTTGATGTCGGTTACTCCAATGCACTCACTTTTACTCCCCGTAGATAACTTATCAGGTATGAGTAAAAAACAAGAGCTTAGTAATATACAAAACCATTTAAAGGATGAAGGCGCATTACTTATATTTCCGGCAGGAGAAGTATCGCGATTAGGGCCAACAGGTATTAAAGACTGCAAATGGAATAGTGGCTTTTTACGTATGGCAAAAAAAGCTAACTGCCCTATTTTACCTATTTATATTAAAGCCAAAAACAGTCCACTTTTTTATGGCACATCAATGATTTATAAACCTTTGGCAAGTTTACTATTAGTGGCCGAAATGTTTAAGCAGCGCCAAAAATCTTTAGAGTTTGAGATTGGCGCCTCTATCCCTCCTGAATCTTACTTAATAGAAAATCTTAAAGATAAAGAAGTTGTAAACCTCATCCGTAAACAGCTTTATAGGCTTACAACAAAAAAAGCACTGCCGCTAAAAACACAAACACCTATCGCTGTTCCCGAGTGCAGAAAAGAGCTAAAAAAAGCAATTGAGCAATGCCAACTACTTGGTAAAACGCAAGACGGTATGCATATTCATCTATACCAATATGCAGGTAGCTCACCTATTTTTAGAGAGTTAGGGCGCCTGAGAGAAATAGCATTTAGAGCAGTCGGTGAAGGTAGTGGTAAGCGTCGTGATATAGATAAATACGATATGGATTACCAACACCTTGTACTGTGGGACCCAATGCAGCTAGAGCTGGTAGGTGCTTATCGATTAGCCTGTGCACAACAGATAATACAAAAACATGGCCGCGAAGGTTTGTATACTGATAGCTTATTTTCTTATACCGACGCTATGACGCCCTATCTAAAACAAGGAATTGAGCTTGGTAGAAGCTTTGTACAGCCTAAATATTGGGGGCGTAAGAGCCTCGACTATTTATGGTATGGCATTGGCGCTTTTATAAAAAGCTATCCACAGTACAGATACTTGTTTGGTGCTGTAAGTGTATCAAATGCTCTACCCGAGCAAGCAAAAGCCATGCTCGTTTATTACTATCAGCATTACTATAAAAGTGGTATTGAATTAGCTACGCCTAATAATGAATTTAAATTAACTGAGCAACAGCTAACCCAGTGCAATACTCTTTTTTGCGGCAATGACGTAAAAGAAGATTTTGTAGAGTTAAAGCATGTGTTAGCTAATATGGGGGCTCAAGTCCCTACTTTATTTAAACAATACACTGAACTTTGTAAACCAGGTGGCGTGCAATTTTTAAGCTTTAGTATTGATCCCGATTTTAATAATTGTATTGATGGATTGGTATTGGTCGATCTTGAAAATGTAAAAGAAAACAAAGCCAAACGTTATTTAGAATAACCAATAATAAGAGAGTGCTTTATATTTATAAAGTACTCGATTTATATTTAATTATTTATAAATATCTGCTCTAGTAGAGTTGTATAAATATCTGCTCTAGTAGAGTTGTATAAATAGCTTCAATTTTAAGTAAATCACTAATAGGTACGTGTTCATTAGCTTGATGAATCGTATTGTTTCGCACACCACATTCAATAACTTGAGTATGGGGGCTGGCAAAAAATCGTCCATCTGATGTCCCTCCATTTGTACTTAGTAATGGGTAACTTGAGGTGTTTTTGTAAATAGCCTGCTCAATATGAGTAAGTAAACTCCAACCCGTATTATGGCTTGTATAATAAGGCTCGCATGGGCGTTCCCACTCAATTGTAAAATGCTCAGCAAACTTGTTTAGGGTATTCATTAATTGCGTTTTAACTGCTGCGCTACTGTAACCGTGGCTATAACGTACATTAAATGTAATCTCACAATGGCTTGGCACTAAATTATCGACCACATTATTTATGTTAATTCCAGTCACTTGCAGTGTGGTTTTTGAGCTAGCCACATCGAGTAACCAGATCTGATCACTCAAGCTATTTACTATTTTTGCAGCAATATGAGCAGCATTGAGTGTGTTTTGAGGATAAGCTACATGACCTGCCTTACCAGTAACTAAAATCCGAGCTGAAAGCGCACCACGACGGCCATTCTTAACCGTATCGCCAACTTGTGCCACACTTGATGGCTCCCCTACAATACAGCCATCTAATACAACACCTTGCTTGGCAAGCTTATTAACTATTTCTTGGGAACCAAATTCAGCTTCTCCCTCTTCATCTGACGTGATAAGCCAGTAAAGAGTCCCTGCTTTAGCGGATTCACTATTAATTAACTTTTTTGTGGCGCTAAGCATGGCGGCAACACCCCCTTTCATATCGGCCGCCCCTCTACCATATATTGCATCATTGCGCACTCGCCCTTCAAAAGGAGGACTTAACCAACCGCTACTTGTTGCTGGTACTACATCAATGTGCCCTGAAAAAGCAACACATGGGCCATCTTTGAATTTTATGCAGGCAATTAAATTGGTTACACCATTTATAGTAAATTGCTCGCAACTTAAACCTAAATCCACCAATTTATCTGCAAGCCAATCAATTGCACCCGCTTGGTTAGGGGTTACTGATTCAAAGCGAATTAGTGTTTGTAAGTGCTCTACAACTTCTTTTTGAATATCCGTTGTTTTTGATTTTTTTTCGAATGCTTCTAAAAACATGTTAAACACACTTTATTATTTAATGTGCCTTTATTAAAACGTGAGTTTATGACTAAGCGATGTCAGCCTTAATACATTCATATGACTGTTGATGAAATAAATATGTCAATCTTTTCAAAAACAGAACGACGCTAAATTTAATCTAAATCAATAAAGCATTCCACAAGGTTAAAATGTTTTTTAAACTTTGATCTAGAACAGGTTTTCATTTTTATTGCTCGGTAATAATAGCGCCAATCAAACAGTAGTTCTTGGAGAACAACATGAAAACTCAAATTAGCATCGCATTATTAACCTCTTTATTAGCACTCTCTCCAGCTGCACACGCTAACTTTAGCGTAAATGTTGGCGCTATTAACGTAAACCCTGATAACAGTAGCTCAGCAATTAATGAAGCACCTACGCTGGGCCTTAAAGGTGATTCAGATACTCAACTAGGTATCACTGTAGATTATGCATTTAACGATCAATGGGTGTTAGAACTAATAGCAGCAACACCTTTTTCACACGATGTGAATGGCGCAGGCGGCTTAGCAGGCAACAAAATTGCAGATATAAAACAGCTTCCTCCTTCTTTAGTTGCGCAATACCACTTTTTAGACACAAGTTATGCGTTAAGACCTTTTATAGGCGTAGGCATAAACTACACTGCATTTTTTGATGAGCAACCTTCTCAAGCACTTAAAGCGACGCTAGAAACAGACGATGTAGAAGTAAAATTAGATGATTCGTTTGGCTTTATGGCTCAGGTAGGTGCTAACTATAAAATTGATGCAAACTGGGGTCTACACGCCATGGTATCAATTATGGATATTGATACCGATGCCACTGTTTATGCTAATGGTGCAAAAGCACTTACATCAACTGTTGAGCTTGACCCCGTTGTTGCTATGTTCGGTGTTAGATACAGCTTTTAAAGCATATATAAAGTAGTACGTAGTTACCCAATTACAATGTGTGTTAAAAGGCCGAAAGGCCTTTTTTTCATTTGTAGAGATTAGGGCAGGTTACTTAACTTTTTCTGCTCTAGCATTTCTTTCCAGTGCATAACTTCACTTGGCAATATAGGTGTTTGGCCATCAAAACCAGCCACTTCAAGCATTTCTTCAATACTTATAATCCCTTTTTTACTTTTAAATACACCGCGTACATAAGCAATAGCATGTAAGCCTCGTTCTGAGTGAAACTTTTGCTCAATATAAAAGTATTTATGATCCCATCCAACTAACTTAGTACTTATTGTATATCGCTGCATAGGCTTAATATCACGAATATAAGTAATAGCAGTTGCGTTAACAATCGGAAACCAGCGACGCTTCATTATTTGTTTAAGCAAGCCAACGCGCTCAGTCATCCAAGTTCGAGATAAATCCATCATCGCGAGGTAACGTGAGTTTGTTAAATGTAAATTAATGTCACAATCAGTAGGTAGAGCTTTGTAATCAATATCTACCGTATCAAGTAAATTTTGATATTGCTTGTTACGTTTAATTTTAAAAAACAATAATAAAAGTCGAATATATAAGTTCACAAAAAAGGTCTTACCAGTTAAATTTATTCGAGTGTAGCATAGCCCCTTGCGAAGACGAATATTCTACTTTAATCTTAAATCATTATTACAATAAAAAGATAACTAATGAAATCAAAACTAAAAATTATCGCTTCACTGGCCCTATTAGTACCTAGCTACAATGCTTTTGCCGATTTTTCATTACCGGGTAAAGGCTCTATTACTTACCCTACTGGTGTAGTTAAAGAATTTAAATTTGGTTTTGAATGGCAGCAAAAAGCTGAGAAATTCACTATTGGATCTAAAAGTTACAATATGGAGCAAATTCCTAGCTCTTATTCTGTCGCCATCACGCTTTCAAAAGATGACAGCCAAGTATGGATTCAAGAATTTAATAATGGGTTTATTGAAGAGTTTGAATGGCTAATTGGCGAACATACAGTCACTCTAAAAAAGCAGCAGTTTAGCGATCCGGTAAAAGGTGACTATGTTATTGAGCTAAATGGCCGTAGCTATTTTTTCACTCGTAATAACGCCAGTATTGTAATGAACTTTAACGAAGAAGGTATTGAGACGATTGCAGTTGATGGGGTAACAAAAAATATGGGCACTAAAAATTAGTCCCCATATTTTAATTTCTTTATGTTAATTACACTTTTACTGTTTTTCGGTTAATCCCGTAATCACGTAATTTATTAGCTACCGCGGTGTGACTTAGACCCAATCGCTTAGCTAACTGACGTGAGCTTGGATAAGCTGGGTAGAGTTTGCGTAGTAAAGTCGCTTCAAAACGTTTAACAGCTTGATCTAGTGAGCCTTCAAAATCAGACTCTAAATACCCTAAATCATGGGTAAAAGTTGGTAACTGTAAATGCTCTACGCGAAGCTCGCTATCATCTAGTAACGACACTGCACGGTAAATTGCATTTTCCAGCTGACGAACATTTCCTGGCCACGGATACTCTTGTAAAAAGCTCAAACACTCTTGTGATAAAACAGGAATTGCATGACCATTTTGTTGCGCATATTTTTGAATAAAATGCTCTGCAAGTGGTCCTACATCTGCTTTTCTATCTCTTAGTGGTGCTATTTCTAAAGTAAGCACGTTTATACGGTAATATAAGTCTTCTCTAAAAACCCCTTCTTGTACCATTGCAGGTAAGTCTTTTTGAGTAGCGGCAACAATACGTACATTTACTTTAACTTCGTTCTCATCGCCTACTTTTCTAAACGTACCATCTTGTAAAAAACGCAGTAACTTAGTTTGTAGTTGAGTCGACATTTCGCCAACTTCATCTAAAAATACAGTTCCACCATCGGCTTGCTCTAATACACCGCGCTTAGGTGCTGCATTTTCTTCGTACCCGGCATAACCAAATAACTCAGACTCAGCAACATCATCAGGAAGTGAAGCACACGACAGTGCAATAAAAGGTTTAACAGAACGATTAGATGCATAATGGCACGCTCTAGCTAATAACTCTTTACCTGTTCCTGTTTCACCAGTAATCAAAATAGGGGCTTCTAGTTGCGCCATTTTGCGTGCTTCGCGCACAACTCGGCGCATTGCCGTACTAAAGTTATGGATAGTAGCAAAGCTTTCTTGCCCGTAACGTCTAAATGCACTGACTTGCTGCCCTAACCGACTTTGCGATTTAATGTTAATAACCGCACCAGCAAGCACATCACCTTCAATACCTTGAGGCACTGCAATTGGCAAAATGTCTGCAATAAAATCCTCACCAGCAACTTCAACGCGTGTGGTTTGTCCGAGTACTTCTTTACCTTCTAACCAGCGTGTAAAGTTAAAGCCTTTAAGCAGGTTATTAATATTTGCACCAATCACGTCTTTTTCAATTAGCTGTAAGTCTTTACATGCTGCATCGTTACATAAACGTACCCAACCTTTGGCATCAATAGAGATAACCCCATCAGGCAATGCACGTAGTAAAGTATTTAATTCGTTGTGTTCACGCTCAGATGGTAAAAATGCAGTGGTACGCACATCATGTACACCGTCGATTAAACGTATCGATGGCATAATTTTTTGGAATTGTTCAAATTCAATTTCGGGAAAACTAACGTACATACGACAATTTATAGAATCGACTTCAATTCCTTTCAAATCAACGCTGTAGTTAACTAATATATTAAGGATTTCTTGAGCAATACCAATTCGATCAGCACAGTGAATATCTAGACGCATACATCCTCAAAGAAGGAAAAACTATATTAGCCGAATAATACGCTAAGTCGCTTTGAGAAGGTAGTTTATTGTAAACATTTTTGGACAAAACAGCTTTTAGAGCCAAAGGGTGGGATGTAATTAAACGAAAAAAAACAGCACTGATATCTATATTTAACTATACCAGTGCTGTTTATTAAATCTTATTATGAGACTACTTACCTTGTGGGTAAGCTGACCAATCACCACCATCTAATTGTATGAATGGTCTTTGGTTAACATACATCATTATTGTGCCTTCATTTTCAGCAACTTTAGGTGCTTTAGGTAGATTTTCAAGTAAATTAGCAACACTATTCTTCCCACCAAACACATCAGTTTGCAGCGTCTTACTTACCAGCTCTGAAAGCGCAAAGTAACTTGTTGAATCATCAACCACAATTTGCGAGTAGTTTTGTACGTCTGGGCCTATAAATTTAATCGCTACAGGTACAGACACAATTGCAGGACTAGGGATTTCACGTAATCCTGCAAATTGTACTTTATCACCTTTTAAGTTAGCGCCGTGTTCAGGCACTATCATTAACATAACGTTGCGACCACGCTTTTCTAATTTTTTTACAAATTGGTTAATATCAGCAAACAAGTTTTTATGTCTGATTGGGTATGTCTCTTTACTATTCACCCTTGGTTGATTCTCTAGCTGATTACCGTCATGTAAACTTGTGGTGTTGTAGTACATCGCACACGGCTTACAATCATCAGCTTGCTCTAACCAACCATCCAGCACAGCTTCATCTGAGTAAATAGGGCTATTATCAAAACCTCGAAGCGCCACTGGCATTGAATCGATATTAAATGGCGTGCTATCTAGGCCACCGTACTTATTTATTAAACCTTTAAACTCATCAAAATGTCCGTCGTGATTCATCACAACATTATTTTGATAACCTAGTTTTTCTAGGTTTTTAAACAAGTGACATTGTTCAGGTGCCTCTTTAAATAATGCCGTTTGACTAGTTTGGCCACAACTAGCGCGCAGTAGCCTTACCGCAGCTGGTCCGCTGTATGATGTAGCCGAGTTAAAGTCTGAAAACACCACATCAAAGTCTTTATACATATCAGTAACACTTACACCAATAGCATTTAAATCAGCAACAGCCATTGAGCATATGTTCAAAATAATTACATCAAACAGTTCACCATTTACCTGGCTTGGAAAGTGACTCATTAATAAGCTTTGTTGTTGATAAAAATCAGCTAATTTTTGATCAGGAGATTGTGCTGCCTGAGTGATCACTTGTGTTTGAGGATTACTTTGACTCTGTATAACCGGCTCAGGGTTAGCCACATTATTAACGAATTGTGATTGAGAGTTACCCCCTTGCCATCCTACAACTAACAGCCCAACGATAGTGACTGTTGTAAAGCGTATCCATTGCGATGTATACCAAAAACACACACTAATTACGAACAAAGCCAATAACATATCAATGTTAATAACACGGGTTAATAACTCAATAAAATAACCAAAACTAAAATCTTGAACGTTACCCGCTTGTTTAGTCAACCTGTTTATTGGTGGCAACCATGAGTCTTGGTAAAGTAATACCACAGCAAACACAGCACCTACTATATGTTTTGCCTTCTCTATTAATGGCTGTTTAAATTTAATCGCAAGCAACGCAGCAAAAGCCGCATTAGTTAATACGTTAAAATCAATTGCACCATAATAAAACAGAGCAAACTTAACTAAAAAATAAAGGTTCCAAACCCCTAAACCTGATAATTTCACTTCTTATCCTTTTTTACTGTATTTGGTGTATAAGGCTCTAGTACTTCATGTTTAAAAGTGAGCTTATAATAATATTTTGTTATTTGAGATAAAATGTATTTGCCTAGCATACAAAGCACCGCGCCAAGCACCATTGCAAGAAACACGGTAATTAAAAGCTGATTCATACTCATAAGTTGTCTCTTAATTTCATTATAAAAGGCTTAGCATCTGGACGGCTTTTACTAGAAAATTCAGGTGTGTTAATATTTTCAGTAACGCTGTTTGCTATATCAGGTGCAAATTTATAGCTATCATTCTCGGCAAGTTTTTGCGAGAAATCTACAACACTCTTACCTTTATAAAAACGCCTTAATTGTTTACATTCTTGTTGAATGTAAAAGTGATCAGAAATTACATTTTGCTGTACAAAAAAATCGCTTGTTTTTAATTTAAACAAATGCTTAATCGCATTATCAACGTCATTCTCTCTACAAGCATGCAAATATAAATAAACTGTATTATCTGCAATACTAAATACATCACCTTCGCGTTTAATATGAAATAAATGCAAAGGGTGTATTGGGTCGATTCGTGGCAGTAATTCAAGCTTTACTAGCACACCGCTCACACCTAAATTAACGGCTGAGTCACTATGAATTTCTACTTGTTTTGTAAACTCAATGAAAGGTAAATATCCTTTCGAAAAAGTGTTTTCGGTGTATTTCAATACGTCCTCAACTGAGGGAGGTAAAGGCCTAGAAAACTGAAAACCTTGAATAGATTGAATTTGTGAGAGCAACCGAGAAGGCTCCGAAAAGCTATATAGAATAAGGTTTACACCCAATGTTAAAAATAAACATTCATCTTGATGGCGAATAACACCATCAACATTTTGAATAACAAGCTTTAACCAGCGCCCACAGTTTTTTCTAAGTTCAAAACACTGCTTACCTAATAACGCTAAATCAGTGTAGCGCGTTACTGCAAAAATTAAGGTGGCTGCTTCTACCTTTGGGCCTTTATTAAATAAGTCATTATTATCTTTTACACTATTATAGTGCATTGGTAATTTAGTACCTTCGGGCACCGCACTTTGCACAAGCCAAACATCGTCTTCATCGGAAAAGTCTGAACTTTTAGGTGCTTTGCTCTCGCTTATTATTCCCTTTTGAACAACAAACTGATTATTACTTAATAATAACGGGTAATGTTCACCAGCAATAACACCCGTGCTATGGCGCCAATAATCATATTCAAGAACTCGCATTGCAGAATCATTATCAACAAAAACCAGCCCATCAAATACATTATTTAATCGCCTAACTAAAAAGCGGTAGTTAGCAATATCAGGCCCAGATATTAAAAATAGTAATGTAGCTCCGGTACGACGAACAAAGTCGTTGTACTCATTCATCATCAGCTTTAAGCTTTTTTCGCCAACACTGTTTAACTGTGTTGTATTAAAATGAACAAAAATGAGCGCTTCGTTTAGACGTTTATAAGCACTTATCTCTTTTATAATACCTGAATTGATTCGCTCAATTGAATAGTGTTGTGTTTCTGGGGCCAACGAAAAAGGATGTACTCGATTATGTTCATAAGCATAATTTAACGATGCAGAAAAAGAAGAATCAAAAAATGATTCAGCCTCTTGAGAAACTATATATATATCATTAGCCAAACTTTGGTTAATTGAATGTAACGCTAATTCGATTGCAAAATTGTCTAAAGGGGCTAAAACAGCATAACTTGAAGCCGATTTTAACTCTTTTGCAGCAGGCTCTAATCCCGTTATGTTAAAGTAATGCACTTAAAATGCCCTATAAAAAATACTTTTTTACTAGTTTTAACCGTTATTCTATATATAATAGCCAAATATTGTCCACTTTTAATCAAAATAATTAAAGTAACTGTAAAGGTAAAGATGAACAACTTAACATCTAAAAACTCACAAACGTTAACATCGAGTGATATAGAAAACCTTACACTGCGTTTTGGTGGAAAGAGTGATGACTACATAGAAATAGTAAACAAGCAGCAAAATAATAATACAATTAATAAATATGCATTGCTTAAAGAGATAAACAACGAACTAAACACATACACTAGTTAAACTAAGGATAGGTAACCCCGTTGCAAAGAGTTTTCATTAAAGGTATCAAAGGCGGTTTAGGCAGTACTTCTGTAGTTGCCAATCTTGCATGCGTGCTAAAAAAGTCTGACGTTGACGTTGTTGCTATCGATTTAGATGCAAAAAGTGACTTAGGTTTACATTTTGGTTTACCGTGGAAATACACCAAAGGCTGGAGTAATGAAGTGCGCTTTGAAGATGCACTTACGCATTTTCACCAAGATAACGATGGCATTATATTTTTACCATTTGGTGATAACGACGACACTAGCACCGGTAACATCACTAAAATGGTCAATAAATGCAAAAACCTAAATTATAACAACGAAGCCTGGATACTTTTTGACTGCCCTTCACATATTAACCTTTCTCACTACCCATTAGAGAAAGACGATATTGTAATTGAACTTGTTAATTGCGACGCTATTTGTCACAGCTTAATTTATAGGCGCCTGCAAAGACTTAAAAATTCAGATACCAATTGGAAACATTACTTTTTAGTTAACCGCTATAACTCTGCATCAACGCTAGAATTTGACTTATTTTCCCTATGGCAATCGACACTTCCCCTTATGGCTCCCTTTTTTATTAATAGTGACGAAGTTATTAAAGAGTCAACCGCATACAGAAATGTAGCACTTAATTGCGCGCCATATAGTGTCGCAAACGATGACTTTGAAACACTAGCTGGTTGGCTAGTTAGTAAAGCGGCCTTATAAAATGAGCATTACACTATTTTATCAGCGCCCTATTCACAGCACTTTATACTTGCTGCTGAGCATTTTATTTACTGATAAGTTAGTTCGGTACATTTTATTCAAGTTTCATAGCTACTTTAATCAACATAAAGTAAATGTAATTGAAGCTTTCTTAATGCCTTTTATTACGCTTTTAAGCTCGCTATTTATAAACATTAAACAGCATAAAATCAGCTTTGAGTTTACCCTTTATGACTACTACCCTCATTTAAGGTTGCCTTACCGAACCTATATTTACTCAAATATATTACGCTTTATTATTCAAAGTGTTTTTTTAGTGTTTTTCAAAAACCAGCTTAAATCTAGTTCAGTAAAAGAAGATGCAGTTAATTATTTCTATGATGGCGTTAGCTACCTTTTAAGGCAATTACGTTGGTTTGATTTAAAGTTAGGTAAATTATTAAAACGCCTACTATCAAAAAACAAAAAAGGCCCTAAAAAAAGTGCATTTAAAGCCATGGCTGATGCACGTGTATGGCAAAATAAATTAGTTAAATACGTCATCCTCGCGTTTATTTTATTTTTATTAGCAATATTCATTACAATTCCTTTTAGCTTGGAAGCTCAAGCCGTATTTATAAGCTTTATTTTATTAGTTGCGTATGCACTTAAACGAGTAAAAGGCCAAATGGCAACCATTGTCATGATCACCTTGTCAGTAACTACCTCTTCTCGTTACTTATGGTGGCGTTACACTGAGACTTTAAACTGGGATGATCCACTTGCACTTGCACTAGGTGGCGGCTTACTACTTGCTGAAACATATGCATGGCTTGTACTGATTTTAGGTTTTTTTCAAACAGTTAATCCGCTTGAGCGAAAACCAGTGCCTTTACCTAAAGACACTGACCTATGGCCAACTGTTGATGTATATATTCCAACTTATAACGAGCCGTTAAGCGTTGTAAGACCCACTACTCTCGCTGCTTTAAGTATCGATTGGCCTGCAGACAAGCTAAATGTTTATATATTAGATGATGGTAAGCGCTCAGAGTTTAAGGATTTTGCAGCCGAGATTGGAGTGGGTTATTTAGCGCGTTCGGATAACAATCATGCTAAAGCCGGTAATATGAATAGCGCTATGCGTTATACCGATGGCGAATATATCGCAATTTTTGATTGTGACCACGTTCCTGCTCGCTCGTTCTTACAAATGACAATGGGACAGTTTTTAAAAGACAGTAAAGTGTGTTTGGTCCAAACACCGCATCACTTTTTTTCTGCCGATCCATTTGAGCGAAATCTTAATAACCACAGTCAAATCCCTAACGAAAACATGTTGTTTTATGGATTGATTCAAGATGGTAACGACATGTGGGATGCAACCTTCTTTTGTGGTTCTTGTGCCGTATTAAAACGAGAAGCGCTTGATAACATTGGTGGTTTTGCATTTGAAACAGTAACTGAGGATGCTCACACGGCCCTTCGTATGCAGCGCGCAGGTTATAAAACTGCATATATAAACATCCCACAAGCCGCAGGCCTTGCTACCGACAGCTTGTCAGCGCATATAGGCCAACGTATTCGCTGGGCGCGTGGTATGGCACAAATATTTAGGCTTGATAACCCATTGATGGGTAAAGGTTTAAGCATCCCTCAACGATTATGCTATATAAACGCAATGCTGCATTTCCTATCGGGTATTCCTCGTATTGTATTTTTAACAGCTCCTTTGGCGCTAATATATTTTAATGCCTACATAATTTATGCTCCTTTTATTGCTATTTTTATCTATGTGGTGCCAACACTAATTCAAATAAAAGCAACTAACTCACGCATTCAAGGTAAATACCGTTACTCCTTCTGGGGTGAAGTGTATGAGTCAGTACTTGCTTGGTACATATTAAAACCAACTACCGTTGCTTTATTTAATCCTAATAAAGGTAAATTTAACGTAACCGAAAAAGGCGGTTTAAATGATGAAGAGCATTACGACTGGGGGATTTCTAAACCGTATTTAATTCTTTTACTTATTAACTTACTTGGAATAATAGTGGGTGTATTACGTCTGTTTTTAGGTGATTCAAGCCAGATTGGCGTACTTATAATAAGTATGGGTTGGGCTTTTTATAATATTATTATTTTGGGTGCTGCGGTTGCGGTTGCTGCTGAGGCTCGCCAAGTGAGGCACTCGCATCGTATAAAGGCAAACTTTCCTGCCGGCGTTCGTTTAGCAAATGGCCATACTTTAAAAGTAAAAATAACGGATTATTCAGATAACGGTGTAGGTATAGAGACTGAACACGCACATTTATGCCGCGTTAACGATAAAATTGAATTATTAATGAGTCGCGGTAACAAGCAATTTTCGTTTACAACGTATGTATGTAATACCCGTAAAAAACAAATTGGCCTTACACTTAAAGATTTATCTCTCGAAAAGCAAAGAGCTTTTATACAATGTACTTTCTCCAGAGCAGATGCTTGGCTAGATTGGCAAAATAACTTTAGACATGACCGTCCATCGTATAGCTTCAAAGAAGTGCAAAAAACCAGTTTACGGGGCTTTAGTAATTTATTGTTTCATGCCCCAAGAGCGTTACAACCTATAATTAAGTTTATGACTAATACTGTCATTTACATAAATTCATTTACTCCAAAAAAACCGATAGTGCATAATAATTATGATTAAAAAGTTACTTAATACATTTCTAACATTGTTACTTATTAGTAGCGCATATCAAGTGCTCGCTATCGAGCCTATGCACGACAAAACTATGTTTGTAAATGGCTACCCTGAGAGCGCTCAGGTTTCTAGTTTACGTCTTAGCTTTGAAAAGTTAGGGTTCAACGACTATAAACTCGACGGCGTGAATAATAATTCTCGAGTCGATTTCACAAATAGAATTGATAAATTAAGCACTAATCTAAAGCTTAACTTTTCGTACACCAACTCACCTTCATTGCTGGCTAATGTATCGCATTTAAAAGTTTATTTTAACGATAACTTAGTTACTGTTTTACCTATTAATGAGCAATTAAGTATTGTAAAAAATACGGTAAGTCATAGCCTAGACCTAAATGCTAAATACATTCAAGACTACAACCAAATTCGCTTTGAACTAGTTGGCTACTACGACTTACGATGCCAAGATTACTTTAGCCGCTCAATTTGGACTGAAATAAACAAATCAAGCCACATCACGCTTGATCAAAAACAGTTAGCAATTGATAGCCGCCTTGAGTATTTACCAGAACCATTTTTTGATGCTAAAGATTACAACAAATTAAACCTACCTTTTGTATTTGCAAACACGCCCAATACACAAGCAATAGAAGCAGCTGCCACTTTATCAAGCTGGTTTGGCGCACAAGCTGACTGGCGTGGCGCTAACTTTCCAGTAGTCGTAAATAAAGCACCTGAGCAACATAGCGTGGTGTTTATAACTAATGACTCAAAGCCTGATTTTTTAAAAGATTATCCAGATGTTGAAAAGCCAACTGTTGAGCTGATTTCTAGCCCTATTCACAGATACAATAAAATGCTGTTAATTCTAGGCCGTGATGAAAAAGACTTAAAAACAGCGGTCACTGGTCTTGTATTTGGTCATAAAATTATGACTGGCAGAAGTGCGAGCATCGAAGCAATTAATAAGCTACCACTGCGTAAAGCATACGATGCACCGCGATGGCTCAGAAGCGATCGCCCTGTGCACTTTGACGAACTTATTGACTACCCAACTCAGCTACAAGCTGAAGGTCTTAACAACGGACCTATAAAACTAAACGTTCGTTTTGCGCCTGATTTATTTACTTGGCGTGAAAAAGGGATTCCAATAACCCTGCAATACCGTAATACGCCTGATAGCGAAACCTTAAATTCACGTTTGAACATGTTAATAAATAAAGAGTTCATAACTGGTTATTTACTTGATAAAAAAGATACATCTTTAACGACCTCTAAAACATTGTTGCCTTTAATCGCGAATACAGACACAACACAAAGCGCAGAAGATTTTTCATTAGAGGGTATTAACCTTGCCAACCGCAATGAACTAAATTTTGATTTTAGGTTTGCAATATCTATAAAAGGCGACTGCCCAGTTGCCCCTCCTGGTGGCGAGTACGGTGTAATTGATGGAAACTCTAACATTGATGTAAGTGGATTTGACCATTACATGGCTTTGCCTGATTTAAATGTATTTGCAAACAGCGGATTCCCATTTACAAAATACGCAGACTTACAACAAACTTTAGTATTAATAGATGAAGTTCCATCACCTAAAGCACTATCTGTATTGTTTAATTTAACAGGCCACTTTGGTGCTATTACAGGCTACCCAGCTCATAGAATAAGCGTTGCTCATTTAAATGAAGATGCCAACTTAGATGATAAAGACATTTTAGTTATCGCCAAACCTAATAGCATTGCCAATAACTTAGATGAAGACGCACAAACTAATATTTTGCTTGATAACAATCAGCGCGCTATAAAACAAGCCATATACAATGGTGCATACGATGAGCAAACAACAGATAAAGTTCAAGTAAGTATAAAAAGTAGTGGTGATATGGCCGTTATTACTGGCTTTCAATCACCGTTTGATTCAGAGCGATCAATAGTATCGCTCAGTGCAACATCACAAAAAGCCTTTACTCTACTAGATGATGCGTTAATGAGTTCACAAGCTCTTGCGCAAATTAAAGGCAGTGCTGTGGTCATAAACTCCCAAGGCATTAAAACAATTAAAACTGATGAGCAATATTTTGTTGGTAACATTCCTGTGCATACCCTAATTTGGTTCCATTTATCGGATCACCCGTTTGTACTGGCACTGTTGTCTATTTTAACACTACTGCTGATCTCATTTATTATATGGCGATTACTGCAAGCATTAACATACAAGCGCTTAGCTGAAGGAGATAAATAATGAAGTCACTCATTAATGTATTTTTTATCGTGATTGCATTATTTACCTTTAATGCCAATGCACAAATAGAGCAATGCCAACCATGGGATGCATGGCAAACGTTTAAAAGTAACTTTATAAGCCAAGATGGTCGCGTTATTGATTTGGGGAGTGAGCAAAAAGTCACAACCTCTGAAGGCCAATCTTATGCCTTATTTTTTGCTGTTGTAGCAAATGACAAAGCAATGTTTGACCTAGTCCTGGATTGGACGCAAGAACATTTATCAGAAGGTGATTTAAGCACTCGTTTACCAGCATGGCAATGGGGTGTTAATAATCAAAATGTTGGCGGAATTTTAGATTCAAACCCTGCGTCTGATTCTGACTTATGGATAGCATACAGCTTATCGCAAGCAGCTATTCTTTGGGATGAGCGCCGCTACAGCATATTAGCAGCTGTACTTGCACAGCGAATAATGCGTGAAGAAACCGCTTATATCTCGGGCCTAGGTTTATCATTACTACCCGCTCCTACAGGTTTTGAATTTGATAATGAACGTTTTAAGTTAAACCCGAGCTACTCGCCATTATTTATTTACCAGCAGTTTAAAAAGCTTTACCCACACTCGCCTTGGCATCAATTACACGAAGGCTCAGCAAAGCTAATTTTAGATACAGCTAAGCAAGGTGTTAGCCCTGACTGGGTAATGTTTGATGCGAATAATGGCTTTTACTACGATAAAAAAACGAGCGACTTGGGCAGTTATAACGCCATCAGAGTATATTTATGGGCAAGCATGATGGCAGACAACGCGCCTTATAAAAAAGAGCTATTAGCGCAATTCAACCCTTTTATAGAAACAATTAATAAACGTGGTTACGTGCCTTTAAATACCTTTGCTAAATCTGGAAAATCTGAAAAAAGAGGCCCTTTGGGCTTTAATTCAGCTTTATTACCTTTACTGGCGACTAATAACGATAACTCTACGGTAATGGCGATCCAGCAAAAACTAATGATTGATAAATCATTTACCCAGACTCGTTATTACGACAGCGTGCTTAACTTGTTTGGTACAAGTGCTTTAAATAAGCGTTTTTCAATTACAGCAGATGGGACGCTACAACCGGTATGGAGCACTGAATGCCGTTAAGGTTTGCCCTCGCTTGCACATTAGCGCTTAGCTCTGGATTAAGCGCTAACACAGTCAACGATATTGATACGCAATCTGTTGATTGGTTACTAAGCCAAATAGGTATTGGTGAAGCACAGCAAAATAAAAAACTAGTTGAAGATAGCTTGAGAAAGCTAGTCGCTATTGCCCCTGCCCGAATAGAAACGCAGTGCGCGGTAGCGCGTTATGATTTTGCCAATGGCGAATCAGTAAAAGCCAACCAATTACTAAGTAAAATAGATAATGGGCTTACCAAACAGGCTCCGTGCGTTGAAAAGCTAAAAGTCCTTTCGCGTACTGAAGGAAAAGACAAATCTTCAATTCAGCAAGCTAAATTATTGGCTCGTGCGGGTCGTTATGAACAAGCTCGCGAAATCTATAATAATATTTTTAAAAACGTCTACCCTACATTAGATTACGAGCTTGAGCATTTAAGCTGGTATGGACAAGATAGCTCCCAATGGGAAAGTGTTAAAAAAGGCTATAATAAATTAGCTCAAAGCTACCCAAGTATTGCGCAGATAGAAATTGCTTATGCCCGTCACCTACTTAGACGTAATCTTACAGATAAAAAAGCGATTGATATTTTAAGTAAATATGGCGCAGGCCCTACTTTTATTAATGAAGTAGAATATATTTGGCTTGGGGCTCTGTCGGAAATGCCTTTAACGGATGATACAGTTGAGCAGTATCAGCGCTATTTCACTCTTTATCCCTTTAGTAGTAAAGGTGAATTACAATACCAAGATTTTCTAAAAGATTATAAAAAACGTCAAACACTTCTTGCCGACCCCGCCTATCAGCTTTGGGTTAGGGGCGATAGATTACTTGAGAAAAATAAACTTGCTGCCGCAGAGCCTTTACTTTTAAAAGCTTTAAGAGGCCGACCGCAAGACGGCGCTATAATGCGAAGCCTTGGCACACTCTATTTACGCCTTGGTGAAAACCAAAAGTCGTATCAATATTTTACTCGTGCACAAAAGTACACAACTGAGTTCGCTGAACGTGAAACACTACAAGAATTAGCAAAAACAGCTAAGCTTTGGCTTTATATACGCGAAGCTAAAAATGCCATTAATAATAAAGAATTTAAAACGGCTAAGCTTAAGCTTGATTTAGCAGCCACCTTAGAACAAGAAACTAATACAGTAATATATAACAAAGGTTTATTACAATTTGCTCAAGGGCAATATTCACAGGCTGCACTTACATATCAAATTGTTTTAAGAAGTGATCCACTTAATAGCAGCGCTTTAATAGGCCTACTTGAAATAGCTGAATTAGAGCAGAATGAAAAAGCCCTAACCTCTTTTTACAACAGCTTATCGTTTAATCAAAAGAAACTAATTAAAGAATCTTATTCTGTATCTTTAAGTAGTCAGTACCGCGCAAAGGCAAATACGTTTGCACAGTCGGGAGATTTAGAGCAAGCCGAAAAAGTACTAAAAGACGCTATTGAAATAGCGCCAGAACAGCCTTGGTTATACTACGATTTAGCCTTTATATACCAACAAAAGGGGTTGACAGAAGAGGCCCGCGCTTTATTTAATAATGTGCTGTGGCAATTTCCGTTAAACCCTCAGATTCGTTACAGTCACGCGCTTTTTTTACGCTCTCTTGATGACTATCAAGGTGCTATTAAAACATTGCAGTACATTCCATTTAAATCCAGAGATAAAGACATTATTGCGCTTGAACAGCAGCTGCAACTTAATGAGTCTTTGACACAAAGTGAGCGCCACCTTGATGCTAAAGATAAAGCCACTGCAATCTATCATTTAAGCAACCTAGAGGCACAAAATTTAACACCCGCTATGCAGGCAGAGTTATCGCGAAGCTGGTATCGAATTAATGAAAAAAAACACGCTATAAAACTTATAAACAAAGCACTGGAAGCTGAGCCTTCTCTTTCTGCTTATTGGCATACACTTTATGGTGAGTGGCTTTTAGAGCAAGGTGATGAAAATAAAACGAAGCAATGGTTTGAAAAGTACGTATTACCAGAGAGCGCAACTGAAAACGAAACAACTCAATATGTACAACTACAAAATAGCTATATTACTCAGTATTACAATGGTAGTGATTTAATCGCTAAGCTTAACCAGCTGGATCAAAAATATAAAAATACTCCAGCAACAACTACTGCCCTTATTAATGCAAATTTAGCACTTGAACAGCGCGAAGCGGCCGTTATTTTGTACCAGCAAAAAGTACAAAATAAACAAACCATTGAACCTCAAGCACTACTCGCTATTGCTAATGCATACATAGAACTTGGGGACGACTTTCAAGCAAAAGAAGTTACGCAAAAAGCGATTACGCAAACCACATCGCAAGAAGGTTATTTGCAACGCCAAATCATGTCATCTCTCAATGAGTTTAATTACTCAGGGGATGCACTTTACTTAGCTAAGCAACTTGTTGAAAAGTCACCCAACGATCAAGAACTACGTTATTTAGGCGCTCAAGTAGCCAGCAAATTCAACGAAACCGAACAAGCACAATCTTGGTACGCGCAAACCCTATTTCCTAATCGTACATTAAATGAAAAAGAGCTTTACGGAGCGCTTTCAAAAATAGATGAAAACGATGAATGGTATGTAAACGGTGCTAAAAGAGAGCTAATAAACGAGCAAAACAAAAACCAAGCATACATTGCTATTGGTGTTAACTTTAGTGGGCAAACAAGCACCGAAAGCGAAGCAACACTTGGTGCGGGCTTAGTCCCGATTGAAGCTTACTTTCCGCTTTGGCAAGGCCAAGGGTTTATTAAAGTAGACCCGACTACTATTAGCGCACAAACAACGCGCTTTGATGAGCAATTTGCTGGCAGCCGCTATGGACAAGGTGCACTGTGTATTTTTACCTGTTCAATCAATGAAGTAACACCTGAGGAAAGTGGTGTAGATGTAGGTATTGGTTGGCAAAATGAAAACTGGCGTGTTGATGTAGGTACAACTCCACTTGGCTTTTTAATTGAAGATATTGTATGGGGTGTAAATTACGCAGACAGTTTTGGTGATTTTGGATACAGCCTAGAACTTGAAAAACGCCCAGTTACAAGCTCGGTACTTTCTTATGCAGGTCTTAAAGATGTAAAAACAGGTGAAGTTTGGGGTGGTGTACGCTCTACAGGCCTAACGGCTAATGTATCACACGACTTAGGCGGAAAATGGGGTTTTTGGTCAAGCGCCGACTTTACCCTATATAAAGGCCAAAATGTAAAAGACAACCAACGCTATCGTATGATGGGCGGTACTTATTACCGTGTAATTAGCAATCAAGAGCGTGAATTCACCGCAGGCGCTAGCTTATTACATTGGGCATACAAGTATAATTTAAGTGAAGAAACATGGGGTCATGGTGGTTATTACAGCCCACAAAACTATGTAGGTTTATCTGTGCCACTCACTTATGACGCGCGTTGGGGCGATGATTTTGTTTATCGATTAAAAACCGGTGTTTCGTACTCGCAAACAAAAACTCAATCTATTGATTTCTTCCCTAATGATGGCGATTTGCAAATAGCTGCATATGATAGAGAGTCAATAACAGGTGTTGATCCTGTATTTGAAGGTGAAACAAGTTCTGGTGTTTCATATAATCTTGAAGGTAGTTTTGAGTATAGAATAACGCCGAATTGGTTCTTTGGTGGCTACTTAGCCATCGATCGTTCTGACTTTTACGAACCAAATTTTGGTCAGCTTTATATACGTTACTACTTTAATCCTGTGTACGGAACACTTGAGTTTCCAGGCACCCCTATTGTTCCTTATGCTGAGTTTTAACTTGGCATAAGGTGATACACCGCGAACACTTCCCCTAGCACTAAGGTATATGTATACTTGAGCGCAATTGTAACTAGGATAAGGGTGTGTCTCTTACCTTGTGGTGTTACTGCCATTTAGCAAATCATTATCTTAGCTACAAATAATATACTGATGGTCGAGCATTTTAGTGGTTACAAATTCTAAAATAGCTAAAGCAAAAAATTATAAGGCCATTACAACAATTCTTAAAGTTAGGAAGTAAATATGAGTTCAGCTCCAGATAGTGGTTGGTGTGGCCACCCTAAAGGACTTTCAACATTGTTCTTCACTGAAATGTGGGAACGAATGAGTTATTACGGTATGCGAGCTATGCTCGTATTATTCATGACAGCAAGCTTACAAGAAGAAGGTTTAGCCTTTACTGTTGCCTCAGCTGCTGCAATTTATGGTTTATACACAGGTGCGGTATACTTTTTAGGTTTACCAGGTGGCTGGCTAGCAGATAGATTGTTTGGTGGTCAAAAAGCAGTATGGTATGGCGGTATAATCATTATGATTGGTCATATTATTTTGGCTATTCCACATGATTATTCTTTCTTCATTGGCTTAATATTTGTAGCAACAGGTACTGGTTTGCTAAAACCAAATATCAGTGCAATGGTAGGCCAACTATACAGTGATACAGATGAGCGTCGTGATGGCGGTTACGCTCTTTATTACATGGGTATTAACATGGGTTCTTTAATAGGTTACTACGTATGTGGTTACTTTATGGAGAACGTAGGCTGGCACTGGGCATTTGGTGCAGCAGCTGTCGGTATGGCCATTGGTTTAGTTCAGTACAAACTCACACTTAATAACTTACCAGAGCACAGCGCTTTACCTGCTAATCCACTTGGTCCTAAAGGTACTTCACGTGCATGGATTGGTATTGCTGCATTTGTAATTGCTGCTGCTGCAGTTACTACGGCTGCAATGACCGGCGCAATTGTAATCAATCCAACAGTGGTTGCAGGTTACACAGCGATTGTATTTACTATTATCTTTTTTGTTTATTTTGGTGTTATTTACTTTACAGGTAAATTAACCGATGCCGAAAAACAAAGAATGTGGGCACTATTTTTAGTCTGTATTGCTTCTGCATGTTTTTGGTCTGGCTTTGAACAAGCCGGTTCTTCATTAAACCTATTTGCCCGTGATTACACCGACCGATTTATTGGTACGTTTGAAATCCCTACAACGTGGTTTCAATCATTAAACTCACTGTTTATTATTGCTTTATCGCCATTTTTTGCAGCACTTTGGATTAACTTATCTAAAAGCTTAGTGTCACCTAGCTACAGCGTTAAATGTGCAATTGGCTTAATTATCATGGCATCTGGCTTTTTAGTTATGTTTATGGCGGCTCATTACGCAGCTGAAGGTTTAAAAGTAGCGCCTTACTGGCTTGTTACTACGTACTTTTTACATACAGTGGGTGAGCTTTGTTTAAGCCCTGTAGCGTTAAGTGCTGTAAGTAAGTTATCGCCTAGACGTTACACAGGTCAAATGATGGGTGTATTTGTATTAACTTACTCGATTGGTAATATTATTGCGGGTTTACTTGCTGGTAATTTCGATCCGAATAATGTTTCTGAAATTCCTAACTTATACTTACAAATTGCATTATTTAGCATTGGTGTTGGTGCTGTCTTAGTACTAATGACCTTTAAAGCTAAAGTATGGGAAAAACAAGGGTTAGAAGAGAAAGTCTCTTAATTGTTGTATATTTTTAATATAACAACATAACCTAAACATTCCTCCATAGCCTCTATGGGGGAATTTTTTTATTCAACTTTGCCCCACTCTCGTTAACTGGTATTATGTCCTGATTGATTATTGAATAGACTCAGGGACAGCAGTATATGCATTCATTAACATTATTACGTGCCACTCTAATAGCATTTCTCCTTATTTTTTTATCTGCCTGTGGTGGAGCCGAAGATCAAGTTACAGTAAATCCAAATGATCCTGTAGAGCCTGAGCCTAGTGGCTTAATTATTACCAATGCTAATGGCTTACAAACGTCATTAGATGAAGGTAACTTTACTATCAATGCCCCTGGGGAAATAGTGGCTAGCGATACCGAAATAACCTACGAAAAACTAGTCCTTGATGAGAATAATCAAGCAAAAAATATCATTTCAGATATACATACGCTTACCCCGAATACACTTCAACTTTCTAGCCCAATGACAATCACTATAAAAATACCTGACGACTATGTATTAGGCGGCCAATTAACTATTGCGCGTTTGAGCGGAGACTCTTGGTCAAGTATTACTAATTCAACAGTATCGCAAGGCTTTGTTAGTGCACAAGTAAACCAACTAGGTAGCTATGCAATAGAAATGCAACGTACGGTGGCATTTTCTGATATTGGCCCTACATGTGATGCAAATGCAACAGAGCAATCTATACGATTTGTTCACGTTGCCGACATGCATGCTCGCTTTGGGTATCAAGAGCAGTATTTTAGTCGTATCAAGGCTTATTATAAAAAAGCGTTAAGCGAATCTCCGCATACATTATTTACCGATGGTGGCGATGATTACGAAAAAGGGACCGTTGCAGAGCAAATATCACAAGGCTTAGCCTCTGATGAAACCGTAAAGCTAATGGCTTTTGATTTACGTGTTTTAGGGAATCATGACTATGCATGGGGTCCTGAAAAGCTGCTTGAGTTTTCACAAGACGATAATGCCATTGTACTTGCAAGTAATACCCGATTTGAGGGAGAGCAAAATAAGAGCTTTGGCGGTGTGGACTTTGCTAAAGTACAGGTTGGCTGCATAACATTGGGTGTGTTTGGGATGACGTCAGTACCATGGGATGAACTTGACGAGCCAATTGAAGATGACCCTATTCCTGACTTTATAAAACAATTTAAAATGAGTTGGAAGTGGCAACAAATCGCACAAAGTATTGTAAGCCAATACAGCGGTGATGTTGATTACATGATAATGCTAAGCCACTTAGGTAAAGGAACTGACGTTGAGATAGCAACCAATGTGCCCGGTATAGATTTAGTGCTTGGTGGGCATACTCATGGTGGTGAAGACTTTATAGAGCTTGAAAATAATGCTTTAGTCATTCAACCAGAATTTTATGCTCGCGGAGTCACCGATTTAAATTTAGTATTTAATACTGCAGATAAAGCACTAAGTCGTTACGATTATCAACATGTAGATACGCGAACATCTATAGAACCTGACGAAGAAACCAAGCTAGCTATCGATGAAATAATGGGCCGATATGCACCCGATGCTGATACAGAAATTGCCATTTCAGAAAACTACCCAAGTAGCTTTGAAGTTGCAGAAATAACAGCACTTGCAACTAAACATTCAAGCTCAATTAACGCAGCGCTGCTTAACCCTGAACTTGTACAAAAAAGATGGACGCCAGGCACTGTTACACAAGAAGATTTTCACAAAGCATTTTATGTTGAAAGACAGCCTTCAAACACACCTGGCTTTAATTCACTGTATCAAGTAACTGTTACAGGGACTGATTTAAAAACAATGATTGCCAGCCAACCCGATTGGTTTGCGTTAAAGCCAGAAGATATTCAAGTAACAACAAATTATAATGTCGCTTTATTTAAAGGTGCAGCACTTAATCCAGATTTATTTTTTAGCAGTGTTACTTTTAATGATGTAAAGCCAATTGCCGAAGCATGGTGGCTACTTGATCAATACGCGCGCTTTAGAACAACTCAATGTCTTCACCTTGATACAGACACACAGCTTAATGCTTGCCAAGATGTTGCAAATATAACAATTTGGAACTTTGACGATCCAACAAACCCACTGACCCCAGACTTTGGTCCATCGGTTTTAAACTACTTTGACCCAGAAAATGACGGTTGGGGCCCCGAAGACACCCGCTATGAGACAACCACTGATCTTAATATTGGGGATTTAACTGATGGTCCTTCTGGTGTAATGGCTTTTACTGATCACTCACCTACAGAGGGTTTAAAAATTGAATTAAACACACAAGCAAATGGTGATTATGCTAATGACGGTATGGTATCTGACTACACTCTAATAATGGATTTATATTGGCCATCAGAAGATAGCGATTCTTATCGTGCGATAATGCAAACTGAAACAGTAGATTATTTAGAAAACGATGCAGATATATTTATTGATCCCAGTGGCGGTTATGGTGAAGCGACGTTTAAAAGTGGATATTTTGGTGATACTAAACCAGAAACATGGCATCGTGTAGCGTTTGTGTTTTACACAGCACCAATAAATGGTGTATTTGAAGTATATATTGATGGTGAATTAACGGGTGTAAAAGAATTTGGAGAAATAGACCAACGTTGGGCTCTCAACAAAGCAGTGCTCTTATTTACTGATAATGGCTACGAAACAGTCCCTGGTTATTTAAATGCCTTACTCTATGCGGGCCGTGCTATGACCCGTGGCGAAATTAAAAGTATGGGCGGCGCACAACAAAAGTTGTCCTTTGAGCAACCGACGCGAGTGTTAAACCAAACGATTGAACGTCACTATCAAGCTGCGCCAGCGATAAAAACAAACCAATGGATTGAGCAACGTAACAAGTTCTTTGGTGGCAACTCTAAAAGTGTAAATAATTAAATACAACCAAGCTTTTGCTTGTTCATTCTAAAAGGAGGCTTCACGCAGGTGAACTCTCCTTTTTATTATTTAAAAACAACACATTAAGAATAAAAACCACTATTCAATCCTATACCATATAACTTCATTTTACTTAACTGTATTACAAACACGTAACTTTATAATAACCGTCCTATAAAATTTACACATACACTACACACTAAATAGTGCCCCCCTCTTCCCCAAATCAAAAATCTGGTTGATTATCTACTGCAATATGACAACAACACATAATCGCAGTGCTTAATTGCGGGAGTAATAATAATGAGTGAAGTAAATAACTATTTAGGTTTAGTCGGTATTGAATTTACCGAATACGCAACACCTGATGCTGATTATATGGATAAAGTATTTACTGATTTTGGCTTCTCTAAGCTTAAAAAATTCAAAGGTAAAGACATTGTTTATTACAACCAAAACGATATTCATTTTTTACTGAATAACGAGCGTGAAGGTTTTTCTGCAGAATTTGCTAAAAGCCATGGTCCTGCTATTTGTTCAATGGGTTGGCGTGTTGAGAATGCGCAAAAAGCATTTGAAACTGCAGTAGAGCGTGGTGCAAAACCAGCCACTGATTCAACATATAAAAACATGCCTTACCCTGCAATTTATGGCATTGGCGACAGCCTAATTTACTTTATTGAAAATTTTGGCGACAAAGGCACTATTTACGAAAGTGATTTTGAAGATTTAGAAACGCAAAATGTTGTAGAAGATAAAGGCTTTATCCGAATCGATCATTTAACCAATAACGTTTATAAAGGCACCATGGAAAAATGGGCTAACTTTTATAAAGACGTATTTGGTTTTACAGAAGTACGTTACTTTGACATTAAAGGTCAAAAAACAGCGCTTATTTCGTATGCACTTAAATCGCCATGCGGCACCTTCTCTATTCCAATAAACGAAGGTAAAGGTAACGATAACAACCAAATTGATGAATACCTTGGTGAGTACAACGGCCCAGGCGTTCAACATTTAGCGTTTTTAACAGATGACCTAGTAAGTTCTCTTGATAAGCTAGATAAATCAACAATTGCAACCCTCGATATTATCCCAGAGTACTACGATACTATTTTTGACCGAGTACCTTGGGTAGCTGAAGATAAAGAAAAAATTCGTAAGCACCAGATACTCGTAGATAGCCAAAGTGAAAATTGTTATTTATTACAAATTTTCTCTAAAAACTTATTTGGTCCAATCTTTATAGAAATGATCCAACGCGTTGATGATGGTGGCTTTGGTGAAGGTAACTTCCAAGCATTATTTGAATCAATCGAACGCGACCAAGAGCGTCGCGGCGTTTTATAAAATATTTGAGTAAATTAAAAGCAGCGAACTTCGCTGCTTTTTGTCGTTTTAATATTTAAAAAGTATGGCGCCAAGTACAAGTATGATTAAATAAACTATACCTTGTCGCCATACAGTAAAATCCAAAGGAAATGTAATGAGCCTAATTAACGAAACCCACGATATTAATTTAACCAGCTGGGTAGAGTCAGCTAATGTTGATAATTGCGACTTCCCTATTCAAAACTTACCGTTTGCAGAGTTTCGCCGTAAAGGGTCTGATGAGGCCTTTCGTGGTGGTGTTGCAATTGGTGACCAAGTAATTGATTTAGCAAAGCTGAGTAAATTAAATGTTTTAACAGGTGACGCTAAAACAGCCGCTGATGCAGCAAGTGAAGCAACTCTAAATACATTTATGGGTTTAGGGGGGCAGTATTGGTCAGCACTTCGTTTAGCCCTTTCAAAAGCACTACGAGCAGGCTCTGAGCACCAACAAGCACTTAGCGATACGCTTGTAGCACAATCTGATATAGAGTTTTCTTTGCCTTGTCGTATTGGCGATTACACCGACTTTTACACTTCTATTTATCATGCTACTGCTGTGGGTAGTTTGTTTCGCCCTGATAACCCATTACTACCTAACTATAAATGGGTACCTATTGGTTACCATGGTCGTTCTTCATCTATTGACGTATCAGGTCAAACATTTCATCGCCCTAAAGGTCAAACTAAAGCGCCTGATGCAGAAGTGCCGTCATTCGGTCCTTGTAAACGCCTTGATTACGAACTAGAGCTGGGTATTTACTTAGGTAAAGGCAATGCACTGGGCGATGCAATCGCTATCGAAAATGCTGAAAACCACGTATTTGGCTTTTGTGTATTTAACGATTGGTCAGCACGTGACTTGCAAGCGTGGGAATACCAACCGCTTGGTCCATTTTTAGCTAAAAACTTTGCCTCAACTGTATCGCCTTGGATTGTTACAACCGAAGCGCTAGCGCCTTATAGAACAAGCTGGACGCGTGATGAAAACGATCCACAGCCTATGGACTATTTAGAGTCAAAAGCGAATCGCGACCAAGGTGCTTTTGATATTCAAATGGATGTTAAAATTCAAACGCAAAAAATGCGTAGCGAAGGCCATAACCCAACGCGTGTATCAACATCTAGCTTTAAGCACTCTTACTGGACTGTGGCACAAATGGTTACTCACCACACAGTAAATGGCTGTAACTTTATGCCAGGTGACATGTTAGGTTCGGGCACTCAGTCGGGTCCAACGCACGAAGAAGCGGGTTCTTTACTTGAACTATCTCGTGGCGGTAAAGAAAAAATTACGCTAAGCAATGGCGAACAACGTAGCTTTTTAGAAGATGGCGATAACGTTATTATGCGCGGCTGGTGTGAAAATGAAGGCTATGCACGCATAGGTTTTGGCTCTGTAGAGAGCACAGTACTGCCTACAAAGTAATACGAGTATTAAAAAAATTATTAAAAGGGCTGCTTACTAAAAGCAGCCCTTTTTTATTAATTTTTGAACAGTTACAATTTTTTTCTAGCTTTTTTAACTCAAATTGCTATCTTAATTCGGTTAATAGCCAGTGTTTATATGCCATGTCAGTATTTATAAAGTCTTTTTATCATAAATTTTTCCCAGCTCGTCAGCTACTTATTCGCCAAAATGGCGAAGTGAAGCATGTTGTTTTAGCCTCTTGGTTTCAACTTCTTGTAGCATCGCTTATTTTAGCCACTTTTATTTGGCTGAGTATTTCGAGCTTTCGTGTTTACACACAAACTAATAAAATATCTGATATAGAACAAAGTCAAATAAACAAGCAAACACTTTGGCAACAAAAAGTCAGTGAACAGCAAGCTCTGCAAGCAACGCAGTTAGAGCAACTTGCGATACTTGAGCAAAAGCAGGCGCTACTGCAAAGCATGATAGAGTCCCTTCCCGCTTCGATTAGCAAAGACGTTATTAAGCTTGATTCAGATCTTGACGTGCCAATCAATGAAAGCAGCAATGAATTTCACGAACCATTAGTCGATGAAAATCCAAAAAGTAAGCAGGCGCAGTTAATAGCTCCAATTCCATTCGCAACAAGAATTGCCAATTTGAATAATCATTATGAGCAAAGCTTTAACTTTTTAGATAACCAAATTAGCGAACGTCACCAAGCTATTTTAGCTATGGTTAAAGGCGCTGGAATTGAGTCAGCGCTTGAGCAACACTTAATATTAAGTGCCCAAACAACCGCACAAGGTGGCCCACTTGATACATTTAACGAAACAAAAATTCCAAGCCACTTTTTAGCCATCGTTGATAAGTTATTAGCATTAAATAATTTAGAAAACTTTTTAACTGAACTACCAAACACCCTCCCCTTAGCTAAAGCTAAATATTATATTTCGAGTAGTTTTGGTCTTAGAAAAGATCCAATGAATAGTAATCATGCCTTTCATAAAGGAATTGATTTAGCCGGTTGGCATAAAACCGAGATATTTGCCCCAGCAGACGCTGTAGTGCTTCGTGCCGGTCGCAATGGTGGTTATGGTAACTTTATTGAGCTTGAACATAAAAATGGCTTAGTGACTCGATTTGGACACTTAAATAAAATTAAAGTAAAAAAAGGGCAGTTAATCACTAAACATGACGTAATTGGTTTAATGGGCAGCACAGGCAGAAGTACAGGTACTCATTTACACTACGAAGTATTACTTAACGGTAAACAAGTCAATCCTCTAAAAATAACAAAGGCGCTTTCTCGTGTTTGGTAGAAAAAAACAAAAAACAGTTAGCTCTAATTTAAAAAGAGTAAATCACACACCGTCTATTATTTCTGAAGACGTACGCCTTACAGGCACTTTAGTTAGCCAAGGTGAAGTACAGCTTGATGGCCGTATTGATGGCGATATAAAAGTGGAGCATTTAGTTATTGGCTCAACGGGTGTTGTTGAAGGTATTGTTGAAGCTAAAAGCGTCATTGTTAAAGGCAAAGTTATTGGCTCAATTAATGCTAGTGAAGTAAAGGTACAAAGTGGCGCTCATGTTCATGGCGATGTGTTTCACGATACATTGAGTATTGATGCAGGTGCAGTAATTGAAGGCAGTTTAAAGCAACGCTTTGAAAAAGAAGAGCCTGAACTAATTTCGAAAGAGCTTAAACCTGCAAAAGAAGTTAAAGCATTGTTGAAGGAAGATGGCAGCGACTTATCGTTTGTAAATAAACAAGCCGCTGATAAAAACTAAGTAAAATCAGCTTAACGTAAGCTACCTTTTTTCAGTAATATACATAGTAATATCTGCAGTGAAAACAAGCTCATTGCGGGTATTATACAGTTTAACCGGTACTACTAAGTCTTCTTTATCAATCCACTTATGCGGTAAATCAATTTCAGCGACTGCTCTTACATCTGTATCTACTTTAGCCAAATACCTAACTGTCATCCCTTTTGGGATCCAACGATGCGTTTTAACTGGCACTGTTGCATCAACCATTACACCTGCACACAATTCAGCTAAGTTACACTGCGCAATAGCATGAATAGTTCCAATATGATTATGAACGCTGCGACGATTTTTAACCAACGCACTACAATGCCCTTCTCGAAGGTCGAGCACGTAAGGTTTCATTGAACCAAAATATGGCGCTTTAAAGCAAACAGCTTTAGTAAAAAGCCAATTCCCGAAAGGTAGGCGCTTAAATTTATGCCATGTTTGTACAAGTGCAGATTTATTACTCATTATTATTTTCCATCAACAGTTACTTTTTTAAAATTAACACATCAGACCAGTTTTAAAAAGTGCATTTACACTGCCTTTTTAGCTTAATCCAATCAAAAAGTAAGAATGACAACCTATGCAGGGGTCATAAGCCCTTTCTTTTTTATGAGTGCCCACCTAAAATACTCGACAAAAGGAGACTCAATGCAAACACAGCCCGCTAAACCTAATATGACTTTGTTACTTATCCTAGCGTTACTCGTTATATTTTGCCCTATGGCAATCGATATTTACTTACCCGCTTTTCCTACTATTGCAGAACAATTTGCAGTTACAGAACAACAAGTTCAGCAAACCGTTGCTATTTTTATGCTAACAGTAGGTTTAGGCCAATTAATTGCGGGGCCTTTGGCCGATAGGTTTGGCCGAAAGCCAGTGGCTATAGTGGGTATAAGTTTATATGCAGGCTCAGCATTACTTGCCTATTACTCGCCTTCTTTTGAAGTATTGATGATTGCACGTGCTCTTCAAGGTTTTGGAGCCTGTGCCACATTTGTTGTCGCATTTGCGATAGTACGTGACAAATATGGTAGTGAACGAAGTGGACAAATGATCACTTACCTTAACGGGATTGTGTGCTTTATTCCGGCAATGGCACCTATTTTAGGGGCTTGGCTTACCGTACAATTTGGCTGGCGTATGAACTTTATGTTTTTAACCGCGTTTGCCATTGTAGGCCTTGTTGTTACGCTATTCTTTTTTAGAGAAACTCGTCCTGCTGATAGCCATTATCAGGGGCATATTTTAGATTTACGTCGCTTTACACCTATTATAAAAACACCGGTATTTTTGTTTAATAGCCTAATTTGCATGGTCTCAATGTCGGCGATATTAGTTTATGTGACGCTAGCTCCAGGCTGGCTTATTACGCATTTAGGCGGCACTGTAGCCGACTTTACTTTTTGGTTTACGTTAAATGCCGTAATAAGTATTGTCGCTAGTTTTATTTTACCAACGTACATTAAACGAAATAGCCAACGTGCTTTGCGTGTCGGTGTGAGTGTACTGGTTTTTTCAGGTGTTTTAATGCTAGCCCTTAGCGGTATAGAGACGGCATTTGCGCTTATGTTACCTATTTTAATTGCAGCATTAGGCTTTGCTCTAAGTTTAGGCTCAGCTGCAGGTATGGCTCTGTCGAGTTTTCCTAAACAAGCAGGCACAGCCTCAGCATTACTTGGTGCTATGCAAATGAGTGGCGCGAGTATACTCGTTGTTTTAACCCAATATTTGGGGTTAAGTACACCGTGGTTAATTGCTTTTCATTTATTATTACTAGTTCCGCTTTGGATTATTTTAATGAGCAAAAAAGCACATACTTTACACCCAACTAAAAGCGCTCAATGATCAATCCTGATTTTTTAGCCTCGTTTTTATTAGCCAGCTTTTTAATGGCTGTAGCACCTGGGCCATCAAATGCATTTTTGATGGCACAAACATTTGCTAATGGTCGAAGCGCCGGTATGCAAAGTGCTTTTGGTTTTGCATTAGGTGGGGTTATTCATACTCTATTTGCTGTTGTAGGCCTAAGCGCAGTCCTAAAAGCTTCCCCAAGTGCCTATGCCGCAGTGCAATATGTAGGCGCAGCATATTTATGTTATTTGGGATTTATGATGATTAAAGGCACGCTAAAGCAGCCAGAGCCTATATCTGATGACAAGCAAACCGATAAACCGCATATAAGTACCAGTAAAAAAAGTAATGTCATGTTTCAAGCCATGATGACTGAAGTGCTAAACCCTAAAGTGGCGCTGTTTTTTATTGCATTTATTCCGCAATTTGTAGATCCAACGCTTTCATCTGCTACTTTTCAACTCGCTTTTTTTGGCTTGCTTTACCCTATTTTTGCTTTTCCGATTGACTGCACGTATATTTATTTTGGCGACAAAATTGCACAGTTTTTTAGACGTAACCCAAATAGCCAACTTTGGATTGATAGGATCACCGGCATTGTATTTATAGCCCTTGCTATCAATCTATTATTTTAACTAACCTGCACTTTGGTTAAGAGATTTATTACCCAGAGTTTAAGCTAACTAATAAAAAAGAATCAGCATGGAACAAAAAACACAATCTCTTCCCGCACAAAAAAATATTGCTTTAGTTGCCCACGACGGTAAAAAAGCAGCATTAAAATTATGGTGTGAAAAACACAAAGAAATACTAAGTAAGCACACTTTATATGGCACAGGTACTACCGGGCATTTAATCCAAAAAACCACGGGGCTTGATGTAGTTCAGCTATTAAGTGGCCCTATGGGCGGCGATCAACAACTTGGCGCTAAAATAGCTGAACATGAGATACATGTTTTGATATTTTTTTGGGACCCATTAGCATCACAGCCTCATGACCCTGATGTTAAAGCACTGCTGCGTTTAGCCGCTGTTTGGAATATTCCGGTGGCGTGTAATGAGGTGAGTGCAGATATGTTATTAAGCTCACCGCTTATGGATGTAGAGCTTGAACGTACATTGCCAGATTACGAAAAATACCTCGCAACCCGACAAATAGATCTTTAAACCTCAATTGTAATCTAGGTTATTTATAAAGCATGCTGGCCCATTTAGTCAGGCCAGCAGTTACACTACCAAAGTGGTCCCCGTTAACCATTTTTATATTACCTAAGTGCTCACTTAAAGCCGCTTTAATCAATGGTGACTGTGCACTACCGCCTGTTAAGTAAATAATGTCTGGCGTGGTCGCAGCGTCGCTGATTGCTTGTTTTGCTAAAGTAACTATTTGGCTAATACTACTCTCAACGGCAACAGCTAAATCGCTTACCGATACATTTTTATTCAGCCCACTATCTAAAAAGCTTAAATCACAATCAAACGCACTAGCTGACGAAAGTGCTATTTTAGCCGCTTCACCTTGTTGTACTAACTGATGACCTTGCTTGTTTTGCTGTAAATGTATTAAACGCTTATAAAGCTCAGGTGCACTTACATCACGTAATTGTGCATTTAGCTCTCGGGTATGGCTTTCACTATAGAATTGGCTTTGTAAATTTACATCGTTAATTTTACACGCTTGCCAAAACGCTTGATTAGGCAAAGGTAGACCTGATTTAAACGTACTGCCTAAACCCAATAACGGCATTAAACCATGAAAGCTCAAAGCAATATCTAAATCGTTTCCGCCAACACGTTTACCACTGTGAGATAAAAAATCGCCATCGCGCTGGCTATTTCCTCTAAAACTCGGGCCCATTTGTACAAACGAGCAGTCACTCGTACCACCACCAATATCAATAACGAGTACTTTTTGATCCTGAGTTAAATCACTCTCGTAATCGATACCCGCAGCAAGTGGCTCATATAAAAACTCTACGTCTTTAAAACCAGCGCGTTTAGCAGCGCGTTCTAAAATACCGACCGCTTGTTGATTTGATTGCTCACCACCCACAGCTTGAAAGTTTACTGGGCGACCAATCACTGTTTGTGTAAGTGTTTTACCTAAAGAGAGCTCAGCCCGTTGCTTAATTTTTAAGATCATCGCGGTTGCGATATCTTCAAAAAAGTTAATTTGACCTTGCTTTAAACCTGTTGCGCCAAAAAATGATTTAGGGGACTTAACAAAGTAGCCTTCTTCAGGGAACTGCACGTACTCGCTAATCGCTTCACGACCAATAAATAGGGTTTCATCTGAAGGCTGTAAATCAAGGTCTGACTTAATACGAGGTAAGGTATTTAATAATGCTTGGCGCTGCGTTAAAAAGTCATGCTCATGGGCTGTGCCATGTAAGTGCTTAGCAACAAAGTCAACAACCAAGGCACTGTGATGAGTGTAAAGTGTAGACGGTAAGTAATGTTTTCCTTGCTCTAGCGGTACTAATTGAACATTACCCTCGCTCATTACACCCATAGCACAATTAGAACTACCGTAATCAAAACCTACAAACATACTTCACCACACATTACCAAAAAGGCCGCGCAATTTAGCACACTTTGTAAAAATTATAAATGTTATAAACTATCTCTTACTCGTAAAAAACTAGCAAAACGCGGTAAACCGTTTTTTGTTAATCCATGAAATCGGTACGTTACAGTGCTACCTATCTCAGGCGCAGTGGAGCGCTCTGCATCACTAAACCCAGTACCAATAGAAAACACCTGCCCTTGTGCTGTTTTTACCCTTAATGCCCCTAACATACCTTGGTATTTTCCTTTACCTGGTAAATGCGCAATCACAACCGCTTCTGCATCTAAATAAGGTTTTAATTTTAGTAATGCATTGCTTCGACCATTGCTGTGCTTAGCACTGGCCAAATGAAGTATTACGCCCTCGCCGCCCTGCTTAGTTATGTTTTCAAAATACTCTGTGAGCTGCTCATTATTAGTAAAGCTATATTGAACTACAACGCTAATGTGCGGCGAGTTTAGGCTAGTAATAAGCTCATTATAGTTTTTATAACGAGTGCTAAAAGGCAGATTTTCATCTGGCATATCAAATACTTTATAAGTAATAGTTTGCCAATCATGATTATTAGGTTTTTTAGTTCTTACTATGCCACTAAGCACAGAAAAGTGCTCACGCTTGGTCCATAGCTCACCATCAAGCCATACATTTGGCAATGGCGCTGTAAACCAACTCGGCGCATTGATAATATTGCCCTTGCGAGTAACAAACTGCGTGCCGGTCCATATAGCTCTTACACCATCATATTTTTCACTGACTAAATACTTACTTACATCGTAATGTTTAGTTTCGTTATATACTTTAGCGAGTAAAACAGAGGGTTGTGCTGCACTTATACATTGCGTAAAAAATACAACAACAATTAAAAGCAGGTGTTTAATAGTAAACATTGGCGCATCCAAGCAAGTAAAAGTTGGCTTAAACTATAGTTGAGATTGCACCCATTGCCAAAACTCATCTAAGTTACTCATTTTATAAGTAGCTAGGCTAAAATCGTGATCTTTAGTATGGCTATTGGCAATGGCTACAACACGTAACAAAGCATTGTTGGCCGCCGCCGCCGTAACGCCGGTAAATGTATCCTCAACGGCTATTGCATTGCCTGCCTGTATATTTATCTGCTTAAGTGCCAGTAAATATGGGTCTCCAGCAGGTTTAGGATTAGTTACATCGTCTTTTGTTACCACCGTGTCAAACAGCTCATAAAATCCTAAACCTTTAAGTATTGGCATAGCTTCACTTTTAGCACTGCCCGTTACTAGCGCCATTTTTAAGCCACTCGCTTTTACAGCTTTCAACGTTTGCTCAGTAAACGGCATTAGTGGTGGTAAATGTGTTATTACATATTCGCCAAATAAACGGTATTTTTCATCCGCTAAAAACTGTGCGCTTACTGATAAGTTATGCTCTTGCTTAATCTCTATTGCAGCTTCTAAAGTGGGTCGTCCTGAAAAGCGCTGACAAAAATCATTTTCTAAATAACTAACACCATAAGGCTTAAGTAGTTTACTCCAACATACAAAGTGCATGCTTTCTGAATCAACTAATGTGCCATCCATATCAAATAATACTGCTTCTAATGTCATCCTCATTCCTTATTTAACCTAAGCCAAATTTTGACAATAAAAAAGGCGCCTTAAGCACCTTTTATTAAATTGTTGTTATTGCGTTAAGCCAGCTGGTGGCTCACCCGTTGCTTCTTCACCCGTATCAACATCAACAAGCTCATAGCCACGCGTTTTACGCATAACTTTAAGTACAGGCTTTTCAAATGCTGTTTTTAAACGATCTGAGTCATCTTTCAACTCATCAAGTGTTGTACCAAAAGGGGCTGCGCCTGTTTCTGACCAGTTAGTCACTTTACCGTTCAGGTTATATTCTACTTCGTGTATTTGATATTGCGCTGCTTCATCTTTCGTTGCTTCACAAAAAATTACACGGTAATTCCAAAATCCAGCCATTGCTCTTCTCTTTAAATAAACCAATTAGGCGCTACTTTAGCAGCTCTAAAAGGGGTTATACAAATAAAAAAGCCTGCGCAATGCAGGCTTTTAAAGTAAATACTTTTAGCTATTAGTTAGAAAAATCTAACTTTAAACTCAGCACCTACGTAACGTTCTTCGTTAACAATACCCGTATTGTTATTAAAGTCTACAGCTCCAATAACTTGTTGCTCGTCAAATAAGTTACGAACAAAAGCGGCTACTTCGTATTCGTAATCGCCTTCAGACCATGTGTAACCTGTACGCAAACCTGTTTCAATAAGCTCTTTACCTTCAAACTCTACTGATTCGTAAAGGAACATATTGATTTTACTACGATAAGAAATATCACCGCTTGCGAAGAAGTTACCATCGGCAAGTTCTTTAGTGTAGCGAAGCGTAAAGTTAGAGATCCACTCAGGAGCATGCGGTAAGCTATTACCATCAAGTACAGCAAGACCAGAACCATTAATTGGGTCAGTTACAGTACATTGAGCACAAACAGCGACAGCTAAATCGTTATCTTTAATTTCTGTTTTATTGTAGCTTAAGTTAAACGTTGCATTAAACTCATCGCTTAATACCCACTGCGTATCTAACTCAAAACCATAGCCAGTCGTTTTATCAGCATTAACTAAACGGTTAAAGTTAGCACCACCGCCTACAGCTGTAAGTTGCTGGTCGTCCATTGTGTAATAAAACACAGTCGCGTTAACACGACCTTGGCCATCTAACACGTCTGATTTAATGCCTGTTTCGTACGATGTTACAGTTTCTGATTCAGCTGTTGTTACATCATCACCAAACAAAATACGACCTTGTAAACTAGGTGCGCGGAAGCTATTTGCTATACGGCCGTACCAGTTAACATCATCGTTTACTTTATAATTTGCAGATAAGTCCCAGCTAACATGGTCGTCACTAACATCACGCTCTACAAGTAATGCACCACCGCCAATTGGGCTAAGTGTACGGTCAGCGACAAAATCTTTATCGTCATCAGAGTAGCGAAGTCCCGCTGTTACTTTTAAATCATCTGAAAAAGTATAATCTACAGAACCAAATACAGCCCAAGCTGTAGTATCTTGCTGTTGACGAACATAGCCATTTAAAGCACCAGCATCGGGTGTTGAGAATGTATCGTAGCTGTAGTTTTCAATTGTTAGTTCTTCATCGAAGTAAAAAACACCTACTTGATAATTTAAATCGCCATCAAAGTTACTAGATAAGCGTAGCTCTTGCGTCAACTGGTCGTGATCTGGAATGCCATCAGCACTTTCTGAAGAGAAAGGGATAAAACCAGGCCCCATGAAATCTGGAATATAAGAAGCACCGTAACCGCCGTCGATGTCAGCGCGAGAATAAATTTCAGCACTTTCCCATGCAGAAATTGAAGTGATTGTGTGATTTTTAAGTTCCCACTCAAGCTTTAAGCTTGCACCTTCAGATTCTACTTGTTGAGTAGAACGAGATGCTGCATCTTGATAAACAACATCACTTTCATAATTATCTACTAGCTCGTTAGTACCCGTTTTAATTACATTTGCACGAAAGGCAATTGGCGAGCCATCTAAATCACGTGTGTGATAGTTTAATAAAGCAGTAAAATCATCGCCTTCATATAAAAACTGAACACGTGCCGCTTTTTCAGTGTAACCACCTTGCTCGTCTTTAGCTTCAAAGCCTGGAGCTTGGTTATCAATGTAATCGTCTTTATCTTGCCATAATAATGAAACACGAGCAGATAAACGGTCAGTTAAAGCACCACCTACAGCACCACTTGTGTCTACAGCGCCACGGCTACCGTATGAAACAGAGCCATAACCATCAAATTCTTGGCTTGGTTTAACAGTATCAAACTTAACAAGGCCAGCCGGCGTGTTACGTCCAAATAAAGTTCCCTGTGGTCCACGTAATACTTCTACGCGTTCAACATCAAATACTGGGAAGCCTTTTAAAATTGCATTTTCTTGAACGACTTCATCAACAACAAGTGATACTGGTTGTGATGCATTCAAATCGAAATCGGTATTACCTAAACCACGAACGTAAAAGCGTGGGAATGAACGACCAAATGAAGATTCAATAGATAAACTTGGAATTTTCGCATTTAAAAAACGAATATCCATACCAGCTGAGCTATACGCATCAAGGTTATCACCTTGTAGAGCAGATACTGCTACTGGTACTTCTTGAGCGTTTTCTACACGTTTACGAGCTGTTACTTGAATAACTTCTAGTTGATTACTTTTTTTAGCTGTTTTTTCTTCAGCAGCTAAAGAAGAAAATGAAGTACCTGCTACTGCAGAGAACAACGTTGCATTGATTAGGGTAGCTAACGTAGATCTTTTCATTGCTTTCATGTTGGGTTTAACCTTTTTTGTGCACTCTTGTTCAACGGTTTTTTGTGTTGCGCAATGTATTCATTGCGGGCTCGTTCAATTTTTCGCGACTTGCGTCATGCGCGCGGACCTTATTACCGAGAGTACAAAAACGATGTTATAAGGCTGAACGAACGATTAAGATTATACCATTGTGTGATAATTTTACTGCATAAATATAGACATAATTAGAAACTTTTTTGCAACATTTAACTACAAAATCACGTGTTTTTATCACTATTTAGATGCAAAATTCTAATATTAAGGACATATGTCCTTTATTGGATTTAATAAAATGGAGTAGGAAGAAGGGATTGTTTTACATGTTAACCTAAAATAGAAACACCTGTGTTTTTATTAAAAGCCGCCCAAGAGCGACTTTTAATATTTACTATATTTGAACTATGAGCGCTTAAATGCAATTTCACCGTCGATATGAATATCACGCTGCGGAAAAGCAATCACTACATCATGCTTTTCAAATACAGCGTAAATACTAAAACGAATATCACTGCGTACTTTTCTAAGCATGGTTTCAGACTCGGCGCACACCCAAAAAATAGCGTTAAATACGAGCGAGCTATCTGCAAAGTCATCAAATAACACCGATGACTTTGGATTAGCCAATATTGCTTCATGATCATCAAGCACTTGTTGAATAAGCTTTTTAACCAGTATCACGTCTGATCCATACGCAACGCCTACACTGACCGATGAGCGTGCATTGCCATCTATTAGCGTCCAGTTTGTTACTGTATTTTCGAGCAATTGAGAATTAGGAATAAGCATATGTACGCCGTCATTTCGGCGAATACGCGTTGAGCGAGTATTAATTGTTTCTACCACGCCTTTTGCATTGCCTACCTCTAAAAAGTCACCAATACGTATTGGGCGTTCCCACATTAGTATCCAGCCACTAATAAAGTTATTGATAATATTTTGAGCACCAAAGCCTACACCAATGGCTATTGCACCTGAAACAAAAGCAAACGCAGTAAGCGGTATGCTTAATACTTCTAAAGATGTAAAAATTAAAATAGCGATACTTAAAATAAAGTAGATACGTGTAAATAAATGCACGGCATCTTGGCTTAACTTTTTTGCCAATAATGTTTTTGTTATTAACTTGCCAATACGCGTCACAATAAACCAAATAGCGAAAAGTATTAAAGGCACTTTAATAATTTTTGCTACGGTAATGTGTACATCGCTGTAACTAAATACAACAAAGGCAAGAATTTGGTTTATGTGTTCTAAAGTCATTTATTTTCCAAAACAAGCAAAGGAGCGCTTTAAATTTAAATCGCTATAAAGTGAAAGCGGTTCAGTGTTGGGTAAGTTTAGCAGTCATAATATAACTAAAACGCCAAGTTAATAAGTTCAATATACTTTTTATGAACAATTTATTAACTCTTTATTGCACCGAGTGCTATATAAGTAGTGTACAAGCACTGGAGATCACATATGACACAACTTACTTTAAATCAAAGACTCGCTACTTTGCAGCCGCAGGTAGACTTACATTTATTTGAAAGCAGCCTAGATTACCGAAATAAAATTTTGTGCCTTCTTGCAGAACAAGAGCAAACACTGGCATCTATCAACAAAGAGTTTGGCCAACAACAACCTAGCAACTTTGGCTCTGAGAGAAAATTTGTACTTGGATATAACTAAGCAATTATGACTCAACGACTTATTAAGTAGCTCAGGTGTTTACTTTTAGAGCTACTCTTACCTCCCTTAAAGCTAAATATTAGCTAATTTGCGTTCAAATCCCCCTTAATACCGATAAACTTTATTGTATAAACGCCAAAATTTGATAAGTTAACTAGGTTTTTCGACTCGCAAAGCCTATTCCGGCTAATCTTTCTATGGAGTTATTATGCGTAAAACCCTGATCGCCACTACTATTGCTAGTGCCTTAATATTATCGGCCTGTTCATCTAACGATACACAAAACATGGCAAAAGAAGGCGCAGCACAAGTGCAAGACATGAACGCAAACAATGTTTTATTTAAGCCAAGCCCATTGCAATATATGGCACCAGAGTTTGATAAATTTGGTACAAAAGACTACGAAGCTGCATTCGATGCAGGTATCGCACAGCACACGGCACAAGTACAAGCCATTGCTAATAACCCTGCTCCAGCAACATTTGAAAACACATTAGTTAAAATGGAATTGTCAGGGGAGCTATTAAATCGCGTATCGGCTGCTTTTTATAACTTATCTGGTTTAATTTCAGATGCTGAATACCAGCGTATTGATGAAAAAATGGCGCCTGTATTATCTGCTCACTCAGATGATATTTACTTAAACGGTGAATTATTTAAGCGCGTACAAACAATTTACGACAATCAAGATAAATTAAACGCAGAAGATAAACGCCTAGTTGATTTTTACTACAAGCAGTTTGTAAAAGCAGGTGCTAAATTAAATGACGCTGAAAAAGCTAAAATGCGTGAAATTAACTCAGAGCTAGCTCAGCTATCTACTGCGTTTTCACAAAACATTTTAAAATCGTTTAAAGAAGACGTTATTGTAGTTACAGATAAAAGTGAATTAGCGGGTCTTTCTGAAGGCGAAATTGCAGGCCTTGCAGCTTCAGCTAAAAAAGCGGGCAAAGACGGCTACATGATCACTTTGGTAAATACAACGCAACAACCAATTTTAAGTAGCCTTGAAAACCGCGACCTACGTGAGCGAATTTTTAAAGCCTCTGCAAACCGTGCAGCAAAAACTAACGGCCCTATTATTATTAAAGAAACCAACCTACGCGCTCAAAAAGCAGAGCTTTTAGGCTACAAAGATTGGGCTTCTTATGTAATGACGTCGCGTATGGCGCAAACAACTGAAAACGTTTACGGCATCCTTGATGACCTAGCACCAAAAGCAGTTGAAAAAGCAAAGATTGAAGCAGCCGCTATTCAAAAAGTGATTAACGATTCAGGCGAAAGCTTTGAGCTTAAACCATGGGATTGGACTTTTTATGCTGAAAAAGTACGTGCAGAAAAGTACAACTTAGACCCAGCACTTGTTAAACCATACTTTGAAATGCAATCAGTTATTCACGATGGCTTATTCTTTGCAATGAACAAACTATACGGTATTACGTTTAAAGAACGTAAAGATCTTCCTGTTTATCATGAAGATGTAACCGTATACGAAGTATTTAACGCTGATGGCAGCGCTATTGGTTTATTTTACTTAGACCCATATGCACGTGAAGGTAAACGTGGCGGCGCATGGATGAGTGCATACGTTAGCGAAAGCGGCTTAAAAGGCACTAAACCGGTTATTTACAATGCGCAGAACATTCCAAAACCTGCTGCAGGCGAGCCTACGCTAATGACGTTTGACGAAGTGTCTACTATGTTCCATGAATTTGGTCATGCTGCACATGGGTTATTCTCAGATGTTAAATACCCAAGCCTAGCGGGTACTGCAACGGCGCGTGACTTTGTTGAGTTTCCGTCACAAGCAAATGAAGATTGGATGATTGAACCAACAGTACTTGCAAACTATGCTAAGCATTACAAAACAGGTGAGCCAATTCCACAAGCTTTACTTGATAAAGTACTTGAATCACAAAAATTCAACCAAGGTTACGGCACTACTGAATACTTAGCCGCTGCACTACTTGATATGGAATGGCATTCATTTGGTTCTGATAAAAAAGTAGCTGACGTTCAAAAGTTTGAGCAAGACGCGCTAGAAAAACACGGTATTGCTTACTACCCTGTTCCACCACGTTACAAATCAAACTTCTTTAGCCACACATTTGCAGGTGGTTATTCAGCGGGTTACTACGCGTACCTATGGACTGAAGTGTTTGCAGCAGACGCCTTTGCACATATGGAAAACAACGGCGGCTTAACACGTAAAAATGGTGATAAGTTCCGTAAAGAAATCCTATCAAAAGGTAACAGCCGCGACTTAATGCAAAGCTACATTGAGTTTAGAGGTCAAAAACCAACTACCGACGCACTACTTAAGCGCCGTGGTTTAGTTGAATAAATAACTTAATTTATTAAGCTCACTTTTATAAAAGCCCGCTTGCGGGCTTTTATTGTTTATACATTAATTTATAACAGATAAACTGCTGCCATTAATTATTTAAAGACGACGGCTATGCGGTACTTATTTGCAGTAACTTTACTTTGGGCATTTTCATTTAGTTTAATTGGCGTGTATTTAGCTGGCCAGGTTGATGCATGGTTTAGTGTGTTAATTCGCATAGCACTAGCCACTCTGGTATTTTTACCCTTTTTAAAGTTTAAACAAACACCTAAACCTTTAGCCTTAAAGCTCATGCTGATTGGCGCTATACAACTTGGTGTTATGTATAGCTTTTACTACCACTCCTTTTTATTTTTAAGCGTCCCCGAAGTACTGCTATTTACAGTAATGACTCCTTTGTACATTACCTTGCTAAATGATGCATTGAACAAACATTTTAACCCACGCTTTTTTATAGTCGCACTTATTGCTGTAATTGGTGCAATTACCATTCGTTACGAAAACCTAAATAGCAATTTCATAATTGGCTTATTATTAGTTCAAGGTGCGAACATAAGTTTTGCTGTAGGCCAAGTAACCTATAAACGCTTAATGATGAACAATAAGCTTGATGATAAAACCGTATTTGGATGGTTTTTTATAGGCGCACTTATTATTGCCACAATTTGTTATGCATTATTTGGTAATTCAAACAAATTACCAACCACTTCTACTCAGTGGGGCATACTGATTTATTTAGGGGTTGTTGCATCAGGCCTTGGTTACTTTATGTGGAATAAAGGCGCAACACTCGTCAACGTTGGAGCTCTGGCAGTCATGAATAACTTACTTATCCCAGCAGGGATTATTGTTAACGTGCTTATTTGGAACAGAGATGCTGACATAGTTAGGTTAAGTATTGGTGCAGCTATAATGTTAGGTGCATTATTAGTGAATCAAATGCTTAATAAAAAGTAAATTAATAAACTTGTAGCTAAATTGTCATTAATAATCATTAAGGTAGTACAAATTTTACTTTTTAAGGATAAACAATGAAACGTATTACCTTACTTACAGGCTGTATATTGTTAGCCACACTTGCTGGCTGCGACGACGATGTAGAAATAGTAGAAAAAGAAGTGGTTGTTACCAACACCGAAGTTGAGATTGTTGAAGTACCTACGCCTGTTATTGTAGAAGTACCAAGTGGTAGTGCGCCAGATATTCAACTAGGCACTCGTCCGTATTATTTAGTCAATGATATGAGCGACAGCGCTTTAAAAACACAATTAGAGTCATGCAGTGAAGGTCCTTTTTACCGCACCGACTTTTCTATTGGTCATCGCGGTGCATCAATGCAATATCCTGAGCACACCAAAGAAGCCTACATTGCTGCAGCTAGAATGGGCGCAGGCATTGTTGAATGCGATGTTACATTTACAAACGATAAAGAACTAGTATGTCGCCACTCCCAATGCGACTTACACACCACAACTAATATTTTAGCCATCCCTGAGCTTGCAGCTAAATGCAGTGTGACATTTACACCAGCAGACCCCGCTAATGGTGTTGCTGCTTCTGCAAAATGTTGTACCAGTGATATAAGCTTAGCGGAATTTTTAACCCTTGAAGGTAAAATGGATGGTGCAAACGCCAATGCAACTACCGTTGCCGATTACATGGATGGTACACCAAATTGGCGCACTGATTTATATGCCACCAACGGCACATTGATGACCCATAAACAAAGCATTGCACTGTTTAATGAGCTGGGTGTAAAAATGACCCCTGAACTTAAATCGCCACAAGTAAGTATGCCATTTGATGGAATGACGCAAGAGCAATATGCGCAAAAAATGCTAGACGAGTACACACAAATGAATGTGCCAGCCTCAAAAGTTTACCCGCAATCGTTTAACCTTGAAGACGTAAAATACTGGATTAACACTAACCCTGACTTTGCAGATAAAAGCGTATACCTAGATGGTCGCGACAGTGAAGCCGGATTTGATCCAAGTAACCCACAAACATGGCAACCTGGTATGGATGAACTTGTGGCTGACGGCGTTAAAATTTTAGCCCCTCCAATTTGGATGATGCTAACAATAGATAACGAAAATAATATCGTGCCATCACAATACGCAATTGACGCAAAAGCAGCAGGTTTAGAGCTTATTGCATGGAGCCTTGAGCGCTCAGGTCCGCTTAATGAAGGTGGTGGTTATTACTATCAATCAATTGCTGATGTTATAGATAACGATGGCGATATGATGACGGTCGTTGATGTACTCGCAAAAGACGTGGGTGTAATGGCTATATTTTCAGATTGGCCGGCTACCGTAAGTTATTACGCTAGTTGTAATAAAATGTCTGCAAGTATTTAATACTAATCTGCTTATATATGGGGTCTATTTAACGTTAAGAAAATTACGCTAGAACTAGGCAAAAATTTTTTATCTAGTTGTTCTAAATAAAAAATTTTTAACGACGTTATAGTGAAATTTAATTCGTTAAATTGATCAAAGATTTATGCAGGTTGGTATAAATACTCGACAACAAAAGTCGTTTATTTTATCGCGCTCAGTTACCATATCATTATATATAATTTTATTTAACTGAGCGCTTTTATGATAATTCAACAACATAACGCAGACTTGCCAACACCTACAGGTTTAATGCGAACAACCATCTATCGCCCTCAGGCGCAAGGGCAGTTCCCTGCTATTATTTTTTATTCTGAAATTTTTCAGCAAACTGCACCTATTGCACGCAGCGCAGCTATTTTAGCAAGCCATGGCTTTGTGGTATTAGTACCGGAAGTGTTTCACGAGTTAAATCCTATGGGCACTGTGCTTGCTTACGACGATGCAGGTAAAGATAAAGGCAATGCAGATAAGTGGGCAAAACCACTTGAGCATCATGATAGCGACACGCAAGCCATGATCGACTTTATAAAGCAGCAGCATTACTGCACAGGTACCGTAGGCGCTATGGGCGTATGTATTGGCGGGCATTTAGCTTACAGAGCGGCGCTTAATCCTGAAATTAAAGCGGCTTTTTGCTTATACGCAACTGATATTCACAGCAATACATTACCGGCAAAATCAGGTAATAACTCATTTGAACGCATGGCTGATATACAAGGCGAAATTCACTTTATATGGGGTAAACAAGACCCGCATGTGCCAAAGGAAGGCCGTACTAAAATATACCAGCAATGCGTAAGCACTGGCATTAATTACCAATGGCAAGAAGTTAATGCCCAGCATGCCTTTATGCGTGATGAAGGTGAGCGATACGATGCAGCCCTTGCAATTAATATGTATCAACAAGCGGTTGCATTATTTAGCCGTACTTTATAAGTGTTTTATAAATGCTTTATAAATATTTAAAAAGCGAAAATAATTAAACACTTTTCAGCATACCCAAGGAGGTATGCTGTTTTACAAAATACGCTTTTAAGTAATCAATAAATAATCGTAGCTTTTTAGAACCCGCAGCTCCTGGCGGAAATACCCCGTACAGTTCAATATCTTTGCTTTTATAATCATCTAATATTATTTCAAGTAGCCCTGCTTGTACTTTAGGCCACGCATCGTAAAGCGGAATACGCCCAATGCCATGCCCTGCTTCTACAAAGGCAGTACGTGCAGCTGCGTTATTAGTACTTAAGGCGCCTTGCATTGTAATGTCGTGTTTTTTACCATCTTTTGAAAGTGTTAACGTTTTACTTCCTAGCTGATAAACCACCCATTGATGATCTGCCAATTCTAAAGGTGTTTTAGGTTTACCAAAATGTGTAAAGTAATCCGGCGCGCCACAAATACAAGTGCTCATTGTAGTCAGCTTGGTTGCCTGCAAGTTGGAGTCACTCAGTGCCACTCCCCTAATTGCAAAATCAAACCCATTTTTAATAATATCAACCACATCGTCAGTAAGCTGTAAGTCTATTTTAATTTTAGGATATTGGCGCTTAAACGTATTTATTGCAGGCACAATTAACTGCATTCCCACATTTACTGGGCAACTAATTTTAAGTAAACCTTGTGGCTCGCTCTTTATATTTTCTATTTGCTGATTAGCCGCATTAGCTTGTTCGGTAATTATTCTACAACGCTCATAATAAGCAATGCCTGCTTCAGTGAGCGCCATGGTACGGGTTGAGCGATTTAGTAAAGTAACTTCAAGCTGCGTTTCTAATTTTTTTAAATGATAACTTGCAACTGCTCGCGTAAGCCCTAGCTGTTTGGCAGCAGCGGTTAAGCTGCCCTGCTCTACAATTTGCGCAAATACAACCATGCTCTTTAACTGCTCAAACGACACCTTCATATGTGCTCCGTAGCGTGTTTTAAATTCAACCCCTCTATTGTATCAATTATTAAACCAATAAAGTTAAATTTATCATCGTTGTTTAAAGCTCTGTTAGTGCATATAGTAATTGGTAAGCAAGATAAGCCAATTTAAATCATCAGAAGGAATATATTCAATGTCTAAAAAAATACTTATGGTTCTTACATCTCACGCAGAACTTGGTAACACTGGCGAAAAAACAGGTTTTTGGGTAGAAGAATTTGCAGCCCCTTATTATGCATTTGTTGATGCAGGCGTTGAAGTAACATTAGCGTCTCCAGCTGGCGGTCAACCACCCATTGATCCGACAAGTACGCTTGTCGATTTTCAAACAGATGCAACAAAACGTTATGACGCAGATAGCGCAGCGCAAACACTTATGGCAAACACTAAAGTGTTGAGTGAAGTAAAATCTAGCGATTTTGACGCTGTATTTTACCCAGGCGGTCACGGTCCATTATGGGACTTGGTTGACAACACTGATTCAATCTCACTTATCGAAAGCTTTGTAAAAGAGCAAAAACCTGTTGCTGCGGTATGTCATGCAAGTGCTGCATTTTTAAATGTTAAAGATGCCGATGGCAATGCATTAGTAGCGGGTAAAAAAGTAACTGGTTTTACTAACTCTGAAGAAGCTGCAGTGCAACTTACCGATATCGTGCCATTTTTAGTTGAAGACGAGCTAATTAAAAAAGGCGGCGATTATCAAAAAACTGACGACTGGGGCGTATTAGCGCTAGTAGATGGTTTAGTAATTACCGGTCAAAACCCAGCAAGCTCTGAACTAGCAGCCAAAAAACTATTAACTAAACTAGGTTAATAGTGAGTAAAAATTAAAAATAAGCACAGCATCTTATGCTGTGCTTTTTTAATTGCTTTTCATTAGCAAATACAATTCCTATACTGGCAACTCTTAAAGTCAATTAGGGCGATTATATGGCAACCAAGCCAACCACACTGTCATTACTAACGAGTACCCGTTTCGCAATATTTAGTATTGTTGTTATTTGCTTCGTACTACAGGTGATCAATAGTCTACCTGGCATAAACCTTAATGGTTTAGGCATATATCCACGCAGTATCCAAGGATTAATTGGCATACTATGCGCACCTTTTTTACATGGTAGCTGGTGGCACTTTGCCAGTAATATGATCCCATTTGTAGTATTAAGCTGGCTAATTTGCCAGTACAGCGTAAAACGTTTTTATAACGTATTTATTTTTACCGCTCTAGTCGGTGGACTCTTAGTTTGGGCATTTGGGCGCAGTAACATACATGTTGGTTTAAGCGGTGTTATATATGGTTTATGGGGCTTTATTCTATGCTACGGCTTAGTAAGACGCTCATTAAAATCAATTATAATTGCAGTTGTAGTGGCTATACTTTATAGCGGTTTTATATGGGGTGTTTTACCTCAGCGCTATCATGTATCGTTTGAAAGCCATTTATTTGGAGCGCTAAGCGGGTTGTTTTTAGGTTATAGATTAGCAAAAGCCGATAAATTAAAAGGTCGGTAAATTAAGTATTAGGGCCTTTAATTAATTTTTTATGGCCACATTTACCATATATGTATTTCATCTAACAGAGGTTATTTATGAGTGATAAAAACGAATACACGCCACCAAAAGTATGGACGTGGGAAAGTGAAAGTGGCGGTAAGTTTGCCAGCATTAACCGCCCAATCGCAGGCGCGACTCATGACAAAACTCTACCTATTGGTGAGCACGCATTTCAGCTTTATTCTCTCGCGACACCTAATGGCCAAAAAGCTACAATCATGTTTGAAGAGCTTTTACAGCTTGGTTGCACCGATGCAGACTACGACGCATATTTAATAAACATAGGTGATGGCGATCAGTTTGGATCTGACTTTGTTGATATTAATCCAAACTCAAAAATCCCAGCGCTAATGGATCATTCAACCACGCCGCCTACTCGCATCTTTGAATCTGGTTCTATTTTACAGTATTTAGCTGAAAAATTTGATGTACTTATACCTAAAGATCTAAAAGCTAAAACAGAGTGTCGTAACTGGCTATTTTGGCAAATGGGCTCAGCGCCTTACTTAGGTGGTGGGTTTGGTCATTTTTATAGCTACGCACCAAGTAAAATGCAATACCCTATTGACCGTTTTACCATGGAAACTAAACGCCAGCTTGACGTGTTAAATCGCCATTTAAGCGAAAATGAATACATGGCAGGTGATGAATACTCAATTGCCGATATTGCAATTTGGCCGTGGTACGGATCGTTAGTGCTTGGAGCTTTATATGATGCAGCAGAGTTTTTAGATGTTGCTTCATACACCCATGTTGTACGCTGGGCTACGCAAATATCAGAGCGCCCCGCTGTTAAGCGTGGTCGTCGCGTAAATCGCACATGGGGTCCTGAAGAAGAGCAAATGGCAGAGCGCCATAACGATAGCGATTTCGAAGGTTAAATCTATAGAACAGCAAGTAAAGTCGTTAACACTTTAACCTGCTTGATAATTTTAAGGCTCAAAATAAATATTTATTTTGGGCCTTTTTACTTTTTAAACTTTTTTTATCCCTCCCGTAAACTATATTTACTTTACATTAAAGTTTTATTTAGCTGCGTAAAGGCTTATTAAGCTCTTTGTATTACCAGTATTGCATTAGTGTAATTTGCTAAATGGTTTACTTAATTTCCTAGGGGTTGTTTTTGAAAAAGGTTTTAATTAGTGCCATATAACAATTTAAGTAATAATGAGCGAAAAGAAGCGCTCAAAATTTTATACTCGAATGCTATTTCCGGAATTGCAGTCTCTGTACTAGTCAGCGTTGCTTTAGTATTTGCTTTTGATATAACTAATGAGAAAACTAACCACGATAAAGTAGTCTGGTTAGGCATAATGATGTGCGTGCTTACTTTACGTATTATTGATGTAGGGCTTTTTTTGAAAGCTCAAAATTCTCGCCAACCTTACAACACACATTCTTATCTAAATCGCTTTGCTATTGGCTGTATATCAACAGCCGTGTCTTGGTGTGGTTATGCTCTTTGGTTTCATAGCACTTCATCTACGGTGGAAGTTACTACGACCATCGCTATTTTATCAGCGCTTGCCGGTGGCTCTGCAAATTTGCTGTCTGGAAGTCGTTTTACCGCTGTTCTATATAGTTTTACTTTATTGGCGCCCTACTCTTTTTTGCTAGCGCTTTCAAACGATCACTACCAACACGTATTGGGGTTATTAGGTTTAACTTTTGCCACAATCATGATTGCCTCTTCGTACAAATCAGCCACATTTACACACAGTGCAATCAAGCTCAAAAACCAAAACAGAGAGCTGCTTAATGAAATGGAAAACAAGGTCGAACAACGCACTGAAGAAATTTACCGCTTATCGAATACCGATCCACTCACAAATCTATTAAACCGCACCGCATTTTTAAAAAATGCAAACAAACAACTAGCAGATAACCCTAAAGAACCCTTTGCTTTATTATTTGTAGATTTAGATGGTTTTAAGCAAATCAACGATTCGTTGGGTCATAAAGTGGGCGATAAAGTATTAAAAGAAATAGCACTGAGAATTAGTAATGTATGCAACCAACAACTCTATAAATGCCGTTGGGGCGGAGATGAGTTTTTAATTTTAGCAACGTATCAAAACCAAACTGAGCTTATCGAGTTTGCTAATAAAGTGCTTCAAAGCATTAGCGCCGAGCATGAAACATATAAATATCAAAAATGGGTATCAGCAACTATTGGAATGGCCATGTACCCTGAGCACGGGAGTGATTTAAATACCTTAATTCGCTCTGCTGATATTGCAATGTATCACCAAAAACGCATGGCTAAAGGTAATATCAATATTTATAACGATTCACTCAAATTAAAACAAGAAAGAGAGTACCTGTTGAGTCAACGCCTAGCCAGTGCCATAGAAGAAAACAGTTTAAGACTAGTATTTCAGCCAATTGTAGATAGTAAAACATCAAAAGTAACCTCTTTCGAATCATTATTACGCTGGCAACTAGACGGTGAAAATATTTTCCCTGATGAGTTTATAACTATTGCCGAGCAATACGGTTTAATAACCCAAATGGGCCTCTGGGTCATAGAACAAGCATGTATACAAGCAAATAAATTCAACCATTTACCGACAAAAATTGCAGTAAGCGTGAACGTATCGGTAATACAATTACAAGATCCAAATTTTGTAACTAAGGTATTAAAAATAGTAAACAATCACCAAGTAGAGCCTAAAGATCTGCATATAGAAATTACCGAATCAGTATTTGCTAAGGATAAACTCACATTTTTGACAGCCGTGAAAGCACTACAAAAACAAGGCTTTTGTATTTCAATTGATGATTTTGGAACTGGCTACTCATCACTATCAAGCATGCTTGATATTGGTGTAGATATAGTAAAAATAGACAGAAGTTTTATTCAAAATATGGATAAAAGAGGGTTAAGTATTATTCATGCAATTGTACAAATGGCCTCATCTTTAGATTTTACTGTTGTTGCCGAAGGCGTTGAAACTATTGAACAAGCAAACACGCTTACTAATATTGGTGTATCTCACCTGCAAGGTTATTACTTTTCAAAACCGATGGAAGTAGATTTTGTAGATGCTTATTTAAATGAGCAAAATAAGCTGTGCCGTTGATAACTAAAACCCGCTAAAAGCGCTTAACTGCCATATGAGTTTTGCACTACCTTTTTTATTAGGGCTTGTTTATCTTTCGAGGTTAAATTTGCAGCAGGCTGTTTGGTATTTAGGCAATGCAGAGCCTATGTAGTGTGGTTATTAACCATACATAGTTGATAACGTAGCATAAATGCCAAAAATGCGCTGCCCGAAGGGTTCTGCCTAGGGGAGATTGACTCTTTGTTACTAGGTTACAAACCTCGCGCCGCGATTAAATCTTCCTTGGGTTGAAAAAATTTCAATCCTGAAAGGTCAACAAGCCCTTCTTAAAACATAATCTTACAATTACTTACACCCAGTACATAGTTATTAGCGTAGGCTAAATATAAACCAACTTACATAAGTGTATTACGTTTAAATTTACGCTAATTAGCAAACCGCCAGCGCTGGACCCTACGTTAAGTTGTGCGCTGATGTTGCTTATATAAGTGAATAATAAAAATGTAACGATACAACTAAATATAAAAAAGGGATTTGCATGATAAAACCACTTTGCTATTCACTCATCACTTTACTTACCCCCATTAGCGCTATAGCTCAAACAATGGCAATAAAAACAACGGATGAATTAGTATCAACCGATTCAGAGATTTTATTTGCATATAATAAAGAATCAAAACAATTAGAAGCCATCAATTTACTCACATCACTAAGTAGTGAACTTGCTTTACCAAAAAATGCCATCGGGTTTGATGTGGCTACACTTGCTAACATTACCGATAAACAAGCACTCGTACTAACAAGTGATGGCGTATACAAAGCCCATGCTGGTAAACCAACACTATTGTTTAATTATGAGTCGGTTCTAAATCAATTAAAAATAGATAAATTTGAAAAAGTAGACTTTGTCTTCGATGCCAACAACGACGGTCTAAGCGATATTTTCATCCCTGGGTTAGCAAGCAGTACTTTATACATTCAAAATAAAGATGGCAGCTTTAAGCCTAACAAATTTAAACAAACACCTATGTATGAAGGCAGCTTTTCAGGAAAAGGGCTTTCTCTAGAAGTTAACATTAACAATAAACCCGTCGTTATTGATTTTAACCACGACGGGTTAAGCGACTTGGTTTTTTCAAATGACTTTGGAGCAGATGTACTACTTGCTAATTCAGAAGGTTTTGAGCAAAAGCTCAACTCAATTGATTTTAACATCGAATTAGGCGAGCTAAGCAATGGCGAGACTCGCAAAATAAAGCAAATTATTGATATTAATAACGACGGATTCCTAGATTTTACAACTAGACAGTTTAAGCCAACGCAAGGTATGGATTCGTTAGATATAAAAATAGCACATACTTTGTACCTAGGAAGTGCTAAAGGCTTTAGTAATACGCCCATTACCTTATTTGAAACACAAGGCCCTAGTGAGTTATTGCTCAAAACTGATTTTAATAATGATGGCTTAATTGATTTACAAAAAATGGATTTAGATATTGGCTTAGGTACTATTGCGTCTATGGCATTGGGCGGTGGCAGTACTGATGTAGATGTAGAAATGAACATTTATAAGCAGCAACCCGACGGCTCATTTGCCAATAAATCGAGTATAGAACTTGATTTAGAAATGGAAGTGGGAATGAACGGCGATGATTCCGAACCAGCCCTCTATTTAGGTGATATTAACGGCGACAGCTATATTGACGCGGTATACAAATACAGTAAAAAAACGCTGTATATTTATTACGGAGAGCAAGACTCACTGCTAAATGATAAACGTAAAAAATTAAAACTAACGCTGCCTAAAAATAATAAAGATATTCTTCTGGTAGACATAAACCAAGACGGTAAAAAAGATTTTGTATTTAAATTTACCGAAGAAGATGGCACCAGCAAAATAGAAACACGCTTAAATTAAGCCAATAAAAAAGCCCAACAGAGTTAACCGTTGGGCTTTGGACTTAAGACTTTCGAGTAACAGTCAGCTTTACTCTAAGTTATAACACCTAAGCAGTTACATTTAGCAGTGAATCGCCTTCACTTAAACCAAACTTCTCTTGCACTGATGCAAGGATTGATTCTTTATCTTCATCAGACAACTGACTTGAATACTCAGTTAATAGCTCATCTAAGTAGCTGACTACTTCGTCTGTATCTACTGATTCTAATGAGTTCTGTGGCGGCGGTGGCGGTCTTTGACCTTCCACTCGTCCTGCATCACCAATGCTTTTAGCATCAAACTCAAGTTCGCTCATTAAATCAGCAAGCTCTTTTGTTGGTTCAATACCTTGTTCTTTAAATGCCGCTTGAATACTTTGCGCGTTTTCTTCGGTTAAGTTTTCAGCGTCAAACTCTGCAAGCGTTTCTTTAACAAAATCGCTTTGCTCTGTTGTTAGTTTTGCAGCCTGACTACTTTGTTGCGGCATAAAATTCGCAGAACTACTGTTAATACTATTAATCATTTTAGTATCCTTTCAGCGTTCACGACGAGGTGGTTTATGATCGCTAAGTTCTTGTTCACTAATTTCGCCATTACCATCGGCATCTATAGAATCAAAAATTGTTTGTGCATCGCCGTGTGGCGGTTTTTTAGCACTAAACTCTTCAAAGCTAATTACGCCATCACCATCAGTATCAATAGTTGAAAAGTCAGGTTTTTCAGGAGGATTGTCACCGCCTCGAGCAGCTACATTAGCTGAAAAAGCAATAGATAATATTGCCACAGTGGCAAGAGTTGAAAAATGCTTCATAGTAATAACCTCGTATTTAAGAATTAAACTAAGCTTACGCTTTAAAAACGCAAACAATGTGCAAATAATGAGGAAGTAATAAATTATTTTAATAAAAAATAGTAATCTAAATACTTATTTAAAAAGTTCTGGTTGATTGCTTTGCAATCAATATATAAGCTAATAAAATAATACGATTAATTACTCTCAGGCAGTAGTGTTACTGCCCTTAATTCTCAAAGCTGATATACTGCTTGAGCCAATTAAACAAACAAATACAGAGCACTTTCATAAATAATGATTAATAACCAACCCTACTTAGCAGGCAATCTGTGAAAATACCTAAACGCCTACAACCCCTTGTTGATGATGGCCTTATTGACGAAGTTATAAGCCGACTAATGAGCGGTAAAGAAGCCGATGTATTTATTGTCCGCTGTGGTGAGCACATTCGCTGTGCGAAAGTGTATAAAGACGCGGTTAAACGTAGCTTTAAAAAAGCGGCACAATACCAAGAAGGCCGAAAAGTACGTGGTGGACGCCAGGCGCGTGCTATGGGTAAACGTTCTAGCTATGGCCGTCAATTAGAAGAAGAGATTTGGCAAAATGCCGAAGTTGATGCGTTATCTCGTTTAGCTGGCGTGGGTGTACGTGTTCCTGATACTTACTTTTGTATTGATGGCGTGCTGCTTATGGAGCTTGTGTCGGACGAGAATGGTAACGTAGCCCCTCAACTTGGACATGTCGTTTTTAGTGAAGAGCAAGCGATTGAGCAGCATAAACTCATGATGCATTACATTAAGCTTATGCTTTGCGCAGGTATAATACACGGCGATTTATCTGAATTTAATGTACTTGTAGATAATAACGGCCCTGTAATTATAGATTTACCGCAAGCAGTTAACGCTTCAGCAAATAACAGTGCACAAGCTATGTTTGCACGCGATGTAAATAACATACGCCGCTACTATGGTGAATTTGCGCCAAGCATACTAAAAACTCAATACGCTAAAGAAATGTGGGCATTATTTGAAGAGGCAAATTTAACGCCTAATTCAACGCTTACTGGTGAATTTGAAGACAGCGATGAACTTGCTGATGTAGATTCTATTCTTGATGAAATTCAAGCTGCCGAATACGAAGAGTTTGACCGTTTAGAGCGAATTAAAAATGCTGACGATGATGAGTAACTCATCGTCATAGCTTACTAATACCTCTTACTGCGGGTGCACAAATCGGTAGCCAACCCCATAAACAGACTGAATAACACTTTCAGTTTGTGTCACTTCATCTAGTTTTTTACGCAACTTTTTAATATGGCTATCAATAGTACGATGGCTCACAATACGCTGATCGGCGTACATAGTGTCCATTAAACTATCGCGCGAATAAATACGATTTGGGTTGTTAAACAAAGGTTTAAATAGCTGAAATTCAAAGTTCGTTAGCTCTATGCTGCTTGATTTGTATTTTACGCTGTAAGTGCTCTCGTCAAGCTTCATTGTTGACTCTGTAACATCACTTGCGCTACTTAATCGCCTTAATATAGCTTTAACTCGCGCCACCAGCTCAGCATAACTAAACGGCTTACAAATATAATCATCTGCACCTAATTCAAGTCCAAGCAGCCTATCTATTTCTTCTACTTTTGCCGATACCATAATAATAGGCACATTTGAAAAGCGCCTGATTGCTTTACATAGTTCTATACCACTTTGACCAGGTAGCATTATGTCGAGCAAAATTACGCTCGGCCTGTTAATTTCAAGCCAAGGTAATACTTCATTTCCGTGATGTATTTGATGAGTAACAAAATGATGGCTACTTAAAAAGTCACTCATTAAGTTAGCTAGCTTTACCTCATCTTCCACAATCAGTATTTGTTCGCTCATAGAGTTCTCTGTTATTAGTAATCCAAACTTAGGATAAAAATACCATATCAAACAAAGTTCAAGTTACGTATTTTTTATCTGAATCAACTAAAGCTAAATAGTTGGTAGCCTAATAATAATAGCAAGACCGCCTAGAGTGGCTTTTTCAGCAGCTATTTCACCATTATGGCCTTTAACTATATGTTGGCAAATAGATAAGCCCAAGCCCGAACCGCCCTCTTGGCGATTACGCGAACTATCTACTCGATATAAATACTCAAACAAATGCGATAAATGCGACTGCTCTACACCTACGCCATTATCTTCAATTATAAGCTCTAAGTAGGTTTGCCCTTTAATGCTTATATTATTAGCCGTTAATGAAATAGTGGTGCATTGTGCATAGTGCACCGCGTTCATTAAAATATTATCGAGCAGCTGCAAAAGTCGGGTTTTATCTGCTTGTACAGTTATGTGTTTAGCGCTATTTAGTAAGTAAATTTTTATATTATGTTGCTCAAGTATAACCTGATATTTTTGCTCAATAGTATTTAATAATAAAGCCATATCAGTAGGTTGCATAGTGTAATGCATACCCCCTAACTCTGCGCTATTGAGCATATGCAAATCATCTATTAAGCGTTTTAAATGCAATGCCTCGTCGTTAGCCGAGTTAATATTTTTTGCATTAGGCTCACGTATTCCAAGTAGCATAGCTTCAAGTTCACCGAGCAAAATACTCATTGGCGTTCTAAGCTCATGGGAAATATTGGCAAGCCAGCGTTTGCGCACTTGCTCGTCTTTAGCGAGTGTAAATGCAAGGATATTAAAATCTTCGCTTAATTGGCCTAATTCGTCTTTTCGCTCAAGCGTAAGTTTGGTCTCGTAATTACCTTGCGTTAAGTGATGCATACCATTAGCAATTTGCTTTACTGGGCTCACTAAGTGACGAGACAATAAAAAGGTAACTAGCAATGTAAGCAATACAGCGGCTAAAGCAATAAACCATAAGTAGTTAGTTTGCTGCTGTAAAAAATCAAGCTCATAACCATCAACCAAGCTATCTCTTTTAGATACAGCTAAGTAACCCACTGTTTTATCGCCCACTGTAATTGGGGTTGTTATATATTTTAAATCGCTGAGGTATCTACCCACTACTCGCTGCTTATTTTCGTCAAGCAAAGCGTAGTGAGCAATATTTTCAGGTGGTAGGCGGCGCTCTCCCCCTAAACGAATATGATCGGGTGGCGGCCGTCGCATCATTCCCCCTCTGGGGCCTGGACCTTCTGGTGGCCTAGGTAAAAACTGGCTATTTTCTAGCTGCGATTCAATAAGTTTTCTAAAATTTTCGCCATTGCCAACAACACGTTCCCATGAGGGGGTTTTTTCGTATTGCTTTGCAAGTTGCACAACAAGTGGTTCAAGCGCTTTTACTTCTTTTGCATTAACAAAATCAATTACGCCTTGCCCTATACTCCATTGTATAAGTACTACTAGCCCTGCAATAACACTAAAGGTAAAACTAAATAGTATTAAAAAAAGTTTATTATGAATTTTCATTAATGCGTGTTTTCAACCTTGCTAGGAAAGCTTTCAAATCGGTATGTTATAAACTCTTTGGTTTGATCGTTAACATACAGCGTAGCAACTATTTTTTTGCCCTGAGCGGTCCAATACATATGACCATGATTATTTAAAGTAACCGATACGGTATTTATACCACTTTTAAATAAGTTAGCAGGTAAATGCAATGCATGTCCGTAAATTCGCTGTATTTTAACCCCATTTATATATAAATGAGCATGACCTTGTAAAAAGCCCGTGTCATCGTTTGTAGTAACGCTCATCATTTGCTGCATGTTCATTGCGCCCTCAGGGGGTACAGATAAATCATAGCGCTGCGTATCTAAAATTAAGTTATAACCCGACATACTATCTTTTAATAACTTAAGGCTTAATGCCGGGATTGGCGTATCACTTGGTACTGCTATAGGCATATGGCTATGATCCATCATTTCCTGCTGCGCAAAGAGCTTAAAGCTCAATAGCGCAGCAGTAGTTAGGATCAATGCGTATTTAAAATAACGCATAGTTACTCCTTACATTCCCGGTGGTGGACCCATTGTTTCGCCCGTATCACAGCGACCAATTGAATTATCGGCTAATTGACCTTTAAAACGAGGCCCTATTTGATAAGGAAAAGAAGGCTGTAATTTACCATCGCTGTCTAACGTTAGTGTTATATGGTAGTGATAACCCTTGCCATCGTTAGTATCGTGGCCGTTATGCTCATCTAATTGAGCACCGGTTACTGTTTTTTGTGCATAGTAGAAATCTTCAAAATAATAACCATCGTCGGCATTTAATGTATTACCAGAGAGCGTCGTTACTTCTGCGCCAATAGCAGGACCTGCATCACTTGTTTGTGTGCCTTGGCTAACATCGTATTGATCGACTAAAGTACAGCTTCGCTCACCTTCAGTACCACAACCACCTTCACTTTCTGACGCGCCATAATCACGCATTTCCCAGCCGCTTAATGCAAGTTGACCGTTACTTTCATAAGGACCATAAAGCGGATAGCCATCAGCTGCAAACCCATAAATAGGTGAATGCGCATCGCCATCATCTTCGAGTAAATCAGCTAAGCAACTAGTGTAAAAATGGTGATGATATTCACCATTAGCAGCATGTCCGCCACACACATCAACATCGTATTGCTCAGCAATGGGCGCTAATGTATACCAAATATTATTACCGTAGCTCATACCATCGCCCCAGTTAAATATACTGGTGCCATTAACCATTAAGCCAACTGTACCTAAACCTGTTTCACAAGTTTCAGTGTCAGATAAATCGGTAGGTGTTATCGGAAAATACGCCTCAACTGTTTGTTCTGTTGGGCAACCTGGTCCTGGAGGCCAATAGCCTGCACCGCCTGTGTCATCACAGTTTTCAGTGCTGCTGTTATAGCCAATATCTTCACCAAACGAAATGGTTTGCCCTACTGCTGCTGAGGTTACACCGTTATAAAAATCGGTAGCTGCACGCGGGCGGTTATTTAACGCGTCTACTTGGTCTTGTGTAAGCGTTACGTCATATTTAGGAATGTCAGTTGTTTGCACATACATGTATTCAACGTCAGCATCTTCCTCAGAAACAGTAACAACCTCAACTGATTGAACATCTTCAACCACTGCGCCATTGTTTTGTATATAAGTAGAGGTTGTATCGTTGTTAATTAACCAGCTGGTAAGTTTTGCACTATTATCAACTGCACCAGTATCTGAGTCTGAGTCTGATGAAGCAATAACATTAACTATAACGGTATCTACAACGACATCGTTTGTGCCGTCATCTGCACTGATTTCAAATACAAGTGCTTCATCGGTTAAAACTTCAGGTGCAACAAACTCAGTAGACGTTGCAGTACTTGAAGATAAGCTAACGGTAGTGCCTGATGTTTGTGACCAGCTAACAGATACTTCGCCATCATCTTCAACTGTTGAACTTAAATAAACGGTATCGCCCGCATTAACAGTTTGGTCAATACCGGCGTCAACCGTTGGAGCACTATTACTGACTGTCTCGCCGTCTGTTGTAGTACTTGTAGAATCGCTGTTACATGCGCTTAAAGCGATGCAAAGCGCGCTTAATGCAAATAACTTAGTTACATTAGAGGCTTTTGTTTTAAGAAGTGTTTTCAATGCTTGAACCTTTACTTTAACGTTTAATAAAACAAAGTTAACAAGTAAAAGTGCAAACAATGTGCACAAACTAAGGAAGAATAAACATAAGACTAGGGCGTGTTGATCTTTGGTGGTTGAATTTACAGCAGTATGTTTGGTTTTTAGGCAAGGCAGAGCCTATGAAGTGTGGTTATTCCCCATAAATAGGCGATAACGCAGCATAAAGACCAAACATGCGTTGCCCTTTGGGTTCTTTCTAGGGACGATTGACTCTTTGTTGCTCGGTTTTTACTTAGCCCACTAGGTTACAAACCTCGCGCCGCGATTAAATCGCCCCTAGATTGAACAAATTTCAATCCACAAAGATCAACACGCCCTAAATTTGTGGTCGTTTAAGTACAAATTTGTCTTTAGTGGTTGCATAGTAATCCCCACCCATTCTACCTACCGCATCTAAAAGTGTTGGGTCAATATAACCGTCAACAAACACTTCATCGTCTATACAAATACCCACTATGTCTAACAACATCATTTGTCCGCCGCCAGGCTCGCTTGAAATAGTAATAACTTCACGTAGCTTACACTCATAGCGTACTTTTGAATCAGCAACACTCGGCACTGCGACCATTTGGCTATCAATTTTAGTTATATTTGCAGCATCAAACTCACTAACATCACTAGGATAATTAGCACAGCTTTGATTCATTTTTTCAACCTGCTCATGACTCACAATGTTAATCACACATTCTTTAGTCGCTAATAAGTTAATTAATGTATCTTTACTTGGTTTATCGCGTGGATTTACTTGCGTCACACTCAATACTGGTGGGTTACAACTCGCTACTGTAAAAAATGAGTAAGGAGCAATATTAGCCACACCGTCGCTACTTAATGTACTTATCCATGCAATTGGACGAGGGCTGATCCCGCCAACTAAATACGAATAAACATTAAGCTCTTTATTTACAGTTAAATCTAAAAACATACTTTTCCTTTTAATACATTAAAACTAAATCTTAATTCAAGTTAGTTACGTATAGGTTTGGCTGACTCAGTTAAATAACAAGCTAATTTTTATCTCTATTTAAAGCAATAAACAAATTATATGAAAATAAACATCGTGTGGTTTAAACGTGATTTGCGTCTTAGCGATCATCAACCATTAAAAAATGCATTCAGTAATGGCTTACCTACCCTATTACTTTATAACTTTGAGCCATTATTGCTCGAAGATGCACACTACAATGACCGGCACTGGCGCTTTGTGTATCAATCAATAGTTGAGTTAAATAATCAGCTAGCGCGTTTTAACGCCTGTGTTTATATCTTTAATTTAAATATGAGCGATTTACTTGAATCGTTAAAGGCACAATTTGAAATAGTTAATATTTTTAGCCATCAAGAAATAGGCTTAAACAACACCTTTAAGCGCGATAAAGCAATAAAAGCATGGTGCCAGCATAACCATATTAATTGGCAAGAGTCGCAAACAGGCGCGGTTATTCGCGGCAAAAAAAATCGTAATAATTGGAACGAACGCTGGCAGCAAACAATGCAAGAACCTATTGCAGTTCCTAATTGGAAGAGTATAAAAACAATTACCCTCAATAACTACCAAACACCTGAGCTACCAAGCGCTTACACGCAAGATCACGACAGCTTTCAACAAGGTGGCCCGCTGCATGCGCGAACTGTAATGCAGAGCTTTTTTGCCGAGCGCGGTAAAGGTTATCAAAAAGGAATATCGAGCCCAAGTTTAAGCCAAACACATTGCTCCCGACTTTCGCCGTATTTAGCGTGGGGGAATATTAGCCTTAGGCAAGTGTATCAAATGGCCATTGATGAATATCATTCAAAACACCCTAACAAAAGAGGCTGGAAGCGCCCGCTTGCTGCGTTTGTATCGCGCTTGCATTGGCACTGCCACTTTATGCAAAAGTTTGAGAGCGAATGTTCTATGGAGTTTTTAGCCCTTAATCCGGGTTATCATGTATTTCCGTATCGTGATGATGAACATGTTAAAAACGATATTGAACGCTGGGCGCAAGGTCAAACAGGTATTCCCATTATTGACGCTTGCATGCGCTGCTTAAAAGCCACCGGCTATATAAACTTTAGAATGCGCGCCATGCTTGTAAGCTTTGTAACGCATCATTTAAATATAAGCTGGCAGCAAGCAAGCTTTCCTCTCGCTAATTACTTTTTAGATTTTGAGCCCGGAATTCACTACCCGCAAATTCAAATGCAAGCCTCGGTAACAGGCATTAACACCATTAGGCACTACAACCCAATTAAACAATCAGAAGATCAAGACCCAACAGGTTCGTTTATTAAAAAGTGGTGCCCCGAGCTTGAAAAACTCCCTATTGAATATTTACACCAACCTTGGGAGCAAACTCCAATGGAAGCACTCTTTAACGACTTTAAATTAGGGGAGGATTATCCCGAACCCATGCTTGATTTAACAGCGGCCTCAAAAGAAGCACGCGAGCGCTTATGGCAATACCGTGAGCGAGCCGATGTTAAACGCGCCATAGGGAGGATTCTTAAAAAGCACGTTGGGGGTACTCAAAAAGTTACTCGAACAAAAAGTAAAACGGATGCTAAAAGTAACAGCAAGGCTAAGTAAGCATGGCGCACAAAAAACTAAACTTACCTCAAAAAATATGCCCTATTTGTAATAAACCTTTTACGTGGCGTAAAAAATGGCAGCGCGACTGGGATAACGTTATTTATTGTTCAGAGCGCTGTAAGCGAAATAAACAGGGATAACAATTAACTGGCGTCTATTTTGCAACATCATCAGTAATTAATGCTTTTAAGGCTTTATATAAGTTTATTTTGTAAATAACGCTTAGCTAACCTGAAAAGCTTACACTCAAGCAAGGAGAAGATGATGACGATTAAAAAAACGGCTAGTTCAACATGGTCTGGCGATATTAAAACAGGCAAAGGTAGCATATCAACTCAAAGTGGCGCGCTTGATAAACAACCTTATGGTTTTAATACCCGCTTTGAAGATAAGGCAGGCTCAAACCCTGAAGAATTAGTAGGTGCAGCTCACAGTGCATGTTTTAGTATGGCACTTTCGCTTGCATTAGGTGATGCAGGCTTTACCGCAGATAAAATTGATACTAAAGCCACTGTAAGCCTTGATAAAGTAGATGACGGTTTTTCAGTAACGCATATTGCCCTTGAGGTAAAAGCGCGTATTGATGATATTCAAAACGAGCAGTTTCAAGCCTTATGTGAGCAAACCAAAAAGAGCTGCCCTATTTCCAAGCTCTTAAATACCGAAATATCACTAGATGCGACACTTCAATCAGCATTTTAAATATTTAGACTTAACTGTTTAGACAGTTCCTTACTAAGCAAGCCAAGTAATTACTTGGCTTGCTTAGTATAAAGAAGTATTTTTAGGTTTATTCCTACTCAAAGTACTTACTACAAGCCCTATTCCCATCCCAATTGCTGGCCATACTACCCACATATAACTAGGCGAAGTTAGTAAATTTATAACGCTTAGCAAAGTTAAAATAAGTAAATATCCTTTAATTTTTTTGCCTAATGTCACTGTATTGCTCATTTATATTCTCCAAGTAATGTATGTCGCTATTATTGTTTTAATAAGCAGCGTACACACCTGCTAAATGTCACTAAGTGATCTGACATTAGTCATCACTTTTCATTTAATTACATAGTTATTTATTATGTATAAAAACATAAAAAACAATACTTTAATCTATTTGTGTTAGAATCTAATCTCAACTAACCTAAACAAATAAACATAAAAGGATGAGCTAAATGAGCGAAAAATCAAAAGATTGCGAAAAAGTTACGTGTAGTAACTGTGCTGACGCTAACGATCTCGAATTTGATTTTTCTATGGCTTTTCAACCGATTATAAACTGTAAAACTAATCTTATTTATGGCTATGAGGCACTAGTTAGGGGTTTAAATGGCGAGTCTGCTTATTCAATCATTTCAAAAGTGAATGAAGACAACCGCTATGCATTTGATCAGCTTTGTCGTATTAAAGCCATTCAACTAGCCTCAAAGCTGGGCATAACATCAATGCTAAGCATTAACTTTTTACCTAATGCTATTTATAAACCAGAGCGATGTATACGCACCACACTAGAAGCGGCAAAAAAGTATAGCTTCCCAATTCAAAATATTATGTTTGAATTTACTGAAGTTGAAAAAATAGAAGACACCGCACACATTAAACGCATTGTTGATTACTATCAGTCTCTCGGATTTAAAACCGCCACTGATGACTTTGGTGCAGGTTATTCTGGTTTAAATCTACTGGCTGACTTTCAAACAGATATTATTAAGCTGGATATGGCGCTAATACGCGATATAAGCAACGACAAAAAACGCCAATTAATAGTAACTCATTGCTTAAATATGTTTCGCGATTTAAATATTATCGCACTGGCTGAAGGGATTGAAACAGTAGAAGAATATACATGGCTTAAAAACGCAGGTGTTGAGCTTATGCAAGGGTATTTATTTGCCAAACCAAGCTTTGAAAACTTGCCTGAAGTGAATTTTGAGGACATAGGTGCTGATTAATACCCAACACCTATTATTTAAATCTTATTGAATCAAAGTAACGCTTAAGCTACATATTACCTAGCTCTATCATCATCGCTGTGTACATACGTAAATTAAGCTTAAGTTGCTCAATGGTCATAAATTCATGCTCTGAGTGACCGGTGTAGCGCTTGCCTGGCATTGAAGGACCAAACGATACCGCATTATCAAACAGCTTTGCGTTAGTGCCACCACCTATTGATACAAAGTCAGCTTTTTCGTCGCCCGTAAAATGCTTGAAAATATCAAGCAGCTTTTGCGCATGCGGCGCGCTATCAAGCAGCATAGGTGTGCCAATAATTGTTTCTATGTTAGCAAGCGTTACATTGTTAGCAGCTTGCCAATTAGCGAGCGCATCATCAATTTGCTTTTGTAATACAGCTTCGTCTTTACCCATAGGGCGACGTGCATTTACAGCAAGTGTTAGCGCATTACCATCGCGCTCAATAACGGTTGGTGCCACTGTCATCGGGCCCATAAAGTCGTGCTTGTAAGCTATTTCGCCAAACTGTTTACCATGAATATCTAAACCAATTAACTGATTCACAAAGTCGATTAGCTCGCCGTCACTGTTATTTTCAAGCTCCACGCCTTTAAATAACTCAGCTAAATACGCAATCGCATTTATACCCGACTCCGGCTCTGATGAATGCGCCGACATACCTTTAACACTTATTGCTAAACCATTACTTTTTTCACTAAAGTTAAACTCAACTTTATTTAATGTCTTGGCTTTTGCTTTTAATGTATTAATAAGTGCAGCGTCTGCATTGTGAAGTACTAAGCTGGCATCTTCTGGAATTTGGCTTCTAAACGCACCGCCAGTTACATCCTTTACATATAAACCCGTTTGTGGCGATGTTGCATTAAAGGTAGGTGCAATTAAGCTCCAGCCTTTCTCAGCAACCACTACAGGGTATGATGCATCAATCGTTACTGCATATTTTGGTTGTTCATACGTTTTCATAAATTGAGTAAGCGGACCCCAATCAGACTCCTCAGCAAGGTAAATCATAAGCTCAATTCGGTTATTAAGGGTTATGCCTTTATCTTTAATTGCTTTCATGGCGTAAAGCGCTGTTGCTATTGCACCTTTATCGTCTTCCGTACCACGACCAACTAATTTTCCCGGTTCAGATGTATCAATAATAAAAGGACTTTGTTTCCATTTGCTAGCATTAGCAGGTTGCACGTCGCCGTGGGTTACTACCGTTACTTTTTCGCTTTGCTCGCCCATTCCAATTAAAACGGTGTAGCCTAAATCTTGGTAGTCAAAACCAAGCTCTGCGGCTTTCATTTTTAAAAGTGCTTTAAAGCCAATAAAATCGGGATTTTGAGGAGCGGCAATATCGCTCTTATTAACGGTCGGAAAAGCCACTAAGTTAGTTAGTGTGTGTATTTGAGCATTTTGGTATGTATTTACTGCGTAATCGGCAACGCTATCAATATTTTTATTTAACTGCGCATGAGCGCTAAATGCAAATAAAGCAATACTGGCTAAAGCTAACTTTTTCAAAACAATTCCCATTTAATTAATAACTAAGAGCGGTAATTATAACGCTATGAAGCGCTTACTTATAGCTCTTTACGCTAAACACACAGGTAACTTAAGCTGAATATTTATATAGCAGCTTTTATGAGGATGAATGTATAATGCGCGACTTAAAATTAAGAGAGTATTTAATTGTGAACCGTCGTAAAAAAATCGTCACTAAATTTCAAAAGAAAGATAAACGCACTAACGCTAAACTACATAAAAGCAACAAACCTGGTTATGTGTCAAAAGCTGAGCGCGAAAAACTAGCTGAACAAGAAAGTAATGAGTCAGAGGTAATCCAAGAGTAACTTTACGCTACCCGTTGCTTTGATAATTTAAAGTGGCAAAAGTACCGAGCACTTACATAACCAACTACTGCCGTGGCAACTATAAGTTCAAACGTAGCTAAGTAATTAACTGTATCTACATATGGCATTGCGAGGTTTATACTTTGCATCCAGTCTTTCATTTTAAATAATGCAGTTGCCCCAATAACCATTGGAAATGTAAAAGCAGCGTAGCTCGGCGTAAAAGGCCTGCGTAATAACTTTATAAATAACACATAAACAATCAGTGTTTTTATTATCGCTAATATAAATAATGCCCCCACTATAAAGAGTGATGGATTAGCTACAATATGAAAATACCCCGCTAATGTTAAACTGGCAGGCGCTGCTAAAATGGCAAGTGTTGGCTGTATTTCGTAGTCACTTTTTAATGCTAATAAAAAGCGATAAAACATAATTGGCAGCATAATACTGTACGTTGATATACCAATCACCAGTGCGCTATAAGCTAACCACGCTAATGTCGGATTTCCCGAAAAAGTAACATCTGCAATAATTATCCCCACTGGCGGGACAAACCAGCTGGGCGCCATATCCTCGAAGTTAAACTTTTTTGCTCGCTGGTATAAAAAACTCACCAAAAATGTGAGATGTAGCACAAAAGCTAAAACCCACATAATGTCGCCAGCTAATGAATTAAATTGCCCAACTGAGTTTGAAATAACAAGATTAGCCATTGCAAATGTAGGGATCACACTTCCTGCAACTGGGTGTGCTAAATCGGCTTTTAATAAATGAGGGTGTAGTAAAAACTTAGCAGCCAAAAGTAAAACTAATACGCCAGCTAGTACCGCTCCCAAAAATTGCCCTTGGGAGTTTAAATTAAAAACGTTTTCCCATGCCCATCCCATACTAGCAATACCCAAAGCTAAACCGGCCATAGCTGTTGGCGCACCCATCACTTTATTTTTAAATTGCTTAAACACTGTATTTCCTAATTATTGGGTGATGAACAAGTTACTGCTTTTTACTGCATTGCCTTAAAATAATGCTGTAAAATTAATACAAGCGTGCTTAATAGAACGCTTTTTGCATACAAATATTTCATAAAAATAAGTTTACGGCTTACATGTTAAAACGCAAAAAAAGCCATAACACAGTTATGGCTTTTGCTTTATTTTTAATAATTTAGTTTAGTTAGAACGCGTAACTAACGCTTACATTAAATGAACGACCCTGCCCAGCAAGTTGTTCAAACCTGTTGCTGCTATCTTGTTTAAGTGCCGCAATACTTACACCACCTAATGGGAGCTGGTAATACTCATCAAACACGTTACTCACTTCTGCGCTTAGCGTTAATGAATCCCATGTGGCTTTAGAGCTTAAATTAACCAGGCTGTAGCTGTCTGTTTGGTTTTCAAAACGATTATTATCTACACGGGTTTTAGTATCGACCCACTGCCAAGATAACACATTTTCAAATCGACCTATTTGCTGGCTAATACCTAGCTGAGTTTGCAGTGGTTTAATTTGATAAAGTGGCTGGTTAGTATCGTCGCGCTTGCCTCTCGTATTAGTAACATTAGCGTGTAACTGCCAGTTGCCTAATTGCTTAGATTCATAAATGTTGGCTGTTAAATCTATTTTTGCACCATATAAAATGGCATCTACATTAGTAAACTGCAAAATGTTACGCGCTGTGTTGTCCAAATCATAACTATTGAAGCTTCTTACAATATCAGCATCAATATAATCATTCACATCTGTATACCAAACATTGGTGCTTAATCGCCAACGGTCATCTTTAGCCGATTTAATATAAGTAGCACTTATTGTATGCGCTGTTTCAACGTCTAAATCGGGGTTACCAATATAGCCATTACCATCGCCATACCAACCAATCATGGTGGTTGCCATGGTACTTACACCCCAACTATATCGCTCGTATAAATTAGGCGCTCGATTTTTACGGGCAAGACCAAATTGCAGCTCATCATAATTTGTTATTTGGTAATTAATTAATAAGTTAGCATCAACTATAGTGTCGGTTTTATCTCTGTCGCCAGCATTAAAGTTCTGTGCAGCAATGGTATTATCTGTAGACGTATCGCTCATGGTCATACTTTCCATACTACCCATGTCGCTCATATCGTCCATATCCGTCATGCTCATGTCATCGTTGTAAGATTGAACCTCTCCAACGTGGGTATTAATACTTTCAATACGTACGCCTGCGTTTAACCATAACTTTGTATTTATTTGGCTCTCAAATTCTGCAAATGCCGCTATCCGCTCTCGTTTACCGTTATTTATATTTACGTAATCGTCTGGTCCCATCATGGTTGAGCCTTCAATACCTGGCCACCAATCATCAATGCTGTAATTGTAATATTCTTGACCGAGTAAAATACTGCTGTTTTTATCAAGCGCAATACGCCATTTAAGCTGCGTACTTATATCTTGTGCATCGGTTTTCATTCGCATCATGCCTGTTTTTTCTTCACTGAAAAAACCCATTTCGTGCTTTACACTATGCCAGTTAACTTGCCCTTCAAGTTCGCTGTTTTCAAAGGAACGCTTGTATTGAGCTATTGCACCGTAACTGGTGTTATCGGTCATATCCATATACTGATTTGCAAATCCCTGATACGGGATTTTTTGATGCGTTAGCTTTATAACTAATTGCTGTTTATCATCGCGCATAGCTGCGGTTAAACTATGATTTTGTGCTCGATACAATGTATCTAATACTACATCGCCGTTACCGTCTTCATAACTATCTGCGTCACTAAACGAACCCTGATAATTAAGGCTAAACGTGTCACTTGCTAAACGTGCACCAACGCCAAGTTTACGTCCGTTATCAACGCTACTGTACTTTGCTGACACATAACCTGAGTGCCAACCTAATTCATTGCTATCGCTATACTGTGGTGAAATAGAATTAACGCTTATTACACCGGCAATATTATCGCCGCCCGCGCTTACTGGCGACACGCCTGCAACCACATTGTAAGACGTAATTTGATTAGCCGAGATATACGAAAGTGGCGGGTTCATATGATTAGCGCATGCAACGGTTACATCTGCACCATCAACTAACACTTTAACTCTGTCGCCCATTAAACCATTTAAAATAGGTAAGTTAGATACGCCGCCCGCTGCTGAAAAATCGACACCTAAATCACTTAATAACGATTCTGACGAACCAAGTGCTAAATGCTTATTTTGAGCATGTCCGTGTACTTCAATCACTTCTAAAGGCGTATCGTCGGCAAATGCAAAAGGAGATAGCACACCGCTAATAAAAAGTGCGACAGGCGTTAGTAAATATGTTTTTTGAGTTTTGCTTTTATAAACCATTGTTAATTTATGCCACTGTAATAATTGGCGTAATTATAGTGTGAGTTGCAAAAGCAAAAGCGCGACATATTGTCGCACTTTATCAATTTAGAATGTTGTTAGGTGTGTTTGAGCACATAAGAAGGCAGCTTTAAACATAGGAACATGCAATTAACTAAGTATTTAACTTAGCTACCGTTTGAGAAACAATATCGGCTCCACGTTCAATCTCTTTAATGACCTCAGACACATTAGCAATAAGCTCTCTTCCTTGTTTTGATGAGTCTGAAACTGACGTTATTTGCTTTGATATATCATTAGTGAGCTCTTGGTTATTTTTAACAACACTTGCTATTTCATTAGTAGAGCGACTAGTGCTGGCTGCAAGCTGCCTTACTTCATCAGCTACTACAGCAAAACCTCGACCATAATCACCAGCACGCGCTGCTTCTATTGCGGCATTAAGTGCCAGTAAATTAGTTTGATCCGCAATGCTGCTAATTGTCGAAACAATGGAGCCTATGACCGCAGACTGTTCATTAAGATTTTTTATTAAATCTACCGATTTAAGTACTTGGCTTACAATGGCGTCGGAGTTCGCTATAGAGCTTTGTAGTATTTCAGAGCCTTTTTTAGCGGTTGTAGCAGTAGCTACCGCCGATTCATGTGCTATTGCAGCGGCTTCTGTCACTGCACTGTTATTATTAATTCGATCGGTAATATTTGATGCAAACTTAATTATTTTAATTACATTACCTTTGCTATCTAAAATTGGGTTATAAGTTGCTTCTAACCAAATTTCTGAACCGTCGGCGGCAATACGTTTAAATTTTCCTGACTTAAACTGCCCCTGCGCTAATTCACTCCAAAAGCGTGGGTTTTTCTCATAAAACAATTTAGTACAAAACATTTTATGATGCTTGCCTACAATGTCTTTTAAGCTATAACCTATTGTTGCTAAAAAGTTTTGGTTCGCCTTTAAAATATTACCCTCTGGGGTAAACTCTATTGTAGCCAAGGCTTTGTCGAGTGCATTTGCAATAGCTTCTTGCGCTTTTCTTTGTATGTAACTGTTTGTAATATCAGAGGCTATTTTAATAACTTTGGTGACTACGCCGCGCTCTTCTACAGGAAAGTAAGTTGCCTCAAGCCAAAGCTTATCGCCATTAGCTTTGTACCTTAAAAACGAGCCTGCTTTAGAGTTCCCTGCTTTCAATGCTTGCCAAAATTGACTATATTCGTTTGACTTTGCATATTCAGGTTCGCAAAACATACGATGATGCTTACCAATTATTTTCTCTTTGCTATACCCAATCGTTTTTAAAAACAACTGATTTGCGTCTAATATTATTCCATCAGGTGTAAACTCTATATAAGCAACGTGCTTATTAATTGCCGATAAAATAGATTGTTTTTGAATTAATTGAAGCTCCATTTCTTCAATTTTTGCGTTTCTTTTAGAAATACCAAACATATAAAAACCTTAAGGAGTAAATTAGTACAAAAATTAGCAAATTAATGTGATATCAATATGTAGCTGTACTGTAAATATAAGCTTTAAATAACCTTTCGGCTAATATTTAATATCTTATATATATATGCTTTATAAATAGTTTTTTTATTTTATAAATATTAAGTAGTATTTTCTTCTAATTAACATTTTAAAAACCTAATAAAACCACTAATTTATGCATGACTCTGTGCTTTTTTTAACTTAAAATAGCGCCCTCACAGACTACCCTCTCACACCAAAATTTAAGCATACACATAATATGTCCTATTCAAGATCTATTATGCAGTTTCATTTTTAAAATTAAACCTTAAGGGATCATCTATGACATCAGATGTAACGTCGGCATCTAGTCAACTTAACAGAACCGCTATTTTACTCGTATTAGCGCTAGGCACATTTATTTTAGGATTATCTGAGTTTTCGATGATGCCTATGCTGCCACTAATTAGCGAAACATTTGGCTCAACGCCATCACAAAGTGGCTATGCAATTAGTGCTTACGCCATTGGTGTTGTAGTGGGTGCCCCTATTTTAATGCTTACCACTGCTAATATGAGAAAGCGCAAAGCATTGCTCATATTTATAAGCTTAATGTTTGTCTCAAACGGATTAAGCGCGATGGCAACGTCGCTTGAGCAGCTTGTAATATTTAGATTTTTAAGTGGTTTACCTCATGGTGCATATTTTGGCGCGGCTATTTTATTAGCATCGGATATTGCCCCAAAAGGTAAGCGTGCTAGCTTTATGTCTAAGGTGTTTATGGGTTTAACTGTGGCTACTATTGTTGGTGTGCCTGTTGTAACACTTGTGGGTCAAAACCTTAGTTGGCGGTATTGTTTAGCCGGCGCTGCAGTGCTTGCATTTATTGCTTTTATTTTTGTTTATAAAGTAGTTCCAAATATAGATAACGCTAAGCCTTCTAACTTACTAAACGAGTTTGGCGTACTTAAAAACAAACTGGTTTGGTCTATTTTGGGTATTGTAATTATTGGCTTTGGCGGGGTGTTTTGTATTTATACTTACATTGCCGACACCATCTTAGTGGTAACAAAAACAGCCCCGTATACTATTTCTATCGCAATGGTAATGTTTGGTATTGGTTGTACGCTCGGTAACTATGTACTGGGTAAAGCTGCCGATAAATCAGCAATTAAAACGACTGGCCTTGCGCTTGTATGTACCATTGTATTTGCCTTTGCTTATGTAACGGCAAGCCATAATATTTGGGCTCTTTATGCAGTGATCTTCTTTATTGGTTGCAGTGTGGGCTTGGCTACGCTGATTCAAACGCTTTTAATGGACGTTGCACCCGAAGGCCACGCTATGATTGGTGCCTTAGTACAGTGCGCATTTAATACTGCCAATGCTATAGGCCCTTGGGTCGGTGGAATTGCAATAGCACAGGGTGCTGCACCTAATCAAACAGGTTACGTAGCAGCTGCATTATTTTTAGGTGGTTTGGGTATGTGGCTACTAAGTTACTTACAACTAAATAAACAGCAACCAACAGCGCAAGCTACTAATTAACTTGAGTTCAGATTAATTTAAAATACAAAAAGAGCCGCTAATTAGCTAACACCATTCAGTTAAGCATGCTTTGACTTAATGGTGTACCGAGTTTTTGAAATTCGAACGGTCCTACTTTTGGGCCGTTTTCTTTTTTCTGGAAGAATATAACGTTTCACTCGTTCTCGCATTGCCCTTAATTTCTTTGGAATTGAACCTGGCGAAGCGATGGCACACCAGAGTATTTCATCCTGTATATCCCGCAAAGCCATGACAAAACTAATTCTCAGCGGGGAGACTTTAGCCTCTTTGGCTATTCGACTTATCTCTACTCGAATTAAATTGTAGGCTAGCAATATACCCCATAGCTCTTGATTGACTCCATCCACAGTCTGACTACGCAAAAGAATACTATCCTCAAGCATCTGGTGTTTTATTTCTCCATAGCTATTTTCAATTTCCCAGCGCTCGAAATAGACATCAAGAATGGCCTGTGCACCAAAAGCCTGTTTATCATCCAAAGAGCACAGCAGACCTTTTATTTTTCCAGGCCCCATTGGCTCAGGATAAAGAACCAGTCTGGCCTGCCAGCACTCAGGAAGCGAAGGGTCTTGTTTTCTGGCATGCGCAGATACACTCATCTCTACTTTGAAGTCATGCTCAGAGTAAGATTCAATGACGGTGTATTGCGTGTTGCTTTTAATCGGGACCATCCAGTGCGACTGTGGGTGTTGCTTACGCCAATTAATCAGTAGCTCAGCGCTGAGATAACATCGGTCAAAAATAGTTAGACTGTTATCACTTACATGACCAAATAACTGCTTTGCGTAGTTCACCTCACCTTGATAACTGGGCCCGAAGGCAACGTGGTGTATCAACCGGCTACGCAAGGAGCTTAAGGCGCATAGGCGTACAATAGGATATTCTGTATGACGGTTTTTACTGTGCTTAATATAGTGAAAGTGCTCAGCAAGAGCTGGTGTATCGGGTGCACGAAATTGCGTTCCATCGACAGAAAATAACCGGAGTCCATACCACGTATCATCAGCATCTTCTTCTTGTGTCCAATGGGCTGCACATAGGTGAAATAAGGCTTGGAGGGGGTCGCTACTCAGGCGCTGTCTCGCTTGAGGAATAGCACTTGGAGCAACCGTATCGCCCAGGGTATCAGTGAGTGTTAAATCTAACTTCTCAACAACGTCACTAATAGAGCGGTCGCGAAAAAGACCCATTGCAATGATAAGCCAGACGACAAGCTCAGCAGGTAACTTACGTTTGCGAATACTTGCTTTATCGGTCTGTTCGAGCACATTAGAAATCCACTCAAGAGGGATATGTTTCTGAAATGTAGATAAAGAGTCAGGAGTGGCGAATATATCCGTATCAAGTAACCAATGACTAAGCATAAAAATACCCTCATAATCAAAAGATGATAAGGGTATTGTGAAGCAACCAAAAGATCGGTCAACCGATCAAAAATACCTTAACTGATCGGTGTTA
>NZ_WTKV01000002.1:0-332122 GCF_011378705.1 Pseudoalteromonas sp. SA25 | reverse complement strand
CCGTCGAATTGCTAAAGCGTGTGAGACGAACATTTTATTTATGAGTGTGTCGGGAGATATCCAGCCGCATTACACATCAATAGCAGGCTTCGTTGCTAAAATGCATGAACAGATTGAGCCGATTTTTACGCAAGTGCTGATGATATGTGATGAGGAAGACTTGATAGGCCGCAACATGTTTGCCATTGATGGGTGTAAATTAAAGTCCAATGCGAGTAAAGAGTGGAGTGGCACATTCGATGAGTTAGGTCGCAAAAAAGCAAAACTAGAACGCGCAAGCAAACGTATTATTGAACGCCACCAATCACAAGATGGACTGGGCGAAGAATTGATAACTCAGGATTTAAAACAAAAAGAAAAGCTAGATAAAAGTGCAGATAAAATCACCGAGTTTTTAGCCACTCACGAAGAGAAAACAGGCAGTAAAGGCAAGCCTGTTAAAAGTAATATCACTGATCCAGATAGTGCAAAAATGACGACCTCAAAAGGCACAATCCAAGGTTACAACGGCATAGCGATAAACGATGATAAACACCAAATTATCCTGCAAGCACAAGCGTGGGGCTCAGTAGGCGAGCAACAAACTTTACAGCCAGCCGTTGCACAATTAAAACAGCAACTCGCTAAACTCAATACAGAAAAAATGGCAGATGAGCATACCATCAAATTCACCGCAGACAGTGGGTTTAACAGCGAAGTAAATCTTGAATTTATGGCGCAAAGTGGGTTCGATACGTACATTGCGGATAACCAATTTAGAAAACGAAATCCGCTGTTTAAAGCCAGCGAAACATACGAAACGGAGCAAGAAAAGCGCCGACTAAAACGCAGCAAAGGCTAGCCACGATTATTTACCTCAGATGATTTTCATTATAATGAAGCAACCCAAACTTGCCGCTGCCCCGCAGGCAATGCCATGTGGCGAAGTGGTATCAATGTAAAAAGCCACAACCAGCAATACACGCGATTCTGCGGTTATTTAAAAGACTGTAAAACGTGCCCGCTACAGCAGNTGCGAAAGCCACCCATTAAAACGGGGCGACAAGTACAGTTTATAAATAATGAATCACGCAAAAAGCTAAGCTATATCGACAAAATGAAAGTAAAAATAGACAGCCCCATAGGTCGACGACAATACAGCAAACGACTCGGGTGTATCGAACCGGTGTTCGGGAATATTACGGTGAATAAAGGCATGAATAAATTGACCTTACGGGGTCAAATGAAAGTGAATGCGCAATGGCAACTGTACTGTCTTGTTCATAATATAGAAAAGCTGCAAAACACGATGCATTAAGGAGGGTAAGCCCTTTTACCCTAAATAAAAGCCACTCAACCACCCTTAATCCCTTCCAAAACGCCAATTAAAACGATATCAAACACTTCTATATTCTGCATAAAAATACAGTAATCAATTGAACCAAAATAGGAACTCAGCTATGGTTTGTTTATCAATAAAAACAAATTTAAAAACGAGTTAATCTACAGGCTCGTTAGGTGTTTTTAGGTTTGGTGTTCATGTTAAATAACGAAGTAAAAAATCTGATCGATAACAAAGCCAGAGATCTAAACTCTCAAGATGATTTAGCAAGCTATGTTTCCAAGAAAATAGCAATTCTAAATGACTTTATCGCGGAGAATAGAGACTTATCTGAAAATACTCTCGATGAAATATTGACTGAAATTATTGGTTTTTTCACTACGTCATTACATATTCCTCTTGAAGCTGAAACTAAATTTTTAAGAGCTAGAACTTACAAAGTAAATCACCTAGAAACTGACGTTTCCAAACTGTCATATATCCCTAAAGAATTGAGTGATAAGGCAACTTTAGGACGCTTGAACCAAGAGAAACAACCTGTTTATTACGGCTGTATATATTTTAACGGCAAAAGTGGGGTTAATGTCGCTTTCTCTGAATCGAATACTGAGGTTAGTGATAGCGTAAATATATTACGATCAACGGCAAATAGTGATGTGAATGTATATTATGTTGGTATCTATGATTACGTCCATAGGCAATGTAAACCTAGATTCATGCCACAAAACATGTTTGACTACTTTAAGGCCATTTATGAGTATCAAGAAGCAAAGTTTACAGAAAGTGTTTTTCTTGCGCACTTACTTTGCGACATGTTTTTATCTGATATCCTGCGACGAAAAGAAAGTGGCAACTTATATAAGGTTACTTCACGTTTGTTTTCTATTTTCTCTGAAGGAGAAGATATTGATGGAATTATGTATACATCCGTAAAATCTGAAGGCGATCCAATAGTCGCATTAAAAACTGACGCTGTAGACAATAAATTAAACCATATATCTTGTGACAGCTACCTGATCATTAAAGACTATGGTTATGCTAAATATAATGCCGTTCTTACACACAACGGAACAATTAGTAATAACGCAATTTCATGGTTAAAAACAAACACCTAACAAATCGCTAAAAAGGAATAACATAATTAAATTAGTTTTTTATATTATTTTCGCTGCTTTGGCGTCTGGCTGTACTTCGGTTGGTAGTTACATCATATCAAACCCTGATATTTATTTGTCAGAGGCAGAATTTATCAAAGCTGAGCCTGAAGAAATTGGTTTCACAAAACATGAGTTTTGCTCACAGAAAAAGGTGTGTATTCCATATTTAACTGCGCCTCCGTATTTCTCTGAAGATTTCCCAACAGGTAGCTCTGTTTATTACAACCTTCATGCAATAGGCAGTGGAGTAGAAAATACAATATCTCACACGATGACACCGGATACTTTTAACCGTATTAACGGCACAGCCGTTATACTGCATGGATATGGCGGGAATAAAGAAGTAATGATGGCTACTGCGATCTATTTTAGGGCACTTGGCATGAATGTGGTGATTCCTGATTTATTTGGTCATGGTGAATCAAATGAAAAGTTTGCCTTTGGCTCTCGAGAGCATCATCTACTCTTTCAACTTATCCGTCAAATGACAGATAAAAAGGAAAATAAAGAATTAATAGTTGTTGTCGGACACTCAATGGGAACTCTAACGGCAAGTAATCTTCTGTCATCTGAATATGTAGATGCGGCTATTTTGCTAGCTCCTATGATGAGATTCGATCTTGCTGCAAAAGAATACCTACCAAATAAATCTCCTTTGTTAAGTCGTTTTTTTTCTAAACACATAGATAATATTGTAACTCATGCAATGGAAGACGCTTCAGTTACGCTAAAAGAAACAGATATATTAATTAATTTAAATGAAAGTAATAAGCCGGTTTTATTAGTAAATTCAAATATTGATTCAGTTTCACCGATAAGTTACTTTTTACCTGTTAAAAATAAGCAATTAACAAAACTTATTTTTGAAAATCGTGCTCATTCAAGCTTAATGGTTTTTAATAAAGAAGACTCTAGCAAAATAGAAAAGTGGTTGTTCAATCTTTAAATGGTTACGGCAGCAGCTAACAACACGCCCTGAGGTGGACAGCAAGCGCTAAAGCTCACTTTCCACCGCAAATTTTAACAGCGGTGATCCCTTACTTTTCAATGCCGTTAAGTAAGTTGATTCATCGTAGGGCGTATGTGTTTTCCAGCACCTAAATAGGATTCGTATCCACTTAAATGCCAATGATCTGATGATGGTATTATGAGGCTTTCCTATGGCTTCTTGCTGCCAACTATCGTGGTCAATTAACGGTGCTTTAGCCCAAGATAAATAACGCACAGGTAATCCTGCCCATTCTTGAAAGAGTAAAAAAGCCAACTACACTAAATTTTCCAGTAATTCCTTCCAAAACGTCAATTAAAACAACACCAAACTCTTTTAATATTCCACGTAAAATACAGTAAAAGATTGAACCAAAATAGGAACTCAGCTATGGTTTGTTTATCAATAAAAACAAATAAAAAACGAGCCAATCTATAGGCCCGTTATAAACCATAAGGAAGTGTCATGAAAAAAATATTTGTCGGAGCAATAATTCTGGTTAGTTCTAGTGTATTCGCTAACCCATATAAAAGTGGGTTCGTTGATGTTTCAATTCAAATACAAGAAGGTAAAGAAACTTTTAAACTAGTTTGTCAGCCTAAAATCACTGTGGGGAAATTACCAAAAAACTGGGTTAGTTCTTGTAACGATATCGGCAAGAAACTTCTGGAGTTAGCTGTCGAAAACGGAGTGAAAGTCGATCCAGTTGACAAAGTATTTGGTATGGCTGGTGACTTTGCTCAAAAGGCTTCTAGTGATCTACCAGAAGATATTGTCCCCGCAGCAATTGTTAGCCGAGAATTTGGTAGTTAATGGTTTATAACAAGTAATAAACTAGGACAAATAACATTTTTCTGCGTCTCTATTTTAACTTACTATTATTTGGCTGTTAGAGCTATTCTACAGCCTCGTTATACGCTTCTAAAGCTCGGTGTAAATAAAATGTTTGATGATGCAATTATACTTGCTACCAAATTACTTGAAAGCGATGATGATTACTTAAATATAGTTATGAATCTTTGTCAAATTGGAAATAAAAAGTATGGTCAATGCTGGAATACTGAGTTTCATGTATTTGGTGTAATTTCATCTGATACAGATCATTTACCTTTAATTCATGTTAGAGAAAGATGTTCCGCTGAGTTCTTAGTTAAATCAGATAAAGAGTTAGCTGAAATTGTAGAGTATTACCGATCTGATGTGGTGTGGTGATAGCTTGTAATCTGATAGTGAGTAGTAAAAACGTATAACAAGTCGTAAAGCAGAACAAAAAAAATCTGGTTTTTACTGCTATGTAGCTTACTTTAGCAAATATATTTTGCCTATTTAAGGCAGTACTAGATATAAAAATACAAGGATGCATAATTGAATTATTTAAATTGGTTACAAAAAACATACCCAGAGCTAAATGAGATATCAAATGAAACTATTAACTCTCATATCGACAAAGCAAAGTCTGATACAGAGCTTTTTAGGGAATTCATTAAAGTACTAGGTAGCTTATTTTTTATTATCCCGTTCAACTTATACCTTTATATTTCGGGTATTCAGGAATCTAACAGCTCTTTATATTGGTTGTTGGTTGTGGCTTCAATTGCTGTTGGTGGTTTTATCGGGCTTTATTGCGAGCAAAAGGTCATTAAAAAACGTCTTAAAAAAATAATACAGTTAAAGGCGTTTTGAATGACTAATGATGAAGTGGTTTCAAAGCTACGCAGTGCAAAAGTTAAAGTTGTACTTTATGTTTCGGGTCTATTTTTACTTTTGACCTGTGTTGATTTTTATTTGGCCGACACTTCGGGAAAAACAACACAAAGCATGCTATCGAGTTCACCGTTCTCCATTATTATTTTTGTTTGCCTACAGTTAGCAATAATGCTTATTTTTACTTATTTGGAGAAAATCCTTATTGGTATAAATCAAACAAAAAATAATGCCGATATATCGAATTGAGATGACAGGCTTTTGAATTATTACCAGAGCCGCTTTTGAAAGTTTATGTATAACTGAGTAACTGATTGAACAAAATAGGAACTCAGCTATGGTTTATTTATCAATAAAAACAAATTAAAAACGAGTTAATCTACAGGCTCGTCATGTGTTTCTGGAGTTGTGGTGAATAATTTAATTGAAGATACCGAACTATCTTTCAAATTACTTGAGTACTCAATAAGAAACATGTGTTACGCAGAGTTAGGAGAAATTGATGCTGACTTATTTGGACAAGATCTTCAATTGAACCTCGATGAAGAAAATGTTTCTTATTCTTCTGGTGAATTTAAAAATCAAGATAGCATTGTTCGTGCATCTCAAATGGCAGTAAGTACAGCTTTTGGCGCAACGGCTATTTGTTTAGATTGTATTTTAGAGAAAGTGAAATCTGATGATAGTGAAATAAAAATTATAAAATCACTAATATCCGCTACTCGTAATGCATTTTCACACGGTATAGCATCGCCAGAATGGTTTGTTAAACCTCACAAATTTGAGGTGTTAGATTTAAGTTTTGTTGGTGGTATCATAGTTAATTTAGAAAATCTAAATGGGCAACCATTTGATTATTCGCAAATAGGTGGCTTAGCTGTTTGGTATAGAGTTAAATCACATATAATTTTATATGTATCAAACACGTAACAACACGCCCTGAGGTGGACGACTAGTCAAATTTAGCTATTAATTGCAAATTTTAAAAGTGGTGAGCCTCTTTGTTTTTCAACACTTAAATGTAATCCTTATCGATTTAAATACCAGAGTTCTATATAGGCTTACCCTTCACTTTTTACTGCTTATAATAAGCTTTAGCCAAAAATCAACTATGCACCTATAACGATTAGAAAAACCAGCCACTCTACAAATTTTTTCCTTAGAAAAGTGGGCAACTAAAACCTAAATATATCCATACCTCTTGAGGGCTTCGTCCAATAAACTGCGCTATCTCCGCTTGTTTTCACTTCAGCGATATCATTAAACGCGCGCAATTTCCCTTAAAACCAATTCCCGTAAAAACAAATTAATTATGGGAGGTTCTGTAATCAAATAACAATACCTTAGTAAACGCTAGTTCATATTACGTCACGTAATATCCATACAGAACTTTAAGTTAAACATACGTTCGTGCAGCGTTCCCATTTTTATTTGACTCAATTTATTGGACATTCATTTTATGAAATTAAAGTTATTTATCGCAATTATTTTTAGCACTTCGATGTCGTCTTACGCGACAGAAGCAGTAGATAAAACGCAGTTTTCATTCGAAGACTTAAAAGCGCTGGCAAAAGCCTCAGCCGAAAAGCCCTATACAGAAACCAAGGTGCCAGCGCCGGAGTTAATCGATAAAATTACGTATGACGAACACTGGAAAATACGCTTTAAAGAAGATGAAACCTTATACCCAAGTGGAAAAAAGGCACCTGTACAATTATTTTATCCTGGGCGATATTTTCCTGAGCCAGTAAGTATTTACATCAGAGACGATAAAAATCAGGTACAAAATGTACCTTTTAGTAATGATGTTTTTGATATGCCTGATGACAGCCCAGCTCACGATCTCCCAGAAGGGTTTGGATTTGCAGGCTTTAGAATAATGCGCCTAGATATGAAACCAGATTGGATATCTTTTTTAGGTGCGTCTTATTTTCGTACTGATGGGCCAGAGGGGCAATATGGACTGTCGGCTCGAGGTATCGCGATTAATACGGGCATGAATCAACCAGAAGAATTTCCGCGCTTTTCTGCATTTTGGATTGGTCCTGCAGAGAAAAAAGGTGAAAGTGTGTCTGTTTGGGCATTGCTTGAAGGGCCTTCTGTCACTGGTGCTTATCGATTTGGTTTAAGTAAAGATAACAAAGAAACCAAAGGCCATATTACCTCTGTAACGGCTAATTTGTATATGCGTGCCGATGTTGAACGCTTAGGCGTAGCGCCATTAACGAGTATGTATTGGTACTCACAAAAAGATAAAACAACCGCTAAAGATTGGCGCCCAGAAATTCACGACAGTGATGGGCTGGCTATTCATACGGGAGCGGGTCAATACATTTGGCGCCCATTAAATAATCCTCAGTCGGTGTCGACCAATAGCTTTATTGATGAGAACCCAAAAGGGTTTGGCTTAATCCAAAGAGATCGTGACTTTAATAACTACCAGGACGACGGCGTATTTTACAATAAGCGTTCATCAGCGTGGATAAAACCTACTGACGATTGGGGCAAAGGCGCAGTACAGTTAATCGAAATTCCTACAAAAGATGAAACGTTCGACAATATTGTTGCCTACTGGGTGCCCGAAAAAGAGGCGCGCAAAGGTGATGAGTTTACCTTTTCTTATGATATTGAATGGCGTCCACTCGATCCAAAATCAAAAACGCTTGCAAGCGTTGTAAATACTCGCCAAGGCTTAGGCGGAATTCCCGGCCAGCCTATTCCTGAAGGCGTTAACAAGATGGTGATTGATTTTGAAGGTCCAGTATTTAAAGGCTTAGATAACAAAAGTGGTATAAAGCCGATTGTTGAAGCCAGCAACGGTGAAATACTAGAACCTATTGGAGTTTATCCGGTAGTTGGTACAAACCAATGGCGATTAGCGTTTGACTACAAACAAGCTAACAACAATCCGGTGAACATACGCGCGTATTTAGTTGATAAAAATGATCAAGCTATAACTGAAACATGGGTAAGTGATGCAAAGGTAACGATTAAATAAGACCTTAAAATAACTGTTTAGCATATTGTTCTTAAATGAACTCAGGCGCTTTTTATCCTTGTTCTTTTTAATGCTTGGCTTTATGTATGCTTTAATTAAATTTATAATTCAAGCATACAAATTACGTGCATAAAAAGTAATGGATACAAATTTTAGTGGAACTTAATATGACATTTTTAAAAAATGTAAAGCAACAAGCGGCGACTAAAACGCCTTCTGAATTAGAGCGTTTATGGCAGCGAATTGAAAAACATACTAAGCGTAACGCAAACTTTGATATTAAAAAGCAGATCCTGTTTTCTCAATTTCAAGAACAAGTAGAGCACCATGAGCAAATTCAAGCTCAAATGATTGCAGAACAAATTATTCATTTTAGTAAGTTTATCCAACGTAAAAGCTTAACTATTGAACAGCGTAATGAACTTGTGGATTGGATAAATGAAGATTTAGATTATTTGTCAGAACATCCATTCATTGGCGAGTTGAATGTTGAGGAAGTGTCTCAAGTTTTTCAATCTTACTTAAATAAGTATAACCAAGATACGGTTAGTACAATCCCTTCTTCAGAGTTAAACATATTACGTAATATGTTACAGCAAGATTTCCCCGGTTTAGAATTAACAGATGACGAACTGAGAGAAATAACAGCTGATCCTTCATTGCTTTATAAGCACCTTGACGAGCAAGGTTTTGGTGAGGAGAAAGATGATGAAGCGTTTAGTGCAGATAATATGCACTATGAACAAGATGAAGATTGGGATGACTTTTTTGACCAACACGAGCGATTTGATCGCGATGAAATTAAACAACAAAAAAACAACTCAAAATTAGAAAAGTTATTTAAAGGCTCGCAGCTAAACAAAATGTATAAACGTTTAGCATCTAAGTTGCATCCAGATAAAGAATCTGATCTTGCAAAAAAAGCAGAAAAACACGAACTAATGCAACAGTTAGTACAAGCTCGAAAAGAGAAAGACGGTTTTACTTTATTACAACTTTACATAAGCCATTTTGACGACGATGTCGATTTTGACGAAGAAACCAAAGCAAACTTAATTCCGTTACTGCAAAATAAAATAATCGAGCTAAATGAACAGCATCGGCAACAAAAAGAAAGTAATGACCAATATACAATTGTGTGGCGTAAGTTTAATGGTCGTAGTAAAGCGCAAATTAAAGATAATTTTGTAAACCATTTAGCGGCGCTAAATAATGAATGTGATGAAATTGCTAAACGTTTAGAGTATTGCACTACGGTTAAATCACTTAAAGAAGAGCTTAACAACCGAATTATGAATAAACGTCATATGCCCATGTCTTTAGAGGCGGCTCTGGAAAACATGTTCAATTTTTGATGAATTAACAGTGACGCCAGCCTAAGTTTTTTCATTAAGTTAGAATGGCTGTCCTGTTTAGCTGTTTCTTTACGCTGCGGCAACTGTATTGCCTTGTTCATAATGTAGAAAAGCTGCAAAACGCGATGTATTAAGAAAGATAAGCCCTTAGTACCTCAATAAAGTCACTCAAACACCAGTGTTCCCTTCTAAAATACTAATTTAAACAACACCGAACACTTTTTGTATTTTACGTAAAATACAGTAAACGATTGAACCAAAATATGAACTCGGCTATGGTTTATTTACCAATAAAAATAAATAAAAAACGAGTTTACCTGCTGCTTGTTAGCTGTTTCGCGGGATTGCATGTTTTTTTTGAGTAAATTATTTTGTTGGGAGCGAGGTAGGCAAAAGTCAGGCTACGATAAAATGTTGATTTGTGGTGCTACGTGGCCAATTAAATTTGATACATATTTGCTTAAATTCCCACAAGGAAGTGAAATAGCACCACACACAGACAAAGTTGAATCTGGTAAACACTATCGATTGAATATAGTGCTTAAAAAAGCAGATTTGGGTGGTGAGTTTATTTGTAGTAATCCGATATTTGAAACAAAGCGGGTTAAGCTATTCCGCCCTGATGTAAGTGAGCATCAGGTATCAAAAGTTATAAAAGGTAATAGATATTTACTCAGTATCGGGTGGATAAAAAGGAGCTCTAAATGCTAGATTTAAGACCTAATTGTGAATGTTGTGATAAGGATCTACCTGCACAGTCCAGTGAGGCTTTTATTTGTTCATTTGAATGCACGTTTTGTTCTGGCTGTGCTCAAACGCTGTTAAATAACGTGTGCCCAAACTGCTCAGGTAATTTGGTTCAACGGCCAATTCGCCCTTTGGCTGCACTAAAAAATTACCCAGCATCGACTAAGCGGGTGCTAAAAGAAAGTGTTTGTGCGCCAAACACATAAGAACATAAAGTATAATAATTACATTTTCTGGGTATGGAGATCTGATGAGAAAACCCTTTGAATTTACCGTTAAGTCAATCAAAATTAAAATAATTAACTCTTGGTTTAGTGGTGCTAAATTATATGTGAATGGTGACTTACGAGATACTGACAAGACTTTGTTCGCTTTTAGGAATAATACTTTACTATCTGCAAATTTAGGTGAGTTGGGTATTCTTGAAATTAAGCCATTATCGGGGCTAATTACCGTTGAAATGGATGCATATTTGGTCAATGGTACAAACATTCAACATGTATATAGCTCACATAAACGCCTTAGCCTAAAAGAGCAAAGGGCAGCTCGATAAAGCTACTTTAAATAACGTATATTCCTGCGTTTTCCTGCATTTACCTGCCTTCAGTAATAACCTCCAAATGACTTTGAGGAGGTTTAAATTCCTAAGCATACCAAGTTAATCTATTTGGTTTACTCGATTCCTTTAAAATCACTCAAGCTCTTTCACATACAGTAAAAGCGCGCTGTACATTACACTGAGTGCCTTTGTTACATCGCTGTCGATAACCGCTTCTGCTGGGTGATGGCTTATACCGCCAGGGCTGAGTATAAACAACATGCCAACGGGGCAAATTGGAGCGATTGCCATTGCATCGTGCCCTGCGCCTGAGGCAAGTGAAGGCGATGCTTGGTTATTGAGTTTGCATGCGCTGGTAAATAAATGCTGAATTTGAGTATCGCACGCAACGGCACCGGCGGCATGAGTCCATTGCCAATCGAGTGTTAAATTGCGTTTGCTTGCTATAGATTGAGCGCTGCTTTGTATGGCGCTTAGTAAGTTAGCGAGATCGGTGTCGCTCTGTGCGCGTGCATCTAGGCTTATGGTTGTTTTGCCTGCAATCACGTTTGTAGCCCCAGGGCGAGACTGTATTTGCCCTACGGTGGCAACTTCGCCATTTTTAGCATTACTTGCTAGTTTTTCAATTTCGGTTACTAATTCAGCGCAGCCCGCTAGTGAGTCCTGCCTCAAGTTCATTGGCGTTGTACCCGCATGACCGCTTTGCCCTGTTAGGGTAAGCATAGCGCGTTTAGCACCTGCTATAGCCGTTACTACTCCGAGCGCCTGATTAACCGATTCGAGCACCGGGCCTTGTTCAATATGAGTTTCCCAGTAACCTAGTAATTCGTTTTTGTTTAGTGCGGCCTTTGCATAGTCGTTGGGGTTTAAACCAAAGTCCAGCATGGCTTGGCGCATAGTTATGCCGTTTGTGTCTTTAATGTTTAGCCACTGTGGGTCAAATTCGTTAGCGAGGGCTTTTGAGCCAATTAAAGTTGTGGCAAAGCGAGTGCCTTCTTCATCGCAAAAGCCCACTACGTCTAAATGAAAGGGCAGGTCGAGCTTTAACTTATATGCAAGCGCTGCAATTTCTATCCCCAGTAGTACACCTAAAATACCATCAAACGCACCAGCGTTTGGCACGGTGTCTAGGTGCGATCCTATAATTAAACGTTTAGCATGGGGGTTTGACGACTTTAGTCGCCCCCAAAGGTTACCCACTTCGTCTTGCCACGACTGCATGCCTGCCTCTTCCATCCATGATGCAGTAACGGCGTTACACTCTTTGTGCTCTTTTGATAAGTACACGCGGTGAATACCATCTTGCATTTGCGATAGTGCGCTGAGGGTTTTACAGCGAGATAAAGCGCGTGTTGCGTATTCATCAGCAAGTTCTTTATCTAATAAAGGGCTGTGTTGTGGGCTTACAATCGTCATGCTAAATCCTTTTTTTATTTATAGTGAGCAAGGGCGGCAATAGCGGCTTCGCCTTTAGGGCCTTTGTAGCCATTAGCATGCAAGCAAGCGTCTAGGCTAGCAAGAGTTTGTAGTACGGTATCTTTTCGGGCGTTGTAGCCCATAGTGCCAATACGCCAAATTTTGCCATGCAGTGGTCCAAATGAGGTGCCAATTTCTATTCCAAAATCGGTTAGCATTTGTCCGCGTACGTGATCGGCATTAATGCCCTCGGGTATATAAACACCCAGTACGTTGTTCATTTTATGCGTTAAATCGCCAAATACATTTAAGCCGAGCGCTTGAATGCCCGTTAGCATGGCATCGCCATGTAATTTGTGGCGCGCTATGCAGTTATCCACGCCTTCTTCAATGACTATGCGGGCGCATTCTGAGGCGCAATACAGCATGCTGGTGGCTTCGGTATGATGATTTAGGCGCTCCTCTCCCCAGTAATTCATGATCATACCTAAATCAAAATAGTTAGAGCGCACAAAGGGCTCTGTGCCGTCGATATGATCGGCAGTGCGGATACCTGCTTCTACCTTTTTACGTTTTTGGATCCACTCGGCGCATTTGTCGCTTAGTGTTAATGGCGCTGACCCAGAAGGACCGCCTAAACACTTTTGTAGGCCAACAGAAAGCGCATCGAGTTTCCACTCATCGGCAGGAAGTTCGTTACCCACAATTGAAGCGGTGGCGTCGCAATAAAATAGTACATCGTGCTTTTGGCAAATATCGCCAATATGCTCAAGAGGTTGGTTCATGGTGGTGGATGTATCGCCTTGTACCATAGCAAGTACATGGGGTTTTACATCAACAATGGCTTTTTCGATTTGCTCTGGCGTAAACACTTCGCCCCACGGTACTTCTATTGTGTGCACCTTTGCGCCAACGCGTTCTGCTATTTCAGCAAGTAGGTGGCCAAAGCGCCCCATAATTGGCACTAGTACTTTATCGCCAGGGCGTAAAATTGAGCATAATACGGCTTCAATACCTGCGCGCGATGTGCCATCTATTAGCATGGTCCATTCGTTTTTAGTTTTAAAAATTTCTCGGTAACGCGCCATGGTTTCGTTCATAAAACCGGTCATTACTGGGTCGTATTGACCTATAAGTTGCGCCGACATAGCACGTAAAACACGAGGATCTGCATTAATTGGACCTGGTCCCATTAATAAACGCTGTGGTGGGTTTAAGGTTTGAACTTGCGTGTTATTAAACATATCTTAGGCTCCCAGAGTCTGAATGAGCATGCGAATGCCGGTTATCATTAAGACAACGGCAAAAGCGCGTTTTAGTTGTTTTTGATCCAGCTTGCTACCAATTTTTACGCCAATAGGCGCAAATAAAATAGTCAGCGGAATAATAAGAAAAAAGGCAGGGAGGTTAACTAACCCCCACGTACCTAGGGGAGCATCGGTTGGCGTTGTGCCAATACTTAATAAGGTAATAACACCTGGTAGCGCAATCAATAAACCAAAAACGGCCGCAGTACCTACTGCAACATGGGCGCGTACATTAAATGCGTTTAGCATAGGTACGCCAATAGTACCGCCACCTATGCCAATCATTACCGACAAACCACCTACAATACTTGCCATAACGCCTTGACCAAATTTACCTGGCAGTTGTTTTACAAGCGCGGGTGCGCCGGCTCTAAATAACATGTTTAAACTGACTAAAATAGCAATGCAGGCAAACATGAGCACTAATGCGTTACCGCGAACGGTATGAGCAATAATACTACCGACTACCGCCATAACTAATATAAACGGTGCCCAGTATTTTATTAGCGCAAGGTCAATATTTCCTTTGCTATGATGCGAGCGAATAGATGAAAGCGAAGTAGGTACTATGGTTGCAAGTGATGTGGCGGTGGCTATCATCATTGCCGACTCTGGGCTTACGCCAAAACCTTGCAGTAAAAAATACAGCACAGGTACGATAACAATACCGCCGCCTACACCAAAAAGTCCTGCTAAAATTCCGGCAAAAATACCGGTTGCAATTAAGGCCGCAACTATTGGCCATTGGTTTATTATTTCTGACATTGTGTTCCTGCTGTAGTTACTGTTGCACGTCCATCTGAACGAGGATCTGTTGCAGCTTCAAGGCTTGTAGGTGTATCTAAAATAGCCCCAGCGTGCCCCATCATTTCGTTATTATTATCAACGGTTACCCAATCGTGGTCACGTTGATTTAATTCATGTTCTATATGAAAAACTAACTCTTTTTCAATTTTTAAATTTGTACTTGTATCGCCCCATGTACGTCCAAGTAACCAACGAGGGTCGCTAATTGCTTGTTTTATTGATTTATTTCGCCATGCGTAGCCTGCAAAAACAGCGGCTTGGGTTTGTGGTTGCCCTTCACCGCCCATTGTTCCGTAAGCAAGTCGACGACCATCGCTAAACTTTGCCATTGCTGGGTTAAGTGTATGAGCCGGCTTTTTATTTGGCGCAAGGGCGTTAATATTGTTACTCGCATCAATATCTTCATTGTTTAAACTAAAGCTTAAACCTCGGTTATTCCACACAAAGCCGCCTTCGCTCATTAATATTCCGCTGCCAAATTCCCAATAAATACTTTGAATAAAGCTGACTAATTGCCCGTTTTTATCTCTGGCAGCCATCCACACAGTATCGCCAGGCTCTGCGTTAAATGGCCATTTTTTGGCTTTACTCATATCAATATTGTTAGCAAGTTCGCTTAAGCGAACATCGGTTAGTGCGTTTTTATAATCGTCCCCTAATACTTCAGGATCAGCCCAAAGGGTAGGGCGATGCGTAAAGCTTTGTTTAGTTGCCTCAACAATTAAGTGCGTCCAGTCGGCATCGGTTTTAGCTAAATGCTTTAACTTATTTACGGCACCAATTATTTGTAGTGAATGCACGCCTTGTGTTGGCGCGGGTAAGTTGTAGCAATTAATACCACTGAGGTTTGCATTTAGCGCAGTAACTACCTCAGCTTTTGTATTTGCAATGTCACTTGCGGTAATTGAGCTGCCTGCTTTTGCTAAGTCGGCGGCAAATGAGTTGGCAAGTGCGCCTTCATAAAATGCGTTTAAGCCATGTTTTGCTAGGTATTCAAACGTTGCTGCAAGTTTAGGGTTTTTAAAATGTTGACCTGCTTGCAAGGGGTTACCATTGGGTATGTAGAGGCTTTTAAACGCCTCATTGGTATTGTTAGCAGCGGCTAGTTTTTCGCAGCCTGCTTGCAAGCTTTTTGTTACGGTAAAGCCCTCGCGCGCAAGCTCAATAGCGGGTGCTAAAATTTTTGGCAGTGGTAGTGCTGCATGCTCATCTAGTTCAAGCGCTTTTTGCCAGCCGCGTATTGTGCCCGCTTGAGTTAGTGCGCTTAATCCGCCGCGCTCTGGTATTTGCGTGAGCGAGTTATACGCCGTTGTATTAGTTGCTGCGCGGCCGCAGGCGTCAATAGCGGTAGGCGTTTTTTGGTTTGGGTTATCGATAAGCCAAAAGCTGTCGCCACCAATTGAGTTCATATGTGGATATACAACGCTAATAGCAGCGGCAGCCGCTACCATAGCCTCGGTAGCTGTACCGCCTTGTTTTAGTATATTTATACCCGCCTCTGTTGCTGAAAAATGAGACGCGGTAAATGCAATATTGTGTGTGGTCATGCCGTTGTGCCTTGTTTAAAGTGTGCAGCTAGGTGTGTAACGCAAGCAAGTAGGCTTTTATCGTTACCGTGGGTCATCATTAATGAAAAACCATACGGATGATCATTTGCTAAATCAGCCAGCGGTAAATGCACTTGCGCTGAGCCACTAAGCCCTGCAATTGCCGAAAGCGTAATAATTTGCATGCGTAAGGCGCTTGTGTCGGCGCCTAATTTAGGTGCAGTTGTAGGGGTGGTGGGTAAAAATAAGCAGCTGTGTTCGTTTAAGTTTTTAGCGACGATTGCTTGCCACTCGTGCTGTATTTTTAACGCCTCTTGTTCTTCTTGCTCGGTTAAAGCTAATGCCATTTTAAAACGAGCCGCAATTGCTGGCGCAAAATGAGAAAGCTGATCTGGGAGTTCAAGCCAGTCTCGGTGCGTTTTAGCGATTGCTCGCCCTTGCAGTACTCTAAAACTATCAGCCAGTTCGCTTAATAAGTTGCTTTTGGGGAGCTTAAAATCGATATGATGCTTAAAATTAGGCTTGGTTTTCTCAAGCAATTGTTTAAGTGGGGCTTGTAAAGCAGGGTCAACGAGTTCAAATAACGGCTCGCAAATAACTAAGGTATCAACGTTATTAATAGCTTGATTTGGTAGCAGTACATTACCTACATCGCTTAATAGCTCACCGCTTTGGGTAAGCCAACCTATGGTATCAAAAGGGGGAGCCAACGGTATTAGGCCGTCTTTTTCAATCACGTTATGGCTTGGCCTTATGCCATATAAACCACAATAGCTGGCGGGTATTCTAATTGAGCCGCCGGTGTCGGTGCCTAAGCCAATATCAGCTAAGTTTGCAGCAACGGATGCAGCAGACCCCATACTCGAACCACCGCAAGCATACCCTTTTAATTTTGGGTTTTGCGCAGCGCCATAATGTATATTATTACCCTCTAAGCTATAAGCCAGTTCGTCTGTGTGGGTAAAGCCTATAAAGTTACAACCAGCGGTCATGAGCTTATTAACCGAGCTTGCCGTATTTTGAGCCGGTTTAGCTGTTTTAAACCAGTGTGGGTTGCCTGCGCTGTTACGCTCACCCTTTACTGCAAATACATCTTTTACGGCTAAGCGACTGTCTGCAAGTAGACCAGAGTGGTTTGTTTGCCACAGGGTAGGACCGTGATTGCAAAATATACTTTTGTTGTTTTTTTTATCACTCATTTGCAGCTCATTATTATAAAACTGACCAAGTACTTACTTATTAAGTTAAGAGTGATTAAAAAGCGGGCTGGTTATTATTATTTTAATACCAATTTTATTAAAAAAATGATCATTCTATCGGATTAAATAGCGCACTTACTTCGTTAAAAATTATTCATAGAGAACAACTATATGTCATAATTTTTGCCTTGTTATTGCGCTATTTTCTTCGCGTTATAATAGATCACTAATTTAATGCAATTGCTAAAGCTCCGCTTTTTAATCGGTAGTTTTGATTTTATAGTGCTTAGACTAAGCAAGAGGAATGCCATAAATTAAAATCTTGTCCAACTGGTCAGGTTTTGTTGGGTTGTATGAGATTTGTAAATGTGGGCTGTAGAAATAGTGACATTAAAATGAGTTAAAACAAACCAATTTGGTGCGAAGGTGCACCAAGTTGGTCTTTATTTATATGGTTGTGAGTGCTAAATAAGGGCCGTTTTACTGATGATTAAACCGTTAATATCGGCGTAAACCCAATCGTTAGGTTCTATGGTGGTGCTAAGCATGGTAATAGCTTGGTTTTTATCACCAAAGCCGCGCTTTAAGGTACTACGAGGTGTAGAGCCTAGCGCCATTACAGGTAAGTTCATCGTGGCAAGTATTTCTATATCTCGGCAGCAGCCATTTATTATTACGCCTTCCCAGCCATTGCTTAAGGCACGCTCAGCCATAATATCGCCTATAAACGCAAAGCGTTTGCTCGCAAACCCGTTTATAACTAATACTTTACCTTCACCATTTTCATGCAATATATCGGCGGCAAAAGAGTTGTCTTCTGGGCAGGTAACGGTAACTACTTTGCCATAAAACGTGGTTTTTTTACCAAAGTGATAAAGGCCGCTGTCTGCTACTTGTACTTTATCGCGATGATCGTCAAATAAATCGGGTGTAGTAAAGGGGGTCATGGGTTAAGTCTCACTTTGCTCAGGTATTTTAAGACCAATACCTTTTAAAATTATGTGGGCAATTGATTGCGTAATCTGTGCCACATCGGTTTCGTCGTACTCTAATTTGTTCATTACGAGTAAAACCTCAGCCTGAAAGTCGGCGTAATATTGCGTGGTAGACCAAATAGTAAAAAGTAAATGGTAGGGATCAACCTTATCCATTTTATCTGCATCCATCCATGCTTGAAGTACATCAACCTTTTGTTTAACCCAAGGGCGGGTATTGGTTCTAAAGTAGTTTTGTAAATAAGGGGCACCGCGCAGTATTTCACTGGCAAATAAGCGAGATTGCATTGGCTGATTTACGGCGAGTATTACTTTGCTTTTAATATAGTTATAAAGCACGGTAGCTGGATCGTCGTTAATTGTGACGTTATCAAGCCCCAAGTTCCAATTAGCTATTATGCGGTCGATCACAGATTCGTACAGACCATCTTTACTTTTAAAGTAATACAAAATATTAGCTTTTGGCACCTGCGCTTCTTTAGCAACCATGCTCATACTTGCTCCGTCGTAACCTAATTGCGAAAACAATTGCTCGGCGGCATCTAAAATTAATTTTTGGTTTTTCTCGCGTGTAACTTCTTTTTTATTTGGCTTTATTTGTGTGGTCATTATAGAGTTTGCGTGTTTAACGTATTGATTGATTGTAGCTTCACTGACCAAAAGGTCAATTACTAAAAAGGGTGAATGTTAAAAACAGGCGAGAGGTTTAAGCTATTAACGTTGATTGTTTAATTAAATAATTACTGTTAGTTTAGTTTCAAATTTACGAGTAGTACTTTTGGGTTGGCAAATGGATTTTATAAGCAAAAATAAATATACACTATATGGAGTCGCTGCAATATTACTGTGGAGTTGCTTAGTTGCATTACTACGGGATATTTCTGAGTTGTTTAGCCCCATTGGTGGTGCTGCGGCCATGTATTCTGTCAGTGCGATATTTTTAATTTTGGTTATGGGAGTGCCCAAGTTTAGTGGTTTTTCGAAACGCTACTTGGTAGTAGGTACTTTATTATTTGTATCGTACGAAATTTGCTTGGCGCTTTCTATTGGTATGGCAAATAGTCGTCATCAGGCAATGGAAATGGCGGTTATTAATTATTTATGGCCCACGCTAACAATACTGCTCTCTATTATTATTGGTCGTAAAAAAGTAAGTTACTGGGTTTACCCAAGCATGATTATTGCTTTTTTAGGGGTTGCTTGGTGTATTACGGGCGATCAAGAAATGTCACTCGATACGCTTGTTACTAACTTTGCTGATAATCCTGCTACTTACCTAATGGCATTAGCTGCAGCGTTTATATGGGCTATTTATTGCGTAGTTACCCAAAAGCTGAGTAATGGTAAAAATGCCATTACGTTATTTTTTACTGTTACGGCAATGAGTTTGTGGGCGCAATATGGTTTTAGTAATGAAGCGCCATTAACGTTTTCACTCAGCTCAAGCATGACGTTATTATTAGCTGGTGTAGTCGTAGGGAGCGGTTATGCACTGTGGAATCAAGCTATTATTGGCGGTAACTTAATGCTTTTGGGTACGCTTTCGTACTTTACACCGGTATTTTCTAGTATTATTTCGGCGTTGTATTTATCTATTACGCTGAGTGCTTCGTTTTGGCAAGGGGTTGTACTGGTAACAGTGGGCTCGCTAATTTGCTACTTTGTAACGCGAGAAAAGCCTAAACGCACAGTAAACTAATCTACGTTAGTTAATGTTTTTATATTTTAAATCTAAATTTATACCTTTAATGAGGCGTGCAATACGCCTCATTAAGTTTTTCTTTATAATTTTGCAGGTATAACTGCATAGCTTACTGATTTATTTCTAACTTTTTTTGCACAATAATAAAATATTAATGCAAATACTGCAGCGCTAATATCAACAAAACCGCTTTGATAATATTTTAAAAAATCATCAGCTAATAAAGCCTGTATAAGTGTTGAAACTCCCATACCAGCAGATAAAAATGCAATACCCATTAAGCCCCAATAGCTAGCGTGGTGAGTTCCTTTAAAAAAGGTATAAGCAACAAAGGCAAAAAATACCAAATAGTAACTATAGAGATAACTGTAATTTGCGTTACCCATATATTGGTTAGTCCATTTAGCTTGTAATAAAGTGGCAACCACTGCAATCATTGACCCTAAGCAAACACCAATTGTTAAATTTGCCATAAATCGTGTACTTCGTTTGTTGGCATCTTGTTTAAAGCGCTTGTCTAGCCATAATAAGTTACCAGAGTAAAATAAGAATGCGCCAAGTAGTCCCATAACAAAATACCCCCAACGTCCCCATTCACCTCCATAAGTACCAAAGTGAAGTGAAAAGAAACTTCCTACTATATTACCCCAAACACCATCATCTCCTTGCGGATAGCTTGAGTTAAGTACTTCTAATGTATAGGGGTGTAAGAATAAGTAGTCGGTATCAGGTCCGCGAACGACAGCGCTGCTATTACTCATTTTTAATGTTGCTGTCGGACTGTTTGTATTTAAACGACTAAATGTAATGTGAATTGGCTCATAACCTGGGGCGTAGTTTTTTGCCGCTAGGAGCTGCTTATTTATGCTTGGTAAGTTTGCAATATGATAATTATGTGCTGCTGGGGCAGGACGTTGAAAAAAGGATTTATCGTCATAAAATGCTGATAGACCATCATAAACCAGATCATGAAATGCAAATACCACCACAGTAAACGCTATAATTAAATGAAAAGGCAAGCTGGCGATCCCAACTAAATTATGACTATCGAGCCAAAAGCGACTGGCACCTTTTTCTTTTCGAATCGCAAAAAAGGTTTTTACAAGCGTAGGTAGTAAAATAATTACGCCAGACACCAATGCTAAAAAGTACAGCGCAGATGCTATACCAAGTATATATACGCCTGATTGGTCGTGCCCAATTTCGCCTGCAAACCCTGCGGTTCGATGTAAGTAATCTATTAAATCTGCAAGCTTATTCTCACTTTGTTGCTGTATTACAAGATCATTTTGCTGGTTTAGATAGAGTACCTGTAATTGATTATCAAGTTTCATTCCGCGCTCTTTACCTTGGCTATACCAAGATAGTGGCGCTTGATTTGTTAATAAATCGAGAGAAAAACCATTACCCATTTGCTCAGGGTACTTAGCTATTGCTTGATCAACTAATGTTTGGTGATTGTTAGTGTGTGGTTTAGTCACTGGTGCACTGGCGGGGTTTGCCCACTGTGCTAATTCGTGTTTAAACATGGTTAAACTACCAGCATAAAAACCTATAAAAAGTACTAAACCTGCAATTATTCCAGTCCATGTATGCACGCCTTGGTAGGTACGCAAAATATCGGCTCTTACTCTCATAGCCAATTACTTAAAATTATAAATAAACTATATAGCGTTATATTTAAGCCCCCAAGTGTCAGCCAAGCATTTTTTGCTGAACTAAACAGGTAGGTGAAGCTAAAAATAGTTAACCATAAAATGGGTATCATCCACATATTAAATTGCACTTTGTCGGGCGCATCTATGCCTCCCGCTCCGTACCATGCAAAAAAAGCAACGAGAATAAACGCTAGCGCTAGCCCTAAAAAACAACCAGCCAAACTTTTACCAAGCCAAGTTGGTTTTATTTTTTGCCTTTGTGCAGATGACATTATTTTACTTCCTTGTGTTTAATCAGGCTTACGAGCGGAATTATTATTAAAGCGAGCATTATCATTAAAATGATAAAAAATACGGCTGCCGCATTAGAAAAAGCATATAAGGCTAATGGTATTGCAATAATAAAAAGGATAAATGCGAGCTTGCGCCAGCTTTTGTTAATGGGTTTGCTTAGAAGTCGTTGGTGGCGGTTACTAAGATAAAACAGGGATGTAGCAGTAAATAAAATAAGAGAAAGGGTAAGTTGCAACATAAATTAAAACACTTATTAATGATGTTGCCATTCTAAATGATAACTAAACTCAATTGCAACAAGTGTGCGTTTGTGCTATTTTTTCGAAAAATAAAACAACTATCCATAAAAGGAAATAACTGTGGTAGCTTCATTTAAGCCTAATAAACTTTCACTACTGATTACAAGCTCTTTGTTATTGGCTCAAAGCAATGCATTTGCTGATGAAACAAGTCGAGAATCAATAGATACAATTATTGTAACAGGCGAAAAAATCGAAAGGTCACTCAAAGATACGATTACATCGGTTGCCGTGGTAGATAAGTCACTATTAGAAAATGGACAACTAGGTTCTGTTTCAGAAGCTTTGGCAGAAATGGCAAATGTAGTGGTACTTACTGGAGCCGTGCCAGACATGCGCGGTGTGTCGGGTAATGGTGGTGCAACAGGTTTTAACTCATTTAGTGGTGGCTCTAAAGCAAGAGTATCAACGCTTGTTGATGGTGTAAGTCAGCCGTTTGTAGCTGATTTAACCGGTGATACAGGTTTGTGGGATATAGATCAAATAGCGGTATACCGTGGACCGCAGTCAACTAGCAATGGTCGTAATAGCATTGGTGGTGCAGTTTATATGACAACCAAAGCACCAACACAAGATTTTGAAGGTGCTGTACGCGTTGGGTATAGAAATCAAGATAGTTATCTTGATACAGCCGCGGTTGTTTCAGGGGCTTTAATTGAGGATGTACTAGCATTTCGTTTGTCTACTCAATATGTAAATGGTGAAACCTTTAGCAATCCAACGATACATGAAACCAATCCAACAGATAAAAACTTAAATAAGCTTAATACCAGTAGTACGCGTGCAAAATTACTGTATACCCCAACAACAGATTTAGCTGTACAGCTAACTTACTCTACCTACAGTGAAGAGGGTAATACAGGCCGTAAGTACTTTGAAGGTGATGAACCGTTTGATTATGTACCGTTATTTCAGCGCGATATGGATACCCAATCAGACACGACTCAGGTAAATATTGATTATAAAATAAATGATAACTTTTCGTTCGATATATTACTCGCTTATATGGATTATGACTGGGGCTTTGATGCATATGAGGCACTTGCCAGTGCGGAGTCTGATATTTCTATGGATGAAAAAAATATCACAATTGATAGTAAATTAAATTTTGGCTTAAATAGTGATTTTTATTCGGGTTTTGTAGGTATTGCTTATTTTGACCGTGAACAAGACTTTAAAAGCGTTGGTGCAACCAATTATTTTGGTGACGATAGTAGTGACTCTAAAGCAATTTATGGCGAAACAAGCTTTGAGTTAACAAATGAGCTTACGTTAACAGCTGGGCTGCGAGTTGAGCGTGAAGAACAACTTCGTAATTTTGATATGGCTTTTGGTGGCAGCAGATTAGTTGAGCAATTAGATAATTCTAATACGATAAAACTACCTACGGTAGCTGTTCAATATAAAGTAACTAATAACACTACCTTATCGGCAAGTGCTCGTCGTGGTTATAACGCTGGTGGTGGTGCCTTAGATTTTGCTGCACAAGAATACTATTACTACGAGCAAGAATCAGTAAATACCTATGAAGTAGGCTCGCGTAGCGTACTAAATAATGGTGATTTAAATATTAGTGCTAATATTTTTTACAATAACTTTAATGGTTATCAAGCCTTAAGCTCAAGTCGAAAAATCACTAATATTGACGATGCGCATAGCTATGGCTTAGAACTTGAAGCATATAGCATGCTAGGTGAGCAATGGCAGTTACATGCAGGGCTAGGTTTATTAAAAACTAAAATAGATGAATCAGCGACTTATTCAGATGCAGTGGGTAACGAATTAAACTCAGCACCAGAGCTAACTGCAAGTTTAGGTTTATCGCATTGGTTTACTGATAGCTTAAAGTTAAATGTGAGCGCTAATTATGTAGACGATTACTATGGCGATTTAACTAATACAGAAGAGCGTGTTGCCGGAGGTTATACAATTACGCGTGCAACAATAAGCTATAACAGCGATCATTGGTTGGTGAGTGCTTTTATTAATAATGCATTAGATGAAGAAGCATTTACGTCAGTTGAGCCTGCAAGTGGTCCCTACCCAACGGGTTATGTTGCGGTAGTGAATCCTCAAACGTTAGGTGCTTCAGTAACGTATCGTTTTTAACGTGCTTCTAAAATAATGAATTGGAAATTGTAACGCTACTTTTTAAAGGTAAAATAATTTAAAGCCCTAAAGTCCTAAAGTCCTAAAGTCCTAAAGTCCTAAAGCATTAGGGCTTTTAAATAAAGGGGGAACTTTAACCGAGCTTAAATTAAATAATGTCGCGCACTTGTTGTTTAAATGACTTGCCAATTTTAACTGACACGCCTGATGCTAGTCGAACGCTTTCATTACTTAACGCAACAACTTTATTTTTGTTAATCACGTAAGATTTGTGGACTTGAATAAATGAAGTATCAAGTTCCTGCAATATGTATTTGAGAGTACTGCTTGCAAGTAATGATTTTTCACCTTGCCATACTCTTACGTAATTACCATACGCTTCAAACATGTCTATATCGCTTAATTGAATTTTATGTTTTTCACGATCGATTTTAAGCGTAATAGTCAGAGGTGCCTTGGGATTTAGCGTTATGTGTTTTCTTTTTTTCCGTACTTTATTGAGTGCTTGTTCAAGGCGTTGCGCAGAGACTGGTTTTAGTAGGTAGTCAGTTACGTCTAGTTCAAAACCGGCTAAAGCATATTCTTGATACGCACTAATAATAATCACTTGTGGTCGATTCGCGAGCACTTTTAGTAATGCAATCCCTGATAGTTCGGGCATGTTTATGTCTAAAAATAACAAATCAATAGATGATGTGGCTAAAGCACATAATGCATCTTTAGCGTTAAGGTATTGTCCGCTTATATTAATATCTTTATGGGCACTTAAATGATGCAGTATAACGTCATGCGCGAGCGGCTCGTCATCAACAATTATTGTGTTTAGCATGCAGCCAGCTCCAATTTAAGTGTGGTTTGCCAAAGGTTTTTATTTTCATTAATAATTAATGTGTGCTTATTTGGATATAAAAGAGTTAGCCTACGGCGTAAATTGTTAAGTCCCATCCCATGCTCTGAATTGTTATTAGGTAAAATAGGGTTAGAGGAAAATAGCGTTAGTATGTTATCGGCCATGGTGATTTTAAACACAACCGTTACTTTTTGTGACGTGGGCTCTACACCATGCTTTATCGCGTTTTCTAAAATCATTATTAACAGTAGCGGCGAAATTAAATAGTGTTGTTGATGTTCAGGCCATTGCACATCAAAGTTGCAGCGCTCAGCGCTTCGCAAACGCTGTAATGCAATAAAACCTTTTAAGTAATTGATTTCTTTTTCTAAACTCACCTGTGCTTTTTGGCCTTCATAAACACTGTAACGCAGTAAATTAGCTAATTGCATAACAAGATCTGGTGCATTATCTGCTTTTTTTAATGTCAGCGCGTAAAGGTTGTTTAATGTATTAAATAAAAAATGAGGGTTAATTTGCTGCTGAAGTAGCATTAGCTCTGTTTTTGTTTGTTGCTGGGCAATGTTGCTAATTTGAACGTGTTGTTGCTGTCGTTCAAACGCTAAAATAATCGGTGTGCTTATAGCTAAAAACAAAAATACGAACTGATAATTTTCAGGGCTGAAAATATTATCATTACCGCCTGGTGTTAAGTTAGCAATGCCTGAGGGTAAATCGTTAATAGGTAACAGTAGCAAGCACGATGTTAATATAGGTGTAAGTACAACGAGGCTTATTAAACTTGCAAACAAAAATATTAATACGCCATGATAGGTTAATACGTAGCGTATTAATAAATATCTATTTAATAAATACACTCCATATACTAATCCGGCACAAACAGTAATTTGCCAAAGGTAACCCAAAAAAGTATCAAACTGTGTGAATACTTTATAAACATCAATAACAGGCTCAATAGGCTGGTTTAACATAGGATCAGTGTGCGTATTGAGTATGCTTGATGTAACTATTGCCCAACCTAAAAGTACTATAAACACGACTGTATCAAGTGAAAACAAGGATTTAAGCCATTTATTACTCAACACATTGTTATTTTTATTAGTGCGTTTAGTAATAAGCCATATACCACTTGCAGATGCGCACAGTGTCCAACATTGTGCATCAAGGTATTGCCATTGCGAAAAGTTAAGAAGTTGGTTATTAAATACTAGCAAGAGAGATGGATAGGCTAAAAAGCCTAACAGCCAAACTATGATTGCGGGTGTAAGTAATAAACGATATGCAAACGCATGGGCAATAAAAAAGGGAATACACTGTAAAAAAAGTTGAATATTAATAGTCAGATATTGGCTAGTTGAATCCATATGTGATGACAAAAAGCGTATATGAGAGTCGAGCATAATAGCGGCTATTAGCGGTAAAAAAATTATTAGCTGGGTAATGCTAAAGCGTTGCCATATTGGTGTATTGGCTTGCTGCATATGTGACTCCGTTTTTATTATAGTTTCTGAGCAGATATGCTTAGATAAAATTGTCTTTTTATTTTAAACATTACCTTTGCACAATTCACTACGCTGAGCGCGCTAGTTTATCCATAAAATTGTTTCAATCATAATTTATTTTTAAAATAATTATTTTATTTCATAGGGTTAGTAACCGTTTTAAGCATACTAGGCCGTTTATTTAAATGATGAAAGGTCATATTTAAATGACCAACGTTACTTTTTTATGTTCATCATTTATTTCAATACGTTAACCATTATTTTCTCGCTTGTATTGACTTGCTTTCTTAAGCTGGTGCTATACCAATTAAGGATGAAACTAATGCTTACACTGAAAAATATCAACAAAAAATACGCAGATGGTACGCAGGCTTTGAATGATGTGACGATCACTCTACCCGCCGGTATGGTCGGTCTACTTGGCCCTAATGGAGCGGGTAAATCAACACTTATGCGCACACTCGCGTGTTTACAAAATGCCGACTCCGGACATATTAATTTTAATGGCCTTGATGTGATTAGCCAACCAGATGCGCTTAGATCGCAGCTAGGCTATTTACCACAATATTTTGGCGTGTACCCCAACATGAGTTGTCGGGCGTTACTTGAGCATATTGCCGTATTAAAAGGCATAGATGGTAATGCACGCAAAAACCAAATTAATAGTTTACTTGAGCTAACCAATTTGACTCAGTTTGCTAATAAAAAGGTCGTTAATTTTTCGGGAGGAATGAAGCAGCGTTTTGGTGTGGCTCAGGCTTTGTTAGGTAACCCAAAGCTAATTATTATGGATGAACCCACTGCTGGGCTCGATCCTGTGGAACGAGAAAGTTTAAATAATTTACTCGTTAGTATTAGTCAAAATAGGTTGGTATTGTTATCGACCCATATTGTTGAAGATGTAGAAAATTTATGTCACTACGTGGCCATTATAGATCAAGGAGCACTCATACAAAGCGGTGACGTAAAAGAGTTACTAGTTCCTTTAGAAGGTAAGATTTGGCAGCTCGAAAGTTTACCTACGGGCATACCAAATCAGCATGTATTAAGTAAGAGCCATCGCTATGGTAGAGCGTCATTTCGTGTCTATGCAGACACAGCGCCTGCACAAAATGCAATAAACTCGCCCGCTACGCTTCAAGACAAGTACTTTTTTGCACTCAATGAAGGAAGTCAAACATGTTAATTTTTAATGAGTGGCGATATGCAGTGCGCCAACCACTTGTTTGGCTGTGCATTATTATCCCTTTGGTATTTGCGGTTATGTTGTCCTCTGGGCTTGCAGCAGTTGAAGTTAATTCGTTAAAACAATTTAAGTTAAATATTACAATGCTACAAATGATGCAGTTACCTGTGCTTGTAGGAGTATTGGCGCCCGTTATATTTTTACGAGATCAGCACGCGTCAATGCAGGAGCTTATTTATGCTACGCAAACTAGCTTATTTAAGCGCAGTTTAGCAAGAGTATGCTTACTGATTTGCTTGGTTTTTATTATTAGTTTAATCAGTGATTTAGTAATGATATACATGCAAGTAAGGCAATTGGGCTATATACCAAATATGGTTTCTTTTACTGTATTTAATAGCTTTTTAGTGTTGTTACCAAATAGCTGCTTTTTAGTTGTTGTTGCCTTTTTTGTTTGCCATAAATCAGCTAATTCATTACCCAATTATGTTGTTTTTACAGTGTTGTGGATAGGCTACATAATGCTTGCAAGTATTACCGGAAATCCAATGCTTGCTGGAAGTAGTATTATAAGCAATCGATTTTATACATTATTTGTTTGGCTTGACCCTTTTGCATACACAGCCGTAATAAACAGTTTAACCAATTCATTAGGAGCTTCATTTGCTATTAATCGCGTTGTTGTGAGTATGCTTGCTGTTGGTATTTTTTATATTACTTTTAGTAAAAATAAAAAACACACATTATTAAAGAGTGAAAATACTAACGAATACATTCGTTACAACACGTTAGAACCCGCTGAATATAAAACAGCGAAAGTCACAAAAAAACCATTTTTGATGATGGCCAGTTTATACAAAATTACGCTGGTTAATTTGGTTTCACACCCTGTTACTTTAATGATTATTTTTGTTTGGCCGGTGATAGTTTTTAATAGTGTTGCCTCGTCGTCTGGTTATGTTGAACCAATGAGTGTTATGAGCACCACAAGCCTTGATGCGATCAGTTATTATGCATTTGATATGCAATTGTTGTTTGGCACTTTATTAATGGCTTTGTGGAGCTGGCAAGTAAGCTGTTTCGCTAAATACTATAATATAGCTGAGCTGATCGCTGCCACACCGCTCAAAACATATTACTTTTTAAACAGTCAGTTATTGGCCCTAGGTACTATGATATTGTTTTTTTTAACAATGAGCTTATTAGGGGCAAGTGCAGCTCAGTGGTTTTTACACAGTGCATATCAATTTGAAGTACATTTAACCATTTTATTTTTGATGGCAATTGTGCTTGCCATTATTGCGTGTGTATTTTTGTGTGTATTTAATTTGTGTCGTTCGCAGCTTATTGCGGGTTTGTTAATTGCTGTTATTTTACTGATCAAATTTACATCGATAATGACTAGCCTTGGCCTCACGCATACATTGTGGAGTGTTGGTTGGACGCCTTTGCAGGCACCTGATAACTTTTGGGGTTATCGTGCAAGTATAAGTAGTTATTGGCCTTATATATCAGTTTGGTTAGTGGCGTGTATAAGTTTAGTTATAATTACGGGGATTTTTAATCACCGAGGTGCCGGGTTGAGCCAAAGAGTAATGGGGGTTAAACATTTTTGGTTACTTATACCTTTACTTATTACTGTGGCACTATTTACTCAATTACATTTAAGACTGGTTGAGGAGAAGCCTTTAACCAACTCGCATAAACGCGAGGCATTTAAAGCACAATACGAAAAAGCATTCTCACAATGGCGCAATGTAGCACAGCCAAACATTGTGCACATTGATGCTAATGTAGGCTTTTATCCGCATCAGCAGCAAGCTCATTTTTCCTTAATATATACCTTAAAAAACACCCATCAAGCCCCTATTAAAGAGATATTGGTTGGGCGCTCTGGTTTTTATAAATGGGCCGATATTGAAATCGATGGCGCGCAAAGGGCTAAAAGCTTTCCCTTGCTTAATCAAGCTGTGTTTAAGTTTGAGAATGAAATGCAGCCAGGAGAAATACGTAAACTAGTTACACGGTTTGATGTTCATCAAGCTAAGCTTTGGCCAGTAAGAGGCCATCAGATAATAACCCCTGAATTTAGCTATATACGATCAGTGCCTTTATTGCCGACTGTTGGCTATCAAGATAATTATGAATTAACCGATCCTATACTTCGTCAGCAACACGCACTTAAAGTGAAGTCGGTGATTAGACCCACGAAGCTATTTGCTAAAACGGCGAAAGCAAGTACTCATTACCAGTGGCTTACTATGTCGAGTAAAGTGAGTACAACAAGGGGTTATCAGGTTATAACCCAAGGAGAGGAAATATCACGTACCAGCAAAGATGACCGCGAAATATTTCATTTTGAGACTCGTACACCCATAAATGCAATCCCAGCTTGGGTCACGGTGCCTTATTCCCCTGTTACCAAACAGCAAAATGGCGTGATATTAAACGTGTTTGCTAAAGATAAAAACGAGCCAGCACGAGCGGAGTCTATAGCTGTAAACCTTAGCGCAATGGGAGATACAATAAAATGGCTTAATAATATAAGCCCTTATAGAGCAAAACAATTGAGTTTAATAGGCTCGCCTAGTGTTGGTGCTACAGGTTATGCATTGCCGCAACTTATACTTATTGAAGACAGTGTTGGTTTTAGATCAAAGCCAAGCGCTAATGCAGGCTTTGATCAACGCTATCGCCGTGCAGTTCATGAAACCGCGCATCAATGGTTTGGCCATGATATTGGTAATGGGGTATTTTCAGATAGCGCTTTTTTAGTGGAGTCTATGGCAAAGTATATTGAGCTTGTTGTTATAGAGCAGCGTTATGGGAAAGCGACAATGCAAGCGCTGGTTGAGTATGAAACAACACGCTATGAGCAAAGTATGCTGATGAACATAAAGGAGCGAACAGCCTTAGTTGATGCTACACAAAGCTTTGACCAATATTCGCGAGCAACCATTGTCTTTGCTAAGCTACGCGCTGCTATTGGGGATGAACCCATTATTAATGCGCTCAAGTTGGTTTGGAAAAATCATGGTTATCCAAACAGTCCCGCCAATTCTATGGATTTTATACGAGCATTAAAACATGAAGCTGGAAAAGAACAAGAAAGCTTAATAAACACACTGTTTTTAGAGTAAGTACGTTTAATTTGAACATATATTTAGTAAATCAAAAGCCCTATTATTTTAGGGCTTTTTGTTGCGTGCAGATTATTTTGCATTATTTACCTGCGCTAGTAACTCTATAACTTTTTGTTGACCAAATGTTTGTGCAAATTGCTCGGCTGTTTGACCGGCTTTGTTTTGATGCGCGTTGTCGCAATCAAGTGATACGAGTGTTTTAGCTATACTAAATTCACCTCTAAAAATAGCGGCCATTAGCGCTGTGTTGCCACGGTTATCTTCTAGACAGGCATTAGCGCCTAAGTGTAAAAGTGTGTTAACCGTGTTTTTATTACCATGGTAAGTAGCAATCATTAACGCGGTGTAGCCTTTATTGTTGTAGCTGTCGATAGGAATACCAGCATCTACAAATTGCTCTATTACAGCGGTGTCGTTTGTACGTGCTGCGGCAAAGTAATAAGCAAATAAGCTTTGGTATTGTGTTTTTGCAGAATGTTGGCTTTCAACTTGCGTACTGGGTGTTTGTGTACTTGGGGTATTTTGAGCGTAAACGCTACTGGTAAAGCTCAGTAGTAGAGCGACTATAATTAATAAATTACGCATAACAATTGTCTCTTATAAAAAGAGGAAGGGGGTTATCCCTTCCTCATAATTGTGGTTGCTTATATAGCTGCTTGCTTAGTTGGGACTAATTTTTACAACTGATTACTTACAGCTAGTTAATTACAACTAGCTACTTACAAGTTAGCGGCTAGTTGTTTAACCATTTTAAGGTCGCCGTTTACAGCTTTAGTTAAGCGTGTACCGTACTCACTATCTGCTTTGTAAAAGTGGCTAAGCATTTTGTGTTTAACACTGCTGTTTTGCACTTTGCCTAAATCGCCTGCTAGGTTATTAATTAGGTTTGTACGTTCTTGTTTGCTAAAACCACGGTATATAACACCTGCTTGCGCGAAGTTTTGCTGCTTTTTAATCGCGGCTTGTTGTACAAAGCCTTTTAGCTCTGTGTTACTTCTACGTGCAATTGGGTTTTCAGCTACGTTTTCTTGGCTTGGCTGGTAGTTAACATTGCTTGTTGTATTCCCGTAGTTCATTGCACCGTCTTGGTTGTAGTTAACCACTTCAACTTTTGCACGGTTAATTGGCAATTGCTGGTGGTTAGCACCTAGGCGGTACATTTGTGTATCAGCGTAAGAAAACATACGACCTTGTAATAAACGGTCTTCTGATGGCTCAATACCTGGAATAATGTTTGCCGGTGCCATTGCTACTTGTTCCGTAGATTGGAAGAAGTTAGTTGGCATACGGTTTAAGGTCATTGTTCCTACTTTAGTTTCTTTAATATCTAACCACATTTTTGTTGCATCTAACGGGTTGTAATCAAAGTCATCAAGCTGCGATGGATCAAGCGTTTTAATGTACAGATCCCATTTTGGGAAATTGCCTCTGTTTATTTCAGTGTATAAATCTTGTGTTAAATGTTGAAAGTTTTGGCTTTGTACTTTTGCCACTTCTTTTGCGTCAAGGTTATCAATGCCTTGCTGGCTTACCCAATGAAACTTAACGTATTTAACATCACCCGATTTATTAATCATTTTGTATGCATGTACACCCCAACCGTCCATTTTACGAAGACTTGCTGGTGTACCGTAGTCACTGTAAACCCACGTTAGCATTTGTGTAGAACCTGGTTCGTGTGAGAAAAAGTCAAATACACGGTTAGGATCTTGAATGTTATCAACCGGAGATGGCTTTAAAGAGTGCACCATGTCTGGGAATTTGATTGCATCACGAATAAAGAACACAGGTAAGTTATTACCTACTAAATCCCAGTTACCTTGGTCTGTGTAAAACTTAGTTGCAAAGCCACGTGGGTCACGCAGTGTTTCTGGGCTACCTTTAGAGTGGATTACAGATGAAAAGCGAACAAATACGTCTGTTTCTTTACCTGCTTGTGCAAACGGTGCTGCAATTGTTAAATCGTCTAGCTCTTTTGATGCTACAAACACACCGTGTGCGCCAGTACCACGAGCATGCACAACACGCTCAGGAATACGCTCACGTGCAAAGCGTTGTAGCTTTTGAATTAGTTGCACGTCTTCTAGTAATACACTGCCACGTTCGCCCGTAGTAATTGAATTTTGGTTGTCGCCAACAGCTGCGCCGTTATCTTTAGTAAGAGTTGTTGCTGCGCTTGCCGGTAATGCCATTGCAAGTGCTAGTGCAGTTAGTGTTAATTTTGTTTTGTTTATTTGAGTATTCATTGTCGACCTCATCTATTTAAAAGTGCCGGCAGTGGTGCAGGCTGTTAATCTGTTAACGATAGTATTGATTTCATTAACTTCGGTAAAACTGATTAATTAGATTGATGTGATTTGTAAAATAGATGAAATAAATTAACAGGAGCACTTTTTACGTTAACGGAATTTTTTTACTACGACCTTGGTCGCAATATGCTTTTATAAAGTTGATTAAATACAAAGGTTTTTAGTTTTACCTGAGTGTATTTTCACCAAGCTGGTGCGTTTTATACTTACAGTGTGTTGACATATTCGTGCAATAAAGGGAATATGCTCAATCGATGGGCTTATGCTCATTATTGAGTTGCACTAAAAAGCTGCACAATATTAATCGCGCTTAACTCGTTATACTTAAATTAGCTAAACCAAACAGTTTTAATAAGGTGACAAGATGAATACTAACATTGAGCTAGTGATATTTGATTGTGATGGCGTTGTTATTGATAGCGAAATTTTAAGCGCACAAGTACTCATTAATATGCTTGTTGAAAAAGGCGTTGATATTGACCGTGCTTATGTACAGCAACACTTTTTAGGCTGCAATTTTAAAACAGTAAGCCAAAAAATAGCGGATGCATTTAATGTCACTCTTCCTGAAAGCTTTGAAGGTGACTACCGCGAAGCACTGTTAAACGAATTTGAAACAGGGCTAACCACGACTGACGGTATAAAAGACGTACTTAACAATTTAGCTGTGCCTATTTGTATAGCTACTAGCAGCAGCCCAGCACGCACCGCAAAAGCGTTGAGCGTAGTGAGTTTAAGTAAGTACTTTAGCGATACGGTTTTTACCAGCAGCGAAGTTAAGCGTGGCAAACCAGCACCCGATTTATTTTTACATGCAGCTAAACAAATGGGTGTAAAGCCAGAGCATTGTTTAGTGATTGAAGACAGTAAAGCCGGCGTAAATGCAGGAATTGACGCCAACATGCAAGTACTGCATTACAGCGGTGGGCAACATATGCAAGGCTCTGTTAATCATGTACACAGTGCTTACCCAAATGTTGATCATTTAACGCATTGGCAAGATTTTTTTAGTGCATACCCTGCACTTAAAAAGCAGTAAACACGCAGCTTTTTAAATAAACAAAGTTTTAAACGCGATTTGCTCGCCTTACACACTGACAGGCAAGCAAACGCAAAATATAAATGTAGATGGTTTTGCTTTACTAAAAATAAAACAAAACATGGCAAAACATCATGCGTTTATAAGCCAAATTATAAAAGGCGAAGTATTTAGGTATTAAGTACTTTGCTGTTAACAATAGGAAATACCATGGCAACGAGTCCACACACACAAACATTTAAAGATGTAAACGAAGAGCAACTTCCTGTTGCTAATAATAAGCTTCACGGCTGGAAGCATTTTGCAGGGCTATACGCCGGCGAACATGTTGCGGCTACTGAATTTGTTATTGGTGCAACGTTTGTTGCATTAGGCGCTTCAACCATCGACATTCTACTGGGTTTATTAATAGGTAACCTGTTAGCAATGTGTTCTTGGTGGCTGATTACTGCACCCATTGCAGTAGAAACCCGCTTAAGTTTATATAACTACTTAAACAAAATCGCTGGTAACTCAATGACCAAGCTCTATAACTGGGCTAACGTGGTTATTTTTAGTGTTATATCGGCCGCCATGATCACGGTATCCTCCACCGCCGTGCGGTTTTTGTTTGATATACCTGCGCAACTTGATTGGTATCCAAATAGCTTTTGGTTTGTAGCCATTGTTTTAGCTGTTGGCTCTATTGTTGTGTTTGTTGCGATGTATGGCTTTTCTACGGTTGCTGACTTTTCGAAACTGTGCGCGCCGTGGCTATTTGTTATATTTATTGCAGGTTCGTTCGCGTTATTCCCTGAGCTTTCAAATCACGTATTAGGGTCTACCTCTTTAACTAGCTTTAGCGACTTTATGACCATAGGCGACTCCTCCATATGGACGGGAACCAATGCCGATGGTGAAAAAGGCATTGGCCTATTAGAAGTGATTGGCTTTGCATGGGCTGCTAACTCAATTACTCACTTTGGTTTAATCGACATGGCTATTTTTAGATTTGCTAAACGCAAAAGCTATGGCTTGTTTTCTGGCGTGGGCATGTTTTTTGGTCATTACTTAGCGTGGATCTCTGCCGGTATTATGGGCGCAGGTGTTGCGGTATTACTTAAAACAACTATTTCATCACTTGATCCGGGCGATGTTGCATACCATGCATTAGGTTGGACTGGCTTTGTTATTGTAATTATTGCCGGTTGGACTACAGCTAACGCAAACCTTTACCGTGCAGGTCTTGCAGCACAATCTATATTTGTTAATCAATCACGTGAACGCACAACCGCTATTGTAGGTGTTGTAACCGTGATTATTGCGTGTTTCCCGTTTGTATTTTCACAAATGCTTCCGCTACTTACCTACGCAGGCTTATTAGTTGTGCCAGTAGGCGGTATTGTGTTTGCTGAACATGTGTTATTTCCTAAAATTGGCCTAACACGTTACTGGGCTAAATATAAAAATATTACCCGCAGCGTACCGGCTATAGCATCTTGGGCGTTAGCACTTGTGTTTGGCTTTGGTTTAAATGCTATTGATGTAATGTCGTTTTACTACTTGTTTATTCCTACGTGGATTTTCACAATCGTTATTTATACGCTTTTAGCTAAAAAATACGGCGCCGGTGAAGATTACACACAAGAGATTGAAGCAGAAGAGCAAGAGCAACGTGATATTAAAGAATATCAAGCTGCTGAAGCTAAAGACATTCCAAAGCCAGTAATTGACAGCTCTGTATTTACCAAAGTACTTAATGCGGTTTCTACAGTTTCACTGGTTATTATTTTTATATTTGCCAGCCAGGTGATGTTTTTCAGTGAAACTATGAGTATGTACAGCGCTAATAAATCGCAATTCGAAATAGCCTGTTTTATTTGTACTGTTATTTATTTTGTTACTGCGTACTGGTCGTTAAAACGCCATAAAGTACTCAATACAGCATCGTAATTACTTATCGTAATACAGTATCGTAATTTATATTTTATTTTTGTTTAGTAAGGTCGCACCATGACGCAACATCAACACACTGACGCTCTAGTTACAGGGCTAAACCAACAAAGCTTGGCTCAATTACCAAGCCATGTTGATACACCAACCTACGACCGTAGCGCAGTTAAAGCCGGTATTGTTCATATTGGCGTGGGCGGTTTTCATCGTGCTCATCAAGCGGTATATGTTAACGAGCTTTTAAAAACCCCAGGCTCTGAGCAATGGGGCATATGTGGTGTTGGCCTTTTAGAGGGTAACCGTGGTCTGCGTGATATTTTAAAGCAGCAAGATTACCTTTATACGCTTACTGTTAGACACCCAGACGGTAAAATAGATAACAAAGTAATTGGCTCAATGATCGACTTTTTGTTTGCTCCAGAGGACAAACAAGCGGTAATTAATAAGTTAGCGCACAGCGATACTAAAATTGTGTCGCTTACTATTACCGAAGGCGGCTACAACTTTAACCCTGCAACGGGCGAGTTTGATTACAGCAATCCAGATATTATTAACGACATTAATAACCCGAACGACCCAATTACAGCGTTTGGTTACATTACGGCTGCGTTAAAACTGCGTAAAGAGCAAGGCTTAGGCGCATTTACAGTACAGTCGTGCGATAACATTCAGCACAACGGTAACGTAACACGCAAAATGCTTTTAGCCTTTGCTACAGAGCAAGACAAAGACCTAAGTGAGTGGATTGAGCAAAACGTATCGTTTCCAAATGCGATGGTTGACCGTATTACACCGGTATCTAAAAAGAGTGATATTGATTACGTGGTTGATGCATATGGTGTTAGCGACGAGTGGCCAATTACCTGTGAGTCGTTTACACAATGGGTAATAGAGGACACATTTAGTGACTCTCGCCCAAATTGGGACGTTGTTGGTGCACAGTTTGTTACTGATGTAACGCCTTATGAAACCATGAAAATACGCTTACTTAATGCAGGGCATTCTGTGCTTGGTTTATTAGGTTCAATCCATGGCTATGGCACTATTGACGAAACGGTATCTGATGAATTATTTGCCACATACCTGCGTGCTTTTATGGATAAAGAAGTAACGCCAAATCTTGAACCACTTGAAGGCATTGACCTTGAAAGCTACAAAGATACGTTAATAGAGCGTTTTGCTAATCCTAATATTAAAGACAGCCTAGCGCGTATCTGTAGTGAAAGCTCAGCTAAACTGCCTAAGTTTTTAATTGCCACAATTAACGAAAACCTAGTACAAGGTCGCGATGTATCACTGGCAACGCTTGTTATTGCAACTTGGTGTTTATACAGCGATAAGGGTTTAAGTGAAAACGGCGAAAAGCTTGAAATTCAAGATGCGATGCACAAAGAGCTTAATTCTTACGCGCAAGAGACTCAAGCTAGCCCGATTGCATTTTTAAAGTTAACGAGCTTGTTTGGTAAGCTTGAGCATAACGAAACGTTTACTGCTGAATATAAAAAGTCGATTGCTGCATTGTATGCACCTAATAGTAAAATTAAAGCCATTATGCAGGCTGTACTTGATCAAAAGAGTAACTAATTATGAGCATTTTAATTAATCATAAATCAGGCGAAAACGTAAGTGTTAGCTGCTTTGGCGAAGTGCTGTGGGATTGTTTTGATTCAGGTAAACGCTTAGGTGGCGCGCCACTTAATATGTGTGTGCGTATTAACTCACTAGGCATTAAAGCCGACATGATCAGCGCTGTTGGTAACGACGAGTTAGGCGCTGAGTTACTAGGCGAAATTACTAGCAAAGGCGTAAGCTGCGAATACATTGCTATTAATAGTGACAAAAAAACTAGCACGGTTGAGGTAACGCTCGACAGTGGTGGCTCTGCAAGTTATGAAATAGTGGCAGACACTGCGTGGGATAATATAGCGCTTACTGATGAGTTGCTTAGTAAAGTTAAAAGTAGCGATGTATTTGTATTTGGCAGCCTAATTGGCCGAAGCGAAGCGTCTTTAGCAACGTTAAATCAACTAGTTGATGTAGCAAACTTTAAAGTATTTGACGTAAATCTACGTGCACCGCATTACAAGCTAGAAACACTTGTAGATTTAATGAATAAAGCAGACTTTATTAAGTTAAACGATGAAGAGCTATACGAAATAGCAAAAGCGATGGGTTGTAAGTTTCATTCGCTTGAACAAAATTTAGCGTTTATAGCACAGCAAACAAATACCGATTACTTATGTGTAACCAAAGGTAGCCACGGTGCTTTATTAACAATCAAAGGCGAAAATTTTTATAATTCAGGTTATTTAATTAGCGTAATTGACACTGTTGGCGCAGGGGATTCGTTTTTAGGTTCGTTAATTTATCAGCTTTGTAGCAACGACGACGCGCAATATGCCGTTGACTTTGCATGTGCCGTTGGAGCAATGGTCGCCGAAAGTTCTGGCGCAACACCTACTTTAACGCATCAACAAATTAGTGAGTTTATGAACCCACTTTAAAAAACATTGTGTGTGAAAGCGGTTATAACGTAAAAGTTTAACCGCTTTTTTTGTGCCCAAAATAAGACGTGTGTAATAAATATTCAATGTGGAGCGTTAAGTGTGCAGGTTGCGTAAATAGTGGCTTATATCGATTATTGTATTAGCTAAACGTCTTATTGTTTGAGGGTTGAAGCTTTGTTATTGTTCGTCGATTATTCACGGATTGAAAAGGCGGGGCGACACACAATGCGCTCTATAACTAAAATACAAAAAGAGAAACGTGCTTTATGATCATCTTTTTTATCTGCCTCACTATTTTAATACTGGGCTATAAGTTTTATAGCCCATTTGTTGAAAAACAAGCCGGTTTGGATTCAACTGCTGACACACCACAAAAACGCTTTAGCGAAGGTGTTGATTACGTAGCTATTCACCCTGTACGAGCATTTTTAATTCAGTTTTTAAACATTGCTGGCGTAGGTCCAATATTTGGCCCAATTTTAGGTGCTTTATACGGACCAGTTGCACTAGTATGGATTGTACTTGGCAATGTTTTAGGTGGCGCTGTACACGACTTCTTCTCAGGTGTAATGAGTATAAAAGAAGACGGTAAAAGCCTACCAGAAATCGCAGGCCATTATTACAACGTCGTATTTAAAGGCTTTATGCTTGTATTTACTGCCATGCTACTGTTTTTTGTAGGTGTAGTATTTATTATGAGCCCTGCAGGTTTGCTAAGTAACCTTGATTTCTTTGAAGGTACAATACTGGCAAATAATACCTTTTGGGTACTCGCTATTTTAGCGTATTACTTTTTAGCTACCTTGCTACCAATTGATAAAATTATTACTAAGTTTTACCCAATTTTTGGTGCGCTAATGATTGTAATGACAGTGGCAATTGCTATTTCATTACTAATTAATGCGCCGCACTTACCGGTACCAAGTGACTTTTTAGCTTACTTTGAAGCTGACCACGCACATGACTTTTTAGAGCCAAATCCAGATGGATTACCAACATGGCCATTGTTATTTATAACAATTACCTGTGGTGCTATTAGTGGTTTTCACTCTACTCAAGCGCCAATTATTGCGCGCTGTTTAACTAACGAAAAATACGTACGTCCAGTTTATTACGGCGCTATGATGTGTGAAGGTATTGTAGGTTGTGTATGGGCACTTGCTGGTATTGCAGCGTTCCCAGATGGTTACGCGGGCTTAAAAGCGTTGCTTGACCAAGGTGGTCCAGGTTTAGTTGTTAATCATGTAGCTAACAGTTACTTAGGTGTATTTGGCGGTATAATGGCAATTATTGCAGTAGCCGTTTTCCCAATTACTTCTGGTGATACAGCGTTCCGCTCATTACGTTTAACAGTTGTTGATGCGTTTAATATTCCGCAAAGTTTACGTAACCGCTTATTAGTGGCTGTACCTATACTTACTATTGCTTACTTTATGACGAAGCTCGATTTCTCATTAATTTGGCGCTACTTTGCATTTTCAAACATGCTGCTTTCTACAAGCGTATTATGGCTTGCCACTAAGTACTTGTTTGACCGTGGTACATTCCATTGGATTGCGAGTGTTCCTGCTGTTATAGCAACTGCGGTAACGGTTTCTTATATTGGTACTGCCGCAATTGGTCTTAACTTATCAAGTGATTTAGGTAAACCTATTGGTGCTGTAGTAACAGTGATTGGCTTAATTGTTTTAGCTATTGTGCACTCTAAGCATAAAGTTAAACCAACAGCGGTTTAATAATCACATAAGTTATTTCAAGCATTAAAAAAGCGGGCTATTCATTATGAATAGCCCGCTTTTTTTGTGTACTAAATTTAGGTATTACTGAGTTGCAAGTTCAAAGTAACTGTTATCGTCGAGCGTTTTGCTTATCATCATAGCGCCCTCAAGCAAGCTCACTGTTTGAATAGCCGCTTTAGTAGGGTTGAGTTCACCATTAGCTAAATGCGCAGCGCTAAGCCATGTTAAATTTTGATTAAAAAAGCGTTTTACTTCAAGGCGTACTTTATCTGGAAGGCTATCGCTTTCGGCTCCTAGCAAACCACATAAACACATTTTTTTATCGGTTACTAATGCACTTCTAAAAAGCTGAGTGTACACATCAATAGGATTTTTACCGCTTGCTTTAAGCTCGCTTGGCTCGCCTAACGCAGCTAAAAAAGAATTAGTATATTGATGAGCAAGCTCAGCACCTAAATCGGCCTTAGTCGGAAAGTGATAGTGCACACTGGCGCTCTTAATTCCAACTTCGCTGGCGAGCTCTCTAAAACTAAAATTACTGTACCCGCCAAGGCGCACCTTGTTTTCAGCTGCTTTTAATAACGCTTCTTTTTTACTCACTTTTAATATTTTCCTATCTGCAGTAATACCAATTTTATTAAAACATGATCATTGTATCGCATTAAACAACTCACTAACTGCGTTAAAAATTATTCATATAGAATAACTAGATGTCATAATTTTCGCCTTGTTATTGCGCTACTTTCTTAGCGCAATAATAGATCACTTATTTAATGCAATTGGTATAGCAAAATTATCGACCAGTAGGTAGTTATTTACAAGCGTTTTTATTTTTAAGCAACCCCCTAATTTTATTATTAATTAAGTTAAATCCTATAAATCAGAAAAATTTAAACGTTGACTTAAATTTAGTTTAATATTATAAGTTACCTATCGGTAGGTAGGTTGCTGCCATTAATTCACTTTTAAACAATAAAGATAGAGATTGCTATGAAAATTTATGATGTAGAAAACTTTCCAAACCCACTTCGTGTTCGTATCGCTTTAGCTGAAAAAAATGCCACTGCAAATGTTGAGTTTGTACCTGTTGATTTATTAAATGGTGAGCACAGAACAGAAGCCTTCTTAGCTAAAAATCCATTAGCAGGTGTGCCCGTATTAGAGCTAGATGACGGCACGTTTATATCAGAAAGTACCGCTATTACTGAGTATATTGATACCGCATTTGAAGGCCCATCTTTAATGGGTGAAACCGCAAAAGAGCGTGCAGTAATTAACATGATGCAAAAACGCGCAGAATCTATGGTGCTTGACGCTGTGGCAACTTACTTTCATCATGCAACTGATGGCTTAGGTCCAGAGCTTGAAACGTATCAAAATGTGGCTTGGGGTGAAAAACAAGGCGAAAAAGCACGCCAAGGGTTTAGCTATTTTAATGATGTACTAGCGCAATCGGCGTTTGTTGCTGGTGAGCAGTTTAGTATTGCTGATATTACATTGTATGCTGGTCTGGTATTTGCTGGATTTGCACAAATAGCAATCCCGAATGAGTTAACCCATTTAGTTGCATGGCAAGAAAAAGTAGCAAAACGCCCAAGTGTTGCGGCTTAATTAGGTTGTTAGTTTAAAATTTAAGTGGAGTTACGGTTAGGAGCCAAATATGAAAATTGCTGCCGATTTTAGTAAACGAGTTGTGGTACATAGCGAAACGCTACCGTGGGTTGCATCGCCAATGGCGGGTGTTGATAGACGAGTACTGGACCGTGTGGGCGACGAAGTTGCTCGCGCAACGACTATTGTTCGTTATGCACCTGGCAGTGAATTTTCGCCGCATGTTCATACAGGCGGTGAAGAGTTTGTTGTGCTTGAAGGGGTATTTCAAGATGAACATGGTGACTTTGTGGCAGGTTCTTATATCCGTAACCCACCGCAATCAAAGCACAAACCGGGGTCTGAAAATGGCTGCGTTATATTTGTAAAGTTATGGCAGTTTCAGCCAGATGATCGAACCCACGTGCGTTTACAAACGGACTTGATGCAAAGTACGGCGCACCCTAGTTTTAAAAATGTAGCCGTAACCCCTTTATACAAAGACAGCTTTGAAGACGTAAGCTTGTTGGACTTTAAGCCCAGCGCCTGCATGGTTATAAACGCAAAAGGAGGAGCAGAGCTGCTAGTACTTGAAGGCTCATTTGATGAGCAAGCCGATACCTTTGTAAAAAACAGTTGGTTAAGAGTGCCTATTAACAGCTCTGTTAACGTTAAAGCGGGAAGTAATGGTGCAAAAGTATGGCTTAAAACGGGCCATTTAACTGATGTAGAAAACCAGATATCTCGCGTACAAAATGCGTAATTGAGTCGTTTATTTGAGATTATTTAATGATCTAGTTCAGGACTAATTAATTTTAGAAGGTGTACTTTTACTACTCAGCCTATTTAAGGAGAGCAGTAATGGTACACACAACACATGGTTTATCGATTGGTCTTGAACGTGCAGGAAGAGAGTTTTTTTTAAAACTTAAAGCCGTTGGTACGCTTACTCACGACGACTACAAAATAATTACCCCAATGATAAACTCAGCTCTTGGCGAAGTTAAGCACCCAGTCGTGAACGCCTTAATAGATGTTAGCGAACTTGAAGGCTGGGAACTACGCGCAGCGTGGGATGACTTAAAGTTAGGTGTTAAGCACTCTAAAGAATTTAAAAAAGTAGCTATTTACGGTAATAAAGAGTGGCAAGCTCGAATGGCAAAAATAGGTAACTGGTTCATATCGGGTGAGGTTCAATACTTTGAAAATGCTACCGCAGCCATAGATTGGCTAGATGAATAGCTTGATTGAAAAAATTAAATTAAAGCACTCTTATAGAGTGCTTTTTTGCTCTATGGGTAACATTGTTAGGTAGTTACATTCGGTTTATTTCAATTGTTAATACTGCTCTATTAAAATACACTCATTATTATTGAGCAAACTACACATTATAAAAACAATGAAACAAGTACTTACCTTTATTACATTCCTGATATTTTCGACATCGATACATGCAAAAGATAACAACATATTCACGCCGGTGAGCGATCTTTTTTTGGCTGTTTCTAACGTTGATCACACGCAAATGCGTGCAGCCGTTGATGATTCATTTTTACTTTTAGAGCACGGTGAAGTGTGGACTATTAATGACTTTATAAATGTTGTTAAGCCTTCTGACTTTATAAGAACTAATTATTTTAGTGTTATAAATTCGCGTGTAGTGGGTGATGTTGCTTTTATTAATTACTGGAATAAAGCCAATATTAAAAACACCGAAAGAAGTATTGATATTTATTGGTTAGAAAGTGCCGTTGTATCAAAAGTGGGCGATAAATGGTTGTTATCGCAAATGCACTCTACTCGGTTACCTCAAGATGAAATACCTAAAGGTGTCACCTTTATAAAGCAATAGATATAACTCTGATTTAAAGCCCCGTAATATGGGGCTTTAATCGTTTAAATTACATCAGCCAGTACAGGTAATGCCGGAAATGCCCCTTTTGCTAAACACGCTTTAGAGCCACATTTGAGAGCAAAGTGCAGGGCGTCTTTTACGCTTGCTTTATTATTTAGTTTATCTGCTAGTGGTAAATCACTTCCCAAGTTATTTAAGTAGTATAAAACCCCCGCTATAAATGCATCCCCTGCGCTTGTTGTATCTACGGCGTTTATTTTTGGTGCCGATTCGTTAAGCGTAAATGCGCTGTGGTAAACCTTGGCAGGCTCTGGCCCATCGGTTAAAAACACTAGTTTTACTCCGGTATTTAATAGCGTTTGAATGTAATCATCGCTCGTTGTATCGCTATGCTGAGCTAAAAAATTAAGCTCATCACGCGAGAGTTTTACTATGTCACAATAGGTGTAACAAGCTTTTACATTGCTTGCTATATCGCTTGTGTTTTCCCACAAGCTGTAGCGTAAATTCACATCAAAACTGACGAGTTTATTATTCGCTTTTGCAAGTTCTAGCGCTTTAACTGTTGTGCTGGCAATTGCTGATTCAGTTAATGTGTTTGAACAAAAGTGTAGTGTGCTTATTTCTTGCCAATTTATATGCGCTAAATGCGCCTGGGTTAATAGTACATCGGCTGTGTTATGGCGATAAAAGCCAAAACTACGCTCGCCGGTTTCATCAAGGCTCACTATAACCATGGCGGTTTGTGAGCCTGCAATGGTGAATAAATAGTCTGTATTTACATTGTATTGCGCTAATGCATTACTTAATTGATTGGCAAAATGATCGTCCCCTCTACCACCACAAAATGCAGCTTCACCTCCAAGTTTTGCATAGCCAACAGCTACATTGGCAGGTGCGCCACCTGGTATAGGTAAATAGGCAGAGTTATTAGCATCTTGTGGCAGCATATCAATTAATAGCTCGCCTAAGCACAGAAGTTTGGTCATTTGGAATATCCTAAAAAGCCTAGCAAGGCTAGGCTAAAAAACGTGAAGGGTGTTAATTATTCATACTTTAAAAGGCGCTACAGTGACTACTCACCGCAGCGCAATACACACATTTAGTTAAAAGCGTATTTTAAAGTTACCGACGTTGTGCGGCCGTTAATAGCACGGGCACGAATAATGTTGTTTTCAGGTACTGAGCCTTCTTCGGCTTCTGTAATACCTACTGTGTCAAATAGGTTGTTCACATTAAGCGCAATATTAAGGTTTTCAGATAAATCATAGCTTACAAAGCCATTTACCTGTGTGTAGCCGTCAAATTGCAAGTCGTTATTATCTTGAGCGTATGCATCGGTAGTACCAATGAAACTTACCCCAGCAGCGCCTTTTTCATAGTTGTAACGTGCCATTAATGAGTAAATTAAATCGGCTTGACGACGTGGCGTATTACCTACAACATCTGGGTTAAGCGCATCTTTTGCTATTTCTGCATCGGTCCAGGTTAAATTACCACGAAAATCCCATGCATCAATAAAGTAAGTAGATTCTATTTCAATCCCTTTTGCTTCGTATTCACGGTCAAAAAATGTTTGTGATGTTGCTTCAAAGTTTTGCTCTTCAGTTTCGGCAAAAAACGCAGTAGCAAATACTGATAACGAATCAAAGCGCTTCTTAACACCAAACTCAAACTGGTTTACTTCATCAACAGCGTCTTCTTTTGCAACAGAGCCGTCGGCGCGTACTTTACCAAATAAAAGGCGGTCAGCATTTGCACGACCACCTTTACTAATACGTGCAAACGTAGCAAGGCTTGGGTCAATTTGGTAATTAGCACCAATTGAATAAGAAGAATAGTTCCAGTCGTAATTTACTGGACTTGCGTTTGCAGTATCAATACCTGCAACGTTTTGCTCAGGGATTGATATTTCACCGTCGCGGTTCATATCTACTGTTGAAGTCACTGCACCTGCGTATGTTCCGCGAGCTTCACCACTGTCGTAGCGAGCACTTGCATCAATGCTTACGTCGCCTAATTTAGTAGAAAATGCAACGTATGGTGCACGAGTATCGTACTCTGTATCGTAATCACGTTGGCAACAGTTTCCAAATGCACTGTAAGCGTATAAACCGTTTTCAGATAACTCAGTGCCATCGGCACCTGTTACATTTAGTAATGCAGCATTGTCACCCTTGAGCTCCATTACGTAAGAGTTCCATAACCACGACATCGCAATGTTTTGCGTAGATGCATAGTAACCAAATGTAAGGCTGGTATCATCATCGAACGATTTAGTTAATTTAAAGTCATTAACTATAGAGCCAAAGTCATTCATTGTGACATCAAATGTCACCATCTTCATTGCTAAACCATCGTTAAACGCTTCACCGGTGTTCGCGTTGCTCAAGGTTGCACCCACGCCACCAATGCTTTCTGCAATTGATGTTGCACTACCTACTTGTTCTGTGAAAGGTGAATTAAAGTTGCCGCTTATTGATGATTTACGAAAACGGTTTTCGATACGCCAATCGTTATCTAAATCAAATACAGCTTCAAAACCAACAGAATCAACCTTTGGATTCATACCATCGCGGATATCGCCGCTACTGATTTGGTTTTCACCATTTAAGCGTGCTGTTTTAGTAAATAACGCTGAGTGAGGTGTGTCTGATTGCGCATCAAAGCCAGCAATAGAGTCACCATTTGAGTACATTGGCATAGGAAGGTAGCCAACACTCTTATCATCTAAGTGTTTGTAATAAAGGCGAACGTAACCGTTGTCGAAATCTTTTGTAAGGTTAGCTTTTATTTGGCCACCTTTATTAGACGTGTAACCTGTTTCGCGCGGGCCTTCGCCTTGTCGAACAAAGCCACCAACATGAAAACGCACGCTATCGGTTAAGTAAGTGCCGTATTCAAAGTCTGTACGAACGTTGTCGTAATCTAAGCCAAGTGTTGTAGATACACTGCCAGATTCGTTTTCGCCATTTTTAGAGATAAAGTTAATAATGCCACCAGGTGCATTACTTGCTGCAGTAGATGCTGAGCCACCACGAATCGATTCGATAGTTTGCACAGTGTTATCTAATCGCATAAAAATATCTGAATTACCAAAAGCGATATCACCGTATTGCATTACAGGTAACCCATCTTCTTGTAATTGTAAAAATTTTGCACCGCCTGAAGCAACAGGCAGGCCACGTACAGCAATATTTGCATTGCCTTCGCCACCTGTCGATTCTGCACGAATACCAGGGATGATTCTAAAAGCCTCGGCTGTTGAGCGAGGAGTAGACACTTGAACTTGTTCAAGTGATACGCTACTAACTGATACGCTTGAAGCCATGATTGTTGTTCGACGTGGTACGCCGGTTACAACAATTGTTTCAAGACCTTTGTTTTGAGATGCTTCAGGTTTTGCTTGATCTGTTTCTTGTGCGTTAACGCCTTGACTTACGGCAAGTGCTAAAGCGCTGATTAAATATAAAGGTGTATTGTGTGTTGTCATGTGAACGCCTCGTTGTGTTGATCCCAGTAGGGTTTGTTATTTTTACTTAATCGATTAAGTAAAAATAACAAATATTTTACAATAAGCAAATCATTTTGTGTTTAATTTGCTCTTTTATTGTTCATATGTTGATTTTAAAAGTGTTTTTTATTGTATTGAGATACAAGTTTATTAAGCTGCTGGGTTATTTTCTTGTAAAGCACTCATTGATGGGTCGCGTAAATAATTGAACAACATAGCTACAAATAAAATCACGGCAAACCCTGTTGCTAAGTAAAAGCCATAGCGCACATGGCCAAAGTAATTGCTGATCATACCCATAAATAAAGGAGCTAAAGCAGCTGATAATGCGGTGAAAAATAATATAACGCCGGCTACGGCTCCATGGCGCTCAGCAGGAAAACACGATATACCTTTAGAGTTTAAAGTTGGATAAACCATAGACATAAATAAACCTGAAAGAGGTAATAACCCTACAGCCCAATCAACACCACCAATAAGTGTGCCCACATAACAAAGCGCAATACCTAAGCTTAAATAAGCCATAACACCTTGCCAGCTATAACGGTTTAGTAACCATACGGCAATAAAACGACCTGCAGCACGTAGTATAAAAAATATAGTAAGTGCATAAGTTGCAAGGAGCGGCCAAGAGCCTGTGTAGTCCTTTAATAGCGTTGGCATCCATACATAAATAGCCACTTCAGTCGCTACATATAGTGCAATGGCTAAAGAAAAGCCAAGTGCATAAGGGTTTTTTACCATTTTTAGGGTGGTGGCCAAAGAGGCTGGCTTTTCAGTTGTTTTAACTACGTCAGGGTAGTCTGCGCGCCATGCTAATAAAGCAAGAATTAAACACATTACGCCCGCAGTAATATACAGGTATGTCCAACTTACGTTTTGCACTAATAAAACACCAACTAGGGCAGGGCCTACAATAGCGCCAATGCCAAAAAAGCCCTCAACCTTGTTCATGGTTTTAGTATGGTCGTCGTTACTATGTGAAATATCGCCAAGCAATGCCAATGCGCCGGTTTTAAATAAACCAATGGCCAGGCCTATGCAACAAAGCAATACTAAAAAGAAGGTAAAACTGGTGCTAAATGCAAATAAAAAACAACTCGCAGAAAATATTAATAGACCTAGCATAATGGTTTTTTTACGGCCAAGGCTGTCAGCTAAAAAGCCTAAAAATAATCCACTAAAGGCTATTAATGCCATGGGAGCGTAATGAAATGCACTAGCTTGAGTCATGCTCAAACCGAAATCTTTTATAAGTTCGGGGATTATCATGCCGACTGCGTCAGAGGTCATGGCAAACATAAAAAACATCATGTATGTAAGCCAGCGTATTTGTTGCAGTGGGTCGCTGCTTACGTGTGTGTGTGATTTTGTCATGTGTTTATTCCTCGTTAAATTCTCTATTAACACTTCGTAAGTCAGTCAGTTGCTTACAGTAGTATTACGTGAGCCACGAAATTTGTATGTAAAATTATTAAAAATTACTTGTAAATTCTTACTCGCTAGTTAAAGATATATCTTAATCGATTAAGTTTCAACATGGTAATCACACAATGATGAAGAATAAAGTTCAATTGATCACATATGCTGATCGAATCACTGGCCAAAATATAGGCGCGCTAACCACACTTTTAAACGGCCCTTTAAAAGGCGTATTTGGTGGTGTGCACTTATTGCCATTTTACAATCCTATTGATGGCAGCGATGCTGGCTTTGACCCTATTGATCATAGTGAAGTTGATTCTAGAATAGGCACTTGGGAAGACATACAAGTATTAGGTAAAGATCTCGACTTAATGGCAGACCTAATTGTTAACCATGTATCGGCGCAGTCTTTTCAGTTTCAAGATGTATTAGCTAAAGGTAAGCAATCAGAATTTTGGGATTTATTTTTAACCAAAGAAGATGTATTTCCAAATGGTATGAGCGAAGCTGAGCAAAAAGCAATTTACCGCCCACGCCCAGGTAGCTGTTTTACGCCAATGCAGTGTGGCGACGGCCAAACGTATGATTTTTGGACCACTTTTACCGATAATCAAATCGATATAAACGTAAAAGTAGAAGCCGGTGTTGCGTATTTAAATAACGTACTTACTAAATTTTCGGCTAACAATGTAAATATTATTCGTTTAGATGCGGCGGGTTACGCCATTAAGCAAGCGGGCACTAACTGCTTTATGCTTGATGAAACGTTTGGCTACCTAGATAACTTATCTAAGCAAGCAAACGATTTAGGCATGGAAACCATTGCAGAAATACATAGCCATTATCAAACTCAGGTAGAAGTCGCAAAACGTGTAAATATGGTTTACGACTTTGCTTTACCACCACTTATTTTACACAGCTTATTTAACAACGATGTAGATGCACTGCTCAAATGGTTACAAATTTCGCCACGCAATTGCTTAACCGTACTTGATACACACGACGGTATTGGCATTATTGACGCAGGTCCAATGGGCGACAAACCAGGGCTATTAAATGCACAGCAGATTGATTACCTAGTAGAAACAATGCATGCCAACAGTAACAACCAAAGCCGCCAAGCTACGGGCGCTGCGGCGAGTAATGTCGACTTATATCAAGTTAACTGTACGTACTACAACGCATTAGGCGCTAAAGACTTTGATTACTTACTGTCGCGTGCAATTCAATTTTTTGCACCAGGTGTACCACAAGTGTATTACGGCGGCTTATTTGCCTGTGAAAATGATATGGAGCTATTAGCTAATACAAATGTTGGCCGTGATATTAACCGCCCATATTTAGATGCAAATATAATCGATAAAGCCTTAAATAAGCCTGTAGTAAAAGGTTTAATTGAATTAATTAAAATTCGCAATTCACACCCTGCATTTGCAGGTGAGTTTAGTGCTCAAGGTGAAGGCAGTATGTGTTGTTTATCGTGGCAACTAGATGAGCAAACTATTTCACTTACTGTTGATTTTAAATTACGCCATGCACTGATTACGCAGGTAAACGGTGATGAAGAAACAACGATTAACTTAAATTCATTTTTAGCTTAATGCTATAAAAGTAATTTACAAACGCCATGTAAAGCAAAAGCCAAGCTACTTAAGCTTGGCTTTTTAACACATAAAACTATTACAAGGTTTGTAAGCTAACTACTCGCACCAATCTCTAATTCGTAACTGACTTCCTGAGTTTTTTCTTCTTTAGAAATAAATAATTCGGCGGCTATAACGCCTTTTTCTTGGCTGTTTTGATGAATAGTGGTGAGGCGAGGTACAAACCGGGCTGCTTCATCAATACCATCAAAGCCCACAATACGCAGTTCTTCACCTATTTTTATGCCTTGTTTTATTGCTTCTCGCATTGTGGCAAGGGCAATTAAATCACTCATACAAATAATAATGTTAGGGCGAGGGGAGGCACTTAAAACCTCTTTAGCAGCAATATTAGCAAAACGCTCGCTACTTTCAGGAATGTTCCAAATACGATCGTCAGCCACCGTAATATTTGCCTCGCTTAAAGCGCGTTGATAACCACGTAAACGTTGATGCGAAATAGATTGTCCGGTTTCAAATTCGTGATGCTCATACACGCGGCATAATACGTTTTCATCAAGTAACCTAAGCCCTAATATAGCCACTTTATCGCTTTGACTATGCAGTACGTGTTTAGCAATTTCGTAACTTGCTTGCTCGTTATTAATATTTACAGAGGCATTGCGAGCAATATCAAAATCAATTGTCACTACATGTTTAGATACTGTTTTTAACTGCTCTACTAACGCGTTATTACGAGGGCGGCCATAACAAATAAAGCCATCTACAAAGTCGACCACGTTATTAAGGTTATCGCTATTACCTGAAAACAATAAAACATTAATGCCGTTTTTTTCAAGCACCGAGGTCACACCGCGCATAAAGCTACTAGCCACAGGGTCCGACACCATGTATTCCACACTATCGGGCAGCACTAAAGCGACAATATTAAATGTGCCATTACGCAACGATTGCGCGGCCTTATTAGGCCCGTAATAGCCCAAAGTTTTACATGCTGCAAGAATATCGTCTCGGCGTTTAGCCGATAGCTGATCAGGGCGATTAAACGCATTAGATACTGTCGCGTTAGACACACCTAACTCTTTAGCAATACTTTTAAGGGTCCAGCGGGTTTGCTTACTCATACCAATTCTTTACTCAATACTCATGTTAATAAACTAACATATTCAGGGCGTCAGCAAAGTAAAAAAATAAGATTTTAGGGTTAATGTCGGCACTCTTTAGGCGCAATGCCAAAGGTTTGTTTAAATAGGCGACTAAAGTGGCTCGCGCTATTAAATCCAACATCAAAGCAAACTTTACTAATTGCATGGCCTTGTAGTAATTGAGTACGCGCTTTTTTTAGTCTTAGCTGTTGTTGCCAAAGGGCTGGGGTAGTACCAAATGCAAGTTTAAACTGCTGATAAAACTTGCTGCGGCTCATACAGGCTATTTTGCATAAGGTGTTTATGTCGAGCGTTTCATTTAAATGTTCTTCAATATAAAGCAGGGCATCGCTGACTTTTGTTTTAAGGCGTGGCTTATCGCAGCTAGCCAGCAATAGCTCGCGGCTTTGTTGTTGTAATAAACGGGTGATCAATTCGTTTAACGACAAATCAATCAAGTAATGTCGCTGTGCTCCTTGCTCACTAAATAAATGCACCATGCGCTCCAATAATTGCTGCGTTTGAATATTATGTTGGGTGTGCACTAATTGCGGTACATATTCAAATAAGCCATCGTGTGCAAAATTTTGCTGCATGTTTAGTGCATTCGCCACGCTAGTTATTTTGTCTGTGCTAATTTCAATAGCTAAACAAGTAGTTGGAGTGCTCATTGATGCTTGTGGAAAATCAATTAAAACACCTTGCTCTGGCGCTAATACAAACGACTCGTGTGGTAAAAATGCTTTATGGTATTGGCTGCTTTCTACGTGCATTACCTTTTTGCCGCTAAGCATGGCACAAAACAGCAGCTCGTTTGAGTGCAGTGCCACCTTTTGCGCGCTTTGATACGTGTCGTAAATACTCAACTCACTGCTATCTGCGGCAAACGAGACTTTGTTTTCAATTAAAACATCAAGTTGTTGGCGTTTTTTGTTTAACTGAGATGTGTGCATATCAATCCTTTAGGTTTTTATTAGTTTGGACTCACAGACAACTTTTGTGGACAGCTAATCAAGTTTTTAGGCGCTTGTTAGGCTAATGTCAAACAACACTGATTAAATATAAAGCATTTTGTTTTATATAAATGTTCGACCTTTAGCTAACAACAATAAAGAGAGCACACACATGATATATGCAAATCCAGGTAGCGACGGCGCACTCGTAAACTTTAAACAACAATACGGAAACTACATTGGCGGAGAGTGGGTAAAGCCTGTAAATGGCCAATACTTTGATAATATAAGCCCAGTAAACGGTAAGGTATTTTGCCAAATACCGCGTTCAGACAAAGACGACATAGAGCTGGCTCTCGACAAAGCGCATGCAGTGCGAGAGCAGTGGGGCACAACGTCGGTGACCGACCGAAGTAACATACTGCTAAAAATAGCCGACCGAATTGAGCAAAACCTAGAGTTACTAGCTGTTGCCGAAACATGGGATAACGGTAAAGCAATTCGTGAAACACTCGCTGCTGATATTCCGCTAGCGGCAGATCACTTTCGCTACTTTGCAGGGTGCCTACGATCGCAAGACGGCACTATAGGTGAAATAGACGCAACCACCGTTGCGTATCATTTTCATGAGCCACTAGGGGTTGTTGGGCAAATTATTCCGTGGAACTTCCCTATTTTAATGGCCGCCTGGAAACTAGCGCCAGCACTTGCTGCAGGTAACTGTGTAATTTTAAAACCGGCTGAGCAAACACCAGCTTCTATTTTAGTTTTAATGGAGATAATTGGCGATTTACTCCCTGCAGGCGTATTAAATATAGTAAACGGCTTTGGTAAAGAAGCGGGTGAAGCACTGGCAACAAGCAAGCGTATCGCTAAAATTGCATTTACAGGTTCAACGCCTGTGGGCTCACATATTTTGAAATGCGCTGCTGAAAATATTATTCCTTCAACGGTCGAGCTCGGTGGTAAATCACCTAATATATTTTTTAATGATGTAATGGAAAAAGACGATGCGTTTTTATCCAAAGCTATTGAAGGCGCCGTGCTTGCTTACTTCAACCAAGGCGAGGTGTGTACGTGCCCATCAAGGCTGTTTATTCAAGAAGACATTTACGAGCAGTTTATTGAGCGAATACTCGAACGTACCTTAAAAATTAAACGCGGAAACCCGCTAGATAGCGAAACTATGGTTGGCGCACAAGCTTCAAAAGCGCAATTTGATAAAATACTGAGCTACATTGAAATAGGCAAAAAAGAAGGCGCTGAAGTACTCACTGGCGGTAATGTAGAGCAGCTAAGTGATGACTTAAACGGTGGTTACTACATACAACCTACGTTATTAAAGGGCACAAACGATATGCGTGTGTTCCAAGAAGAAATTTTTGGCCCTGTTATTTCAATGTCGACCTTTAAAGATGAAGCCGAAGCACTCGAGCTTGCCAACAGCTCTGAGTTTGGTTTAGGTGCAGGTGTGTGGAGCAGAAACATGAATCGTGCTTATCGTATGGGTCGCAAAATAGAAGCAGGGCGAGTGTGGACTAACTGTTATCACATGTACCCAGCACACGCTGCGTTTGGTGGTTATAAAAAATCAGGAATAGGGCGCGAAACGCACAAACTGGCACTGGAGCACTACCAACAAACTAAAAACCTATTAGTGAGCTACAGCGAAGATCCGCTCGGCTTCTTTTAAATAAAGAGCCTAAGCTTTAAATAAACAACCATTAAGTAATAATGCCAGCGCTACCTATTTGTAGCGCTTTTTTTATAGGCAATCAACCGTTGATAATGGCCATATAGTCCAACATTTTAGCGTTGCAGAAAATAACATTATAATGACGGTGTTTACGAGTCCTACTTAAAAAACGCTAATTTAGCGAGTATAGAGTGGTGTAAATATAAGGAGCCATTAAATAATATTTTTATCCTTCCTCAGTTAAGTAAATTTCTATTTGTAGATCATTACCAAAACAAAGTGCCTCAATGCATCTAATCCACTAAATATGAACTTTTCCAAGCTTATTCATTATCAAAACAATTAGGTTAGCTTTTCTAATGTTTGTATTAACTGCTTAGTCCACTATATTTACTTCTTGTTTACAGTTGTATTTTCGTTGTAAGCAAATAATCTGAAAGTTTTTATAACAACGATAGGTCTATTAAATTGATAAAACGGCGATATTGCTTATCTCCATTGTGCTTGTTTATCAAAATATGAGTGTTTTTATACCAATTCGCTTAATTAAGTGATTTATTTTGAGGATGGAAAAACGTGTTGATAGCTAGGCAAAAAATTCGCTATTTAGTTGTTCTAAATGAGAATTTTTTAACGCAGGTAGCGACACATTTAGCCCCGCAAAATGATTAAGTATTATTGCGGATTGGTATTATTAACAATCATTGATAAAACAAGAAAAAATATTTTAATCCGGAGCATAAAAATGAAAAAAGTAAATTTAACTAAGGCTTTATTAATCGGCGCATCAGCAGCAGTTTTAAGTGCGGGTGCTGTGGCAGGTCCAAACAGTCAATTAACCGTTGCAGAAGGTGCTTCAGCAAAAGTACAAGAGCAATTTAAAGGCTGGGTAGCTGGTGATAAAGTTCGCGGTCGTAAAGATAAATGTTTTGGTATTGCTTTAGCGGGTGAAAATGATTGTAAAGCAGGTGCAGGAACGAGTTGTGAAGGCACTTCAACTACAGACTTCCAAGCTAACGCATGGACATATGCACCTAAAGGTGTATGTGAATCAGTTGTAACTCCTAATGGTAAAGGTTCGCTTGAAGGTTAATAAAGCAGGTTTTCCCCAGTGCATTGTTGCTGGGGAGCAATTAGGTGCAGGTCTTAGTTTAAAACCAGAACATCTTGACGACATTTTAGCTTTACAGGTAGAGCTGCCATCTACAAATAATAATCTTTGGTTTGAAGTGCATACAGAAAATTATTTTGTGGCAGGTGGTCCTCGATTAAATTATTTGAGAGCTGTACGTGAAAATTTTGATATTAGTTTTCATGGTGTTGGTGGTTCGTTAGGCTCTGATCATAAAGCTATGCTTGCTCATACTAAACAAGTTAAAGCGTTGATTGATGAATTTCAACCAGCACTGGTATCTGAACATGCAGTGTGGTCTAAGTCTGACGGCAAATATTTTGCAGACTTAATGCCTTTACCTCGCACCCAAGATGCACTTGAGTCTTTAATTAATGGGATTGATTGTTACCAGACGGGCATAGGTCGGTCAATTTTAGTAGAAAACCCAAGTAACTATTTAGATTTTATAAGTGATATGGATGAACCTCAGTTTTTAGTTGAGGCAGCTAAGCGTTCTGGTTGTGGCTTACTAATCGATATTAATAACTTATATATCAGTAGTAAAAACACGGGTATTGATGCGCTTGATTATTTAAAGCAGATCCCCGCTGGGCTTGTTGGAGAAATTCATATTGCAGGACACGATCCTGATCCAACTCTTGGTCAGTCACTATTGATAGACAGCCATGCAGCACCGGTAGCAACGCCTGTATGGGATTTGCTGGAACAAGCAATTGAGATATTTGGTCAGCGACCAGTGCTTGTTGAGCGAGATGCTAATATTCCATCGTTTGAAGAGCTTATGAGCGAGCGAGAAACTGCGCAAAACTATTTGAATCAAAGCGAGTTACAAAGTCGCTTAAATATATCTCATAAAGAAGTGGTTCGCTGATGAGTACCAATCAATATATTGATGCTTTTACTCGCTATTTACGAACGGGCGATCCAGGTGCAATGGAGCATTTTTGCGAAAATCCATCGCACATTAAAAGATTAGCTGTGTATAGGAACGGGTTTTACAAAGGCTGCGTTGATGCATTGATAGCTAACTTTCCTATGTGTGAAAAAAAAGTAGGTAGTGAGAACTTTCGAAAAATGGCACGACTTTATGTTGACCGTTTTCCGCCAGAGCAGGGCACTTTGGTCGGATACGGATTAAGCTTTCCAGACTTTATTGCAGGCTTGATTAAAGATAGTGAATTTGAAAATAAGTATATTTTTGAAGTCACTGTAAATCAGCTAAGTACATTAAGTTTATATACGAACTTAGTTGATATTGCGCATTTAGATTACGCGTGGCTAATGAGTTTGATGAGCGCTGATTCAACTGAAACTTTAACTATAGAATATGTTACTCAACTAATGGAACAAGGTACTGAGCTTACTGAACTTAATGTAAAGCTTAACCCCAGTGTACTGCTACTTAGTGTGAGTGAAGGCGCATTTTTTGAATGGATTTCACTAAAAACAAATAATAATGATGTCGCTGTAACTAAATCCTCTACTGAGGATTTTATTATGTTATGGCGCTTGCAAGGTGCGGTGCAAGCCCGTTCCCTTTGCGCTGCTGAAGTTAAACTTATGCAGGCCCTACAAGGTACAGGTAGGTCGTTGGGTGAAGCTTTTGATGCAGCAATAACAGTAGATGAAAACTTTGAAGTGAGCGAGGCTTTTACAGCATGCTTACAAAATGAATTATTAGAAATCCAAATCAACTAGTACATTACAAGAGTAGGAATAAATATGGGCATGATAAAAAAAATACAACAACTGTACGTGCAGATGGGAGAGCAGTTATCGCGGTTCTTAGAGCCCATAGCGCTGTTTTTTCTTCGCTTTATGGTCGCTAAAGTATTCCTAGACTCTGGTTTGAGCAAATGGGATGGCTTTTTACAATTTAATGTTGATAAATACGACCTATTTAAATACGAATTTTTCTGTCCTGATCCTGTTAGAGAAGGTGCCTTGCAGCTTTGTGATCCAAAAACATTAGATTATGTTGATGGCTCATTTCTTGTAAAAGTAATTGAAACACTTGCTGTGGTTGCTGGTGTTGTTGAAGTGTTACTCCCAATATTACTGATTATCGGTTTGTTTTCTCGCTTTGCAGCGTTAGGTCTTATTGGTATGACTATGTTTATTCAGCTTGCTGTTTTTCCTACACTCGATCATTGGATTAATCCGGCATCGTGGTGGGCTGTTTCATTATTAGTGATTTTTGCTCGTGGACCTGGCTTTTTATCTATTGATAAGTTACTTGGTTTAGACGCAAAACGTGCAGCAGCTAAATAAGCTTTTGCATATTAAAGTTAAACGTAATCGGCAGGCTAATGTTATTTAGGTGCCGGTTATTATTTTAGATTAAAGTTAAAAATAAACGTATACAAATTAACTCAACAAATTGTGCTGATTTAATATAACTAACCCCAACCCTGATATTTTCTAATAAAAATACCAAGCCATGCCTAATAGGATCTTCCAATGGAAATAGGATTACTCATTCTTCTTTTCTCAGTTAGTGCTTACTCTATGCTAGCAAAAAAACTCTCTACCACTATTATCACGGCGCCAATGGTATTTTTAGGTATAGGTTTTGCTGTATCTCAGGTTGGGCTGATCAATATAGGCGATGCACACGAAACCGTGTATTTAATAGCAGAAATATCGCTAGTTGTATTATTATTTTTAGATGCTTCACAAATAAATTTACGCAGATTAAAAAGGCAAAATACGTGGCCTTTAAGAATGCTATTGATAGGTTTACCGTTGAGTATTTTGATTGGTACAGGCTTTGCTTATTTGTTTTTTCCACAGTGGCCTTGGGCAATGCTAGCCTTAGTTGCAGCAATTTTAGCACCGACTGATGCAGCTTTAGGTCAAGCTGTTGTTAGCAATGAGAGCGTACCTTTAAACGAGCGACAAAGTTTATCAGTTGAGAGCGGTTTAAATGACGGACTAGCATTACCTGTTATTTTATTTTTTGCCAGTTTAGTTGCTATGGAAAGCGGCTCTCAAGAAAATGAAATGTCATGGTTAGTGTTTGGATTTAGCCAAATATTTATAGGTATTTTGGTTGGCGCATTTATGGGGTTCTCGAGCGGACGTTTATTTTTATACTCTGAGTCAAAAAAAATATCATCGACTATATATGAAGGCATTGGTGTTTTAGCACTTACCGGCACATCATACCTAATGGCAAGTTTACTGGGCGGAAATGGATTTATATCAGCGTTTGTTGCAGGTTTAGCCTTTGGTAATATTGTAAAAGGGCATTGCCGATTTATTTACCAATTTACTGAAAGTGAAGGGCAAATATTAATATGGACTTCGTTTGTTATTATTGGACTTGGCTTACTTCCTTCAGCTGTTGAGCATTTAACCCTCCCTGTTGTTGGTTATATTTTAGTAAGTATATTTATTGTACGACCTCTTGCTATTTATCTTTCATTGATTGGCACTAAAGCTAAAGTATTAACAAAAGTGTTTATGGGGTTCTTTGGACCTCGAGGTCTTGCAACAGCGCTGTTTGCACTTATTATCTCTAAAGATATTTTAGGTGAATACGGTCACTCAGTTTTAATTGTTGCGATTAACGCTGTATGGATGAGTACTTTAATACACGGTATTGCAGCAGCACCTATGGCTAATTGGTACGGCGCTAAAATTAAAGTGCTAAAAATTAAATCAAGAGAGCTCGCAAAACTAAAAAAACAAAAGTAGCAATTGAACCAAAATAGCAACTCGGTTATTGTTTGACCATTAATAAACATAGGTTATAAACGAGTTGCTTTAAATACTCGTTATACGCTTACAAGGATAGAAGTATGTTTAGTCAATTCACTAAAAATATAAAACCATATGTAAATGCCGAATTAGACTTAGCTCATTTAGCTAATAAAAATGGCAAGTTTATGGAGGCATTTGAGCATTTAGAAAATGCGCATGTACTCGGTCAAGAATCCACTTATTTTCATGTTAAAGTGCATATATTGATGTTTTGCTGGGCGTTTAAGCAAAACGATTTACGTGAGCTTTTAGGACAAATATTTCGTATAGCTGGAGCAGCTACCAAAACTGCGTTTGGATTAATTCCCAGGGGTAACACTGGCGGGGCAAACGTCAGCCCCTTCAAAGTCATGCCTATTTCTTTAGAGTATTCAGATTATATTGTACGCGCTAAATCAGATGTACAATAAAGCATTATTGATTAGTACTTCATTTTTGGCGAAAAATAGCTTCCCCGACTAATTTTTAAAAATACTTCAGTTAGTTAACTATTTTTAATTATAAATAAAAATAAACTTGGTATTATTGTTAACTTATATTTAACTTAGTATGTTTAAAAAGCTAATAATTAAATGGATTTTTATGACTATAAAAACAAAAATAATCAACTATGTATTACTCCCAGCTTTCCTACTATCACCACTTGTAAATGCTGGACATGAGCAAGCTGTACCCACAACGCCAGAGCAGTGGCGCAGTGTTACAAATAGCGATATAGAAGCTGCTTACAGTATATCTGCACAAAATCACCCTGGTATGTTTGATGTTAATAACCCAACTTTCCCTGATTTATTAAAAAAAGCAAAAGCAGAAGCATTTACATTGTCGGCTCAAGCGAGCGGACCGCAGGCGCATGTAGCGGCAATTGCTCGTTTTAGTACTATTTTACAAGATGGTCATGCTGGTGCGTTTTCAAGCGTAGATAGACCCGCGCGCCGCTGGCCAGGCTTCAGTGCTGTATGGCGAGGTGATGCGCTAAAAGTGTATTACAGCGAAGCCAAAAATATTAGTAAAGGTGACGTTGTAAGCCAATGTGATGGGCAAAACACTGATACCTTAATGCGGGAGAGAATATTTAAGTTTCATGGTGAAGTGGCACAACCTGGGCATTGGTGGCAGCAAGGTTGGCGGTTACTAATTGACGAGGGCAATCCATTTTTAACTCCTTTAAAAGCATGTGAATTTGTTAAAGCCAATGGTGATACCTATACACACGTATTAAATTGGTCAGTAAGGCCTAAGTCAGCAAGTAAGCATTTAGAAAATGCTTATAACGGTGATGAACTCCCCATTGATTTAACGTGGCCTGAAAAAAACATTGGTTGGATTGCTATGCCTAGCTTTTCATCAACCGATAAACAAACTGCTGCCTACAATAAAGTGTTTGAAAAAATACAACAGCAACGTAGCAAGTTACTTACTGCAAAAGCCGTGGTATTAGATTTGCGCCATAACCAAGGTGGCTCATCTTATTGGAGCTCACAAATAGCAAAAGGATTATGGGCCCAAAAAGTAGTAGAGCAAAAAGCAAATAATACTTCTCAAAACACGCAAGTATGGTGGAGAGCATCAAAAGATAATACTGACTATGTAGAGTCTTTATTTAGCGTTGTAAAAGATCAACCCGAAGTACTGAAAACTCTTAAAACCGTCGCTGCTGGCATGGCTCTATCACTTGAAAATGATGCCCCGTTTTATGTAGAAGAAAAGACTAATACGCTAAATAACATACCACAAAAGCCTTTAGTGAGTGACTTTAAAACCAAGGTGTTTGTTATAGTGCCGCCACAATGCGCGAGTGCTTGTTTAGATGCACTTGATAAGTTTAAGCTTTTTGAAAATACAACGTTATTTGGTGCACCAAGTAGTGCTGATTCTATGTATATGGAGGTACGTTTAGCTGATTTACCTTCAGGCTTAGGCAAAGTTATTGTACCTAACAAAGTATACGTAAACAGAGCGCGAGGGGCAGGGGCTTACTACAAGCCAGATATTGCGTATAACGGCATTGATTGGACAACCAATCGGTTGCTTGAGCAGATTAAAAAATACTAGGGTTTGTAAATAATTACCTACTTTAGAATTAAGTAGCTTAGAAGTTGGAATAACATGAAATCAGATAAATTTTTTAAATGGGTATGGAATCTTAATGGGCTGGTTTTATTTAGTGGACTTATAATTGCTATATTGTTTGTTTTTTATCAACTTGCTTCTGTCATTTTTAAAGATCAAATTCTCGTAAAACAAACAACATTAAATTTAGCTCAAGACGATAACAAAGAAGAAAACTGGCGCTTAGGTTATCCACATAAAATAAGTGGTACTGATTTTTATTTTATTGCACTTGAGTCCGAAAAACTGTTTGTAGAAAAAAGTGAAGTACTGGGGATATATAATGAGTTTGGCGGAAGTAGCTATAAACCAACTAGATCAAAAAACGTTCTCTTCACTAATAGCATTACGAATAATTCTGTTTGGTTATTTAAATCTATAGATCAGTTGATTATAGATATAATGCCACTTGTAGATGATGAGTTTAATGAAAGGTCAGCCACCCGCGCTATCTCTTATGAAGTAATAAATAGTGATACAAATTTAGATAATAAATTGGATAACACCGACAATCGGACTTTTGCTTTAAGTAAAGTTGATGGCTCTAATTACACTGAAATTATTACAGATTATAATCGTATAGTTGAATCAGGTTTAAATTCTGACGGGGAGCTTTTTGTTATTTTTATTAATAATAATGTGGTTTATTCAATGCTTGTGGATTTAATTACATTTGAAATATTAAGTAAGAAGCCTTTACCAAAGGTCGGAGGTTAACAGCTCATTACTGGTAAATAACTAAGAGTTAAGGCAATAAAAAACCGCTCAGTGAGCGGTTTTTTTGCATTTTTTACTAAAGAAAATTTAGTTAGAACGTGTAACGAGCACCAATTGAGTAACGAGGACCGTATTGATTAGCAAATAAGAACTGCTCTTCGTAACGACCGTAACCTTCTTCGGTTGCATTGTTTAAGTTTATGCCATCAAAAAATACCGTTACGTTTTCGTTTACATCGTAGTTAACGCTCATATCCCATTGGCCATACGCTTTAGCATATTGCGGAGGCGCATCAGCTGAACCTTGCGCTTGGCCTACACCAATTAGGTATGAGTCGCGCCATGCATAAGTAATTTTAACTGATAGGCCGTCTTTTTCGTAAAAGCCTTGGAAGTTAGCTGAGTCACTTAAGCCTGTAAGTGGTGCTTGTTGATCTAGGCTTTCGCTATCAAATTCAACGTCGCCATCTACAAACGTTGCGTTAACACCAATACCAAAACCGGTTTCACCAATTAAGTGCTGAACAGCTACTTCAAAACCATCTACCGATTTACTGTCGGTGTTTTGTGGTTGGCTAATATTCCATGTTATTAGCGGATCGTCGCTGTTTGGTTCAATAACGCCATTTGCATTGCCGTAACCGCTGGCAATCATTTGTGCAAAAATAGCGTCGGTTGTTGCTTGCTCACCACGTGATTCAATATCGCTTACGGCTTGTAAGTAACGAGGGCCGTTTAAAATATCGTGCAAGCCATCAATAGTAGTTTGCGTAATGGAGGTTTGAATAAAGTTATCAACGTCTTTTTTAAAGTAACCAACAGATGCGTAGCTGCCTTCTGCGTAGTAATACTCAAGTGATAAATCAAGGTTTGTTGATTCAAACGGCAATAAGTTTGTATTACCTTGGCTACCTGTGCGAGAACCTGGTTTTGGGCTGCCTGTTAAGCTGCGGCCACCGGCTAAATTACCTAGTGGTGCACGCGACATTGTTTTACCCCAAGATACGCGGGCTACTACGTCTTCAGTTAAATCAACACTTACGTCGATTGAAGGCAGTAAAACATCGTAATCACCTTGTTGCTCTAAGAAGTTATCATCGCCGCCAGCAGCGTATTGCATGATCCACTCTGAAGCGCTGATCCAATTAACTTGATCTTCAACGCGTTGGCGCACAGTACTTGTTACGTCTGTTTGCTCATAGCGTAGGCCTGCATTTACTTTTACGTAGTAGTTACTTACGTCAAATTCCCAGCTTGATTGAACATAAAAGCTATTCGTTATTTCTTCTACGTAGCTCTCGCTATCTATTCCGTCTGCGTATGCATTAGCTGTATATGCATCGCCACCCGTTACATCAGCCGTTAAATAAGCAATTTGGCGTGCAACAGCTTCGTCAAAATCGTAGGTATAGTAGTAACCAGGTTGTAAGTTGCTGCCGCCGCCATCAAACTGATCTAAAAGGCCTGATGTATCGTTGCGGGTAAACATACTATCTGGGAATATTTCTGTATACGATGGGTTAAAGCCTGGACCACCTACTAAACCACTCCACGCGGTGTAACCACCGGTGTTTTGTTCTGTACGTGATGCGCCAAATTTAACTTTAACTAAACCAATGTCATAGCTTTCGTTATACCATGTCGTATGCAGCTGTAATTGTTCAATGTTTGATTCACCTGGTGAATGAATAAACTGACTAAAGTTTGAATCAATTTCGCCAGGCGTTAATTCACTTGTGCCATTTAACCAATTAACTTGTGCACTGGGTACTTCGCCCGTACGGTAATCATAAATCTTATTAGCTAGCTGATCAGAACCTAAAATTACTTGGCCGGCACTTCCCAGCCCGTCATCGGCGCCGTTATCAGTTTCGTTTTTAGAGTCGTGGTAATCAAGCTCTACGTGCCACGTGTCGTTAATTTCCCAATCTAGATTTAAACCTAGAGAGCGCGCTTTTACTTCTGTAGTACCTTTATTAGCTGTGAATGATGCATCGTTACCGCTAATATCAGCATAAACAGCTGTACCATTTTCATCTAGTTCGTAGCCATTAATATTGCTACCAAAGTCGTTCCAAATACCCCAACCAATACTTTGAGAACCTGTTACAGCTTTACTTGCGGTGTAATCAAGTGTTGCTACAAAGCCATCTACCGGTGCAAACTGAAAAGTAACTTGTCCGTTTGTACGTTCACGTTCTACATCTTCAATAGAGTAGTTCATGTCTTTAGGGAAGTAGTAATTACCTGCAGAGTCTGTGCGGTTATCAACTACGTTGCTGCTATCTAAATCAGGTAGGTCTACGTTTGCTTGCCAGCCTTGAATATTGGCACTTTGTTTTTGAAAGTCACGCTCTTGGTGCGAAAACGAAAAACCAAAACCAAAAGTGTCATCTACAAAAGTATTGCTGTAAACAGTAGAAAACTCTGGTGTTACGTCATCGCCAGCTTCGTTTGACGAGTCGTGGTTTGCTTTAACGGTTGCTGAAAAGTTCTGTCCCGGCTTTTGAAAAGGGCGTGCAGTAGAAATATTAACTGTTGCACCTAAGCCACCGCTTGGCACGTCTGCACGTGCAGTTTTAAATACTTCAAGCGCGCTTACACCTTCAGAGGCGATATTTTCAAGGTTGTACGAACGTGTATAACCTGTGCCCGGCATTTGGCGGCCATTTAAGGTAATTAAGTTAAACTCAGGGCCAAAACCACGTACTGTAATTTGGCTACCTTCACCGTTTGCACGGCTCACCGATACGCCGGTAATACGTTGTAATGATTCTGCTAAGTTGGTATCTGGGAATTTACCCATTTCTTCAGATGAAATGGCATCTACAATGCCAGAAGAGTCGCGTTTCATATCCATAGAACGAATAAGTGAACCACGAATACCTTTTACTTCAATAACTTCTACATCAGATGAAACGCTTGTTTCTGCTTCTGCCGCAATAGCTGTGTTTAATGTGCTCGCAGCAATGATGAGAGACACAGAAGCCGCAAGTTGGCTCTTTTTAAAATTGAATGTGTTCATAATAGCTCTGCTTTATAAAATGTTGTTGTGTAGCAATAGGCGCTAAGCGCCTATTGGTGTGTGTTTTATGGATTTGCAATAATCACGTTGTCTATACGGTAAAGCGCGCCATCGCCCATGTCCCAGCTAGGAAAAACCATAATTACGTTTAATGCGCTAATGTCTAAGCCGGCATCAAATAATTGCTGAAGAGGGAAGGTGTATGTTTGCCATTCGCCCGTTACAGGTACTTGGCCTTCAACACTGCTAGATAAAGCAAGCTCTACGGCACTCGATGTACCAATTGATTCAATTTTAAATAGCCATTGTGCGTCAATATCTGAAGGGGCTGATACAACTTTCATATCAAATTGAACTACACCATTTTCAAGTATTGCAGAGGCATCGAACGATACGTCTTCATCAGCAATAAAGCCCATTACTGTAGCAGTAGAACCAATGCTAAATTGCGCTACTGCGCCATGCGCGTCATCATCGGTTTCTGTTGTTGGTGTAGAGCCACCACAACAATCCCAAATACTCCATTGCTCGGCCGCTGCATCTTTAAATACAGTAAGCTCACCCGTTGCAGCTGGCGCTGCATTTGGATTATAAATTTTAACGTTATCTACACGGTAAACAGAGCCTTCACCTGCACCCCACGCTGGGAAAATCATTAGTACATCTATAGTACTTACATCTAAGCCAGCAGCTGCAAGATCAGACAGCTTAAACGTATATGTTTGCCACTCGCCAGTAACTGGCGCTACGCCTTCAACACTTGCCGTTAATTCAAGCTCTACTGCAGAGTCACCTTCGTTTGACTCAACTTTAAACAACCACGGTGTAGTTGGGTCACTCGGTGCAGACGTTACTTTTAAATCAAATTGAATAACGCCTTCATCTAAAATGCTACTAGCATCAAACGATTCACCTGCGCCACCTGACGATGTGCGGCTATTAAAGCCCATTACAGTAGGCTCTGCACCAATGCTAAATTCTGCGGTTAAACCATGCTCTTCATCATCCATAGCTTCAACAGGGGTTGAGCCACCACAACAATCCCACATTGGCCATGCTAGATTTTGCTCATCAGTAAAAATAGTAAGCTCAGGTGATACGCCTAAGTTATCTTGAGTAATCTCAACATCGTCAATTAAATAAACAGCGCCTTCACCTGCGCCCCATGCTGGAAACACCATGATCACATCAATTGCACTAATATCTAAATTTGCAGCATCTAGATCTTTTAATAAAAATGTATAAGTTTGCCATTGGCCAACAACAGGACTTACGCCTTCAATGCTATCTGTAATCGGCATTTCTAATGCGCTAGAACCTTCATTACTTTCAAGTTTTACAAGCCAAGCTGCATCAGCAGTGCCTGGTGCATTTGTTACTTTCATTTTAAAACGAACGTAACCTTCATCCAGCATTGGAGAAGCATCAAACGGGCTGGCTTTTCCTTCTTCGTCAGTAATAAAAATCTCACGGCTAATAAAGCCCATTACAGTGGGTTCTGCACCTACTACAAATTCAACTACATCACCTTGGGTTTCATCTGCAACAATAGCGGGAGTAGATCCTCCACAACAATCCCATGCAGGCCAATTTGGATTAAATGACTCACCAAAAATAGTCAGTGGTGTTGCAATGCCTGTCGAAGGTGGGCTAGGAATTGGTGCATCGCCTTCAAGCAATGCATCTTCTAGGCTATTGTAACCCGGGCGAATAGTTTCACAGCCTTTACCTGTTTCAGGGTTTGACGCACATTGATAAACACGTACGTAATCAATAGCAAAGGTTTGGCCGTTTTCAAATGCGCTAGCATCTATACCTAGATCATTAACGTTTTCAGGCCAGTCGCCGCCTACTGCTAGGTTTAGCAATAAGTGAAAGTCTTTATCAAATGGTGCGCTATCCCAGTGAGTTTCAAGCTCGCCAGAACCTTGCTCAAAATATTCTGCAAACCAGCCACGGTGTTTTAGACCTACAGCCTCGTCACTTGCATTAGTACGAACTTCTGATTGACGCTGAGTTGCATAAAGGTAACCGTCTACGTACCAGCGAATTTCACCTTCTTGCCATTCAACAGCATACGTGTGGAAATCATCTGCCGGGTTAGTATTTTCAGGGAATTTAAATTCTTTGCCCGTAGAGCTATTATCTGGCCACGCGCGTCCGTAATGAAGTGTGCCGTGGATGCTTGACTCTATTCCACCGTCTTCATCCGGTGTTTTAAGATTTACTGATTCTAAAACATCTATTTCGCCAGAACGAGGCCAAGTGCCATAAACTTCATCTGTTGGCAGCATCCAAAATGCTGGCCAGCTACCTTGTCCTGATGGAAGTTTGGCGCGCACTTCAAAGCGACCATACGTAAAGTCAGCGTTGTAACGCGTATTTAAGCGTGCTGAAGTATAAGGTTTTTCTGCACCTTCTTCAGCGGGTAGGGCAACAATGTTTAACACACCGTCTGCAATAAATGCATTTTGCTCGCTGTCGGTGTAACACTGTTTCTCGTTGTTACCACCGCCATTGCAGTTTAATTCATAGTTCCATTTGTTTGTATCAATGGCTGAGCCTTCAAACTCGTCGCTCCAAACCATTTGCCAATCTGATACTGGTTCAGAGGCATCTACATTTTCAAAATTTGATTTAGTGGCAGAGTCGCCACCACAGCCAGCTAACGTAACTAAAGAGATAGCGGCAAGTAAACGTGTAATGTGCGTTGTTTCAATGTTCATAACTGAACCCCGGTTTCAACAGATTATTGTCAGATTAATTGTTTTACGATCTATGTATTTTTGTGGTGTAAGCGCTTACATTTGTAAATGTGTTTTGTAAGCGCTTACAAATGATATTGTGGAGTACGCAAATGGTCAACATATTTGTTTATTTTATTTACAATTAGTTTACGGTAAGACCAGTTGCAGGACTGAAAAATACATAAATACGAGGAGCGTAAGCAGTTTACTTATTTACATATGTATTGCTAAACAGCTTATAGTAAAGCATTTTTATTATTTTATATTTGAAAAACACACAACCTATATTTAAAAACGATAATTAAAAGGTATATTGATAAATATCACCTTGAATAGTTTTTAGGCGTACCCAGAATATATGTTGCTGATCAGGTGCCACTGTATACTGGTGAACAAAACCATCAGGTTTTGGCATGATCAAATTCTCTTTTTGAGTATTGATATTAAAAGTCCAAATTCCCGTTGCTTCTCGATAAAAGTATAATTGGTGGTCAATAAGTTGCCAGTTTAGCCAGTTGATTCGATTGAAGTTTTTAATAACAAGTTCTTCACTTGTTGTTGTTAAATTTTTACGCCATAAACCATCTACATTAAATTTAGAGTAATAGAGGTATTGATCTACGATTCTGCCGCTATAACCCCCATTTAAAGTTAATTGACTGTGTGTATCGGTACTTTGTTGATACAACCACAGTTGCCATTGTCCAGAAGCGTTTGTGCTATAAATAATGTTATTTTGTGCGTCGTAATTAGCAACATAGCTATTGTGATTTTTAGTAAACACTTTTTGATAGGCATTTTTATTTAAATCTAGTTCAAAAACATCGCCGTGCTTAGTAAATAAAATACGGCTGCCATCATCAGATAGTTCGTAGCGTACAAACTGTAGATCAAAGGGTAAATCGATATCAATTAATTGGGCCTCGTCGTTTTTAACTCTCCAAAAGTGATGGCTTTTGTAACGCGTAGACAAAAAAGTTTGAGTGTTTGCCCGCATACGAGGAAGCAGCTCTGTGCGCGCACTTTGCTGCCACACATGTTGACTACTGTTAATAGTGTTATATTTTACAATTTCGCTTACGACATTAAGGCTACTTACTAATAGCGAGGCATTCAATTTAGCTGGGATAATAGCTAAAGAGTTAATTGTAAAATCTAATTTTTTTATCGAATAATATTCACCACTTGCGGCTTCTAAAGAGAAAATAGTGTTGTTGTTTGCGATAACCAAAGTATTGTTTTTAGAATGCCATACAAGACTTTTTACACGCAGATTAACTACGTATTCGTTTAATTTTTCTTCTTCATTTTTAATAATTATTTTTGAGTCGTTTTCGCTTATATAACGAACAATAGCTAGTTGGTTACTATGGTGATTGTAGGAGAAATCAAAATCGCCCTTAGTATTATTTTTACTACTTGGATTTGTAATTTGTCTTAATCTACTCGTGTTTATATTATAGCTATATACTTGATATGGATGAGATTTACTAAAACGTTTATTGAAGTAAAATGTATTTTTTTCTCCCCAAGCTAGTGAGGTTGGGAACTCATCACATGAAAATAAAAACTGCTTTTTCTTTGTGTGTACATGATAAGTCGAAATTAAACATTGTTCATCAATGTGTGTTGCATAAACGATATATTCTCCATCAGCACTTATCGTCGCCAACGAATTTGTTAGTACACTGTTTTGAGTATGTGTTTTTGTATCATATAAATAAACCGATTGACGGTCATCCTCATCAAGGTGATGGAACAAAATGAGTCCCCCAGATTGGGTGGCCGAGAGCTTATATTCTCTACCTTGCAAACCAATCAATGGCGCACTAACAAGTGATAATTTATTTGGCGTGATTAAGTTTTCAACTTTGAAGAGTGTGCTAAAAAGGGTAATTAATAGCAGAGTTATAATAATTGCAATAATTGATGCTTTTTTGATATTGCGCATAGGTTTCTTGAATGATGGGCTTTTAAAAGCAACCTTTTGCTCAACAGGCATTTCATCGTGAGAAATATCTGTGTTCGTTACAGTAGCAACTAACCGATACCCTTGAGTTGGGACAGTTTCAATAATATTTTCATTAGTTAACGCTGAAAAATGGTTTCTCAATAAAGACACGGTTCGATTGATCGCTCCCTCACCTACAACCCGATTATTCCAGACTTCAACTATGAGTTGGTCGCGAGTGACAATTTTCCCATTAGCTGCTAGTAAAGTAATTAATAAACTGAATACTTTTGGTTCAAGTTTTCTAGTTTGACTGTCATTTTTTAATGTTCGCTGCTCTTCGTCAAAAATAACACCAGAAATATGGACAGCCATAGGGTTCTCTATCATATTGAAATTACATTGCTTTTTAAAACATAACATAAATATAACAAAAACATAAGCGTCAACTATGGCAACAACAAATAAGTATATGATTTGCTACCAACTCATATTTAATGAGAGTAGAGAAGATGCGTACTTATTTATATTTATTATTGAAAATAATGACTGTCACATTATTAATGGCCGGTTGTAATGGTACTAATAAGGATTCGAGTTTAACAAGTACCCAGCCCAAGGGTTTAACTAAAGTTAAATTAAAAAATCGAAGTTATTATGTGGCAACACCACGTAATGACTTTGATACAAAAAAATCTTATAAGCTTTTATTAGCTTTTCATGGTTCTGGGCAGAGCGCTAAAAATATGCAGAGTATGGCTGCGTTTGAATCTGCATCAGAAAATTATATAGTTGTTTACCCACAATCAAAAGTTGAAGAGTGGAATGAAGGATGTGATTGCAATAAACCCCATCGATTAGGCATTAATGATTTGGTGTTTGTCGAAAATGTTGTTGATGATGTTAAAGCTAAATACAACATTATTGATGGAGAGCTTTTTGCGGTCGGGTTTTCTCAAGGAGGTTTATTTACACAAAATTTAATGTGTAATAGTAGTTTAAAGTTTGCGGCCATAGCATCAGTTGCCTCGCCTATGTCAGAGCAGCTGTCTCAACGATGCGAGATAGTAAATCACACCAACTACATGATGGTACATGGCACAAATGATCAGACTTTACCCTTTGAAGGTAAAACTCATTCAAATTTTGGATTAATCCCAAGTAGGCTTGCTATTGAAATAATAGCCAAAGAAAACAGTATTGATTCGGGTGTACAATTAGAAAAAAGTCAGGCAATCGCTAAATATACATTTAAAAATGATAGCTATATCAACCAATTGGTAGCAATTGAAGGCGGTGGGCATAGTTGGGCATTTAGTAGTTTTAACACCACGGAAGAATTAATAAGCTTTTTTGATACAGTAAGTAAAACTAAACTCGATACCTACTCAAAATTATATCGCGTTGATCAACAACAAAAAAACGATGTACATGTACGTAGCATGGGCCTTGAACATTCGGGGCCCGCGATTATTCTTTTATCGGGCTTTAATAAAAACTTTCATAGTGACAGTGCTTGGTTTGCTTTACTGCAGCCATTGATAGCAAAAACCCATCGTGTACACGTCATAGAACGCTTTGGAAGCGGTTTTAGTAGCCCTGCTGAGCAACCATCGTATGCTTCTTTTGTGCCTGCATTAGATAAAACGTTAGGACTGCTTAATGAAAAGGAGCTAATTATTGTTAGCTTTGCCAGTGCAAATATTTTGGCTCACTTATGGCAAAATTCACCTGATTCACAATTTGTAACTAGCCTTAACGGTATGGTGTGGATTGACCCCGATGTTTTGCTGCCACACTCTATTAGCTTGTATCAAGATTGGCCCGTATATTGGTATAGAGACGCGGGTGATACCTTAATCACACATATAGAAGAAGGTAATTGGACGCAAAGGACTCGAGATAAATTAATTGATGAACGTACAACGACCGAAACACTCATCCCTTCACAGTATAAAGCAGAAATGAATTGGCCGTACTTTGACTTAATAAGCCAAAGCCGTACTCAAATTGATAAACAAGTAACACGAGCAAGAGAGATTATGAATTATCATGATGATTTAAATCGTGTTATTAGTGCCGATATAGCCACATCCACTCCAATCTCCGTTATAGATACTGATTTTGAATCGTATGATATTAAAAATGCAGAACCTGACTTCGTCGATAATTTAGTATTATGGCAACAAGAGGGCTCTTTATGGAGCCAGCAAATTAGTGAGCAATCGGGTGGGCAATATATACCTCTAAGTAATAGCGATCATATGGCAGTTTTTCAGCGCCCAGACGACATTTTAAAAGCAATAAAAAATATAAAAAGTAAATAACCTGATGTAATATATTAAATAAGTGAGCTTATGCTCACTTATTTTTAAAAGGCATGATCAATAAGCCCCACAATGAGGCATTTTGCTTTTTGCTTGGGTATTCTTTTAAGCCAATATTTATATCTGCGTCGATTTTTTTAGCTTTATCTTTGTAGCTACCAAATAATTTATCCCACCAAATTACACTAAAACCATAGTTTGAGTTAGTTTCACTAACCACTTGGCTATGGTGAATTCTATGTAATATTTGCGTCATTAATATTAAACGAAGTGGTTTTTCAATGGCATTAGGTAGGCGTATATTTGCATGATTAAATAATGCTAAACCATTAAGTGCTATTTCAAATATAAGTACCGCAATGGCAGGTACGCCAAGAGCAGTTACTGCAATGAGTTTTATAAGTATGCTCAGTACAATTTCGATAGGGTGAAAGCGCAAGCCCGTACTGGTATCTACATGTGCATCGGCATGATGTACGCGATGTAAGCGCCATAAAATAGGCACTTGATGAAATAACCTATGTTGCCAGTAAATTAATATATCGAGTAAAAGTATGCTCAATATAATAATTATAATGCTTGGTAGGGCTATTTGATTAAATAAGCCAATGCCATACTCTTGATTGTAAAGTGCCACGGCGGTTAACCCAATAGGGACCACTAAGCGCGCAATAACTGATGAAGCAAACACTAACCCAAAATTAGCAAACCAACGTGTACTGCTTTTAATAGGTGCTTGGCGAGCAGGCTTTTGCCATTCAAGCAGCATCATTATAATTAAAATGCTAAAAAAGCAGCCGAGTCGCCACCATACTTCATTAGTCATTGATTACCTCTGAATTTGCACTGCTAGGCATGTTTTCAGCTGCTTTGTTAGCATCGGCTTCTTGTTGCTTAAGCGTGTGATAACCGCCATGTATACGGGTAAAAATAGTTATGCCACACGCAATAGCAAAAATGCTCGCCATAACCGCAAAGTGCTGCGGCCAAATACAAAATGCAATAAATAGCGCTATTGTTTCAGTGCCTTCGGTTAAGCCGTTTAAGTAGTAAAAGCTTTTGTATTTAAATTGCGGTTTTTCGAGTTTAAATTTTTCGGCGGCAATCGCAAAAGCTAAAAAGCTTGAGCCCGTACCAATAAAAGTGGCAAGTAATAACGATCCCGCTATCGCGTTTTGCTCAGGGTTTGCCAAAATAAAGCCAAGCGGAATAGCCGCGTAAAATAAAAAGTCGAGTGTGATATCTAAAAAGCCACCCGCGCTTGAACTTTGGTTTGCATAGCGTGCTAATGCGCCATCAAGTCCATCTAAAATTCGATTTAAAGCAATGGCAACTAATGCCCCGTACCACATTTCAAATGCCAGTAATGGCACGGCTAATAAGCCAACTAAAAAGCCAACCACAGTGAGCTGATCGGCAGTTATGCCGCGTTTATGCATAAGCATAACCACAGGTGTTAAAAGTGGCTTAATTACAGGGGTGATAAATTTGTCTAGCATGTTTGTTGCCTTATGCGTATTAAAGCCACGAATTAAAGTGCGCTATTTAAAGTAATTAGTTTGCCATTTGCAGCGTCGGCATCGCTATGGTCGTGAGTTACCATAATTGCAGGTAGCTTATGATCGCGTATTTGGCTAAACACGAGTTCGCGTGTATCAACACGCAGCTGGGTGTCGAGTTTGCTAAAGGGTTCGTCGAGTAAAATGGCTTTAGGTTCGCTCAGCAGCATACGTAATAATGCAACACGGGCTTGTTGCCCGCCCGATAAGTTATCGGGGTGACGATTACCCATGTCTTTAAGACCTACTTGCTCAAGTGCGTGTTCTATTTTTTCAAGGCGTTGTTTTTTATTACCTTTGGGCATTGCAAAGGCAATGTTACCAGCAACAGTTAAATGCGAAAACAATAAAGCGTCTTGATAAAGCACTCCAATATGGCGCAAGTGTGGAGGGGTGTTATCGATATTTTGACCATTAAGCCACACCTCACCGTTAGCCTTAAAGCTACTTGGTAAAGTACCCGTAAGCCAATTTAATAAGCTTGATTTACCACTGCCTGATGGGCCCATAATAGTCAGAATTTCACCGCCATTAACTTGCTCGTTTAAGCTAAGTAACAGCTCATTTTGGCGATAAAGCTGACAATTTTTAATCTGTAACGATGACTGCATTAAAAAACCTTAACCCTGATAGTGTTAAACATGGGTGCTTTAAATATGTGCACTTTTAAGCACGTGCACTTTTGAAAAAATATTTAGGTAAACCCCATGCCAGTATAAATCCAATAAGTGGCAACGCCATTTGCATAATAGCGTACACGGCACTGGTGCGTCTGCTTGCGCCATTGGCAAGCGTAACGGCTTCGGTTGTTATTGTGGCTATGCGCCCGCCGCCAGCTAAAAGCGTGGGGAGGTATTGTCCAAAACTAATTGCTAAGCCCAGTGCGGCTGCAATTAAAATAGGGGCAAACAACTGAGGTAGTTTTACTTTAAAAAACACCTTGCATGGCGCTGCGCCTAGGCTTGCTGCAACATGAGCAAAACGAGGATCTAAGCGCCTATAACTGCTCGCAAGTGACAAAAACACATAAGGCAACACAAACAGTAAATGCGTAAGTACCACATTAAAAAATGCGGCTTGGTTATTTACCAATTGTTGTATCCATACTAGCCCAAACAAAAAGGCAATACTGGGTACTAATAACGGTAAGTAAATAATTAAACTGGTAAAACGAGAAATAGGTTTGTCACTCAACTGCTCTGATTCTAAACACAATAAAGTAAGAATAATGGCAAATAGTGTGGTTACTAAACCGATTGCTAGCGTATTAAAAAGCGGACTGCCCATTTGCATTAGCGCACTTTTAAAATGCAGTAGTGTAAATTGCTCAGGCATTGCATCTGGAAAGCGCCAAAAACCTGCAACCGACCACATAACTAAACCAATAAGTGACAACAGTATAAAGCTAATTACTAATGTGGTGAGTACGACCGTTATTTTTTGCCAATAAAATCCGCCGTATTCGCGCACTCCATTAGTGAGAGAGTCGCTAAATAGCACTTTTACGGCCTTTTCCCCGCCAAGCCAAAGGGCTAACAAACCGCCTGTAACAGCCAGTTGTAATAAAGCACCCGCTGAGGCTTTAATACGCAGGTTTAAATCAACATCGTTAAACCAATGCATTATTGCAACGGCCAACGTAGGTGGTGTATTTGGGCCTAATATAAGAGGCATTTCTACACTTGCGCTTGCATAGGCAAGCACTGCTAAAAGCGGCAAACGCAGTAGCGGATAAAGACTTGGCAGTATTACTTTAAAAAAGGCGGTCATTGGGCAATAACCCAAGTTAAGCGCAACCTTATGTTGTTGGCGTAATTTTTTGCCAAGCTCAGGTTGAGCAAGTACGCCCAGTGCCATTAGTAATAAAAAGGGAAGCTCTTTTAGTGTTAAGCCTAAAATAATACTAATACCGAACGAATCATGCGGAAACATACCGTTTGGCGCAAGTTCCCAGCCGCTTAACCAAGGCGACGCTAAGCGTGAAATCATACCTGAAGGGGCAATTAAAAACCCCACCGCAATAGCGGCTGCGGCATGAGGTATCACTAATATAGGGCTCAATAAACGCTGAATTCGGTTAAGCCACGGGCTATTAAAAAACGCAGCTAAAATCATTAAGGTAATGATAAATGCAAGCAGAGTACTTATTAAGCCCGTTGCAACGCTTAAGGTAACCATTTGAGTAAGGCCAGGTGTTTGCCAAAGGGCATTAAAACCTTGCAAGCTAAACGTTGTTTGCTCAAGTACGGGCGCATAACCAAAGGCAGGCAGCAATACGCTAATTAAGCCACCAAGTACGGGTAGTATAAGTAAAGCGAGTAAAAATCGTGGGCTAAATTTTACAATGCGCGTAAACATATCGGTGCTGCACTGCGTTGTTGCTTTGGTATTTACTGGTACACTTTTTGAAATAACGCTCATTGGCTTACTCCATAACGGGTTTGCCAACCTTGCATAATGGCGTTTACCCAGCTTGGATGAGGTTCGCTCAATGTGCGTTTAATACTGTTTAAAGGCAGTGCACTTGGATGCGGTTTAGCTGTTTTAAATAAGGCTTGCTGTTCAGGCGTTAACGTTGATTGAATAAGTACGCTTTTATCGCCCCATATATGCGCTTTTTGCTTTTGAGCTTGCGCTTCAGGGCTGAGTAAAAAATTAGCCACTAATTGTGCACTTTGCTGGTGGCTTGCATTGTAAGGAATTGCCACAAAATGGGTATTACTTAAACTGCCATCACTCATTGCGTAACTGCGAATGCTGTTTGGTAAATCATAGCGTTTTACAGCTGCCGGTACTTCAGGTGCTGAAAAAGTAAAGGCTAAACTCAACTCTGTATCGTCCACAAGGCGGCGCATTTGAGCACCACTTTGCATAAAATGACTGCCACTACGCCAAAGCGTTGGGTGTAGTTTATCTAAAAAGTCCCACAGTGGGTTTAATACTTGTGCCGTATTTTTAGTTGTAGCTGGTTGGTTTAGCTGCGCTTTAATGTTTTCGCCGCTTTGCTGATGCAGTACAACTAAGGCGTATTTTAAAAAGCTCATACCTAAAAAGTCAGGCGGCTTTGGGTAACTAAAGCGACCAGGGTTTTGCGCGCTCCAGTTTAATAATTCGTTTAATGTCGTCGGCAATTTATTGTTTGCCTTACCATTTATTGCAATGCTGTCGTAATAAAATGTAAGTGACGCTTGCCCCCATGGCGCTTCCATCCCATTGGTAGGTAAACCAAAATCAAAGGTTACAGCAGGGTTATTAGCCGGATCGGTTAATGCAAAGTAGGGGAGTTTATTTGCCCATTGCTTTAAAAGCAGAGAGTGCTCACTCATGGTGGCAAAGTTAGCCCCGTTGATCCACATTAAATCTACGCTGCCTTGGTTGTTATTGTTTGCTGATTTTTCGGCAAGTACACGGCTTACTGCTTCGCTGGTATCGCTTAATTTTACATGCACTAGGTTAATGTTGTACTTAGTTTTAACTTGCTGCGCTGCCCATTGAATATAAGCATTTATTTGCGCGTCGCCACCCCATGCATAAAAGTATACATCTTGATTGCTACCAAGTGTTTGAACTTGTTGCCAGCGAGATCCCTGTTGTGTGTTTATTACTAAATTACTTTTACTATTTGAGTTAATAACGGTATTAGCAAACGCAGTGCTCGAAAAAGCAGCAAAATTTGCGATTGTACAAACGCAAAACGCGACACAGCAAAAGCTGTATCGCGCCTGTGTTTGCCAAAACTTAATGGCGAACATTTAAATCCCAGTTATAGTCTAAAAATTTAACTTTCATGTCATCATTTTTTAGTGCTTTTTGCTGAGCGGGTATCAGTTTAAGTGCATCGCTGTATTGCAAGAAAAACTGCTGTAGCGTGTTTGTACCTCTAAAGCCTTTTTCAAAGTCATCGCCGTACCACTTAAATATTGAAGACACGCTTAGCGTATTTTCTTGAGCCATATTGCGTGTCATATCTGATAAAAAGCGCACTGTTTGCTCTTGCAATTGGCTTTCCAAATCAGTGGCTGTATACGCTTCTTCTCGAAGCGCTGGGCAACCAATACTTGCGCAATTTACTGCAAAGTGAATGCGTGGGTCGTTGTATTTACCGCTGCCACGAATTAAACCATGTTCTATACCATCAAGGCTGCGAGTTTTGCCAAGTAATGGCACAAACTCTTTACTCCATGGTGAGCTAAAAAAGCTCCCTAAGTCTTTAATTGACTTAATATCAGGGTACTTAGTCAATATAAGTTCAACAGTCCACGCATTATAAGCATTGATTAAAAAAGCGAGTTGCTTAGGCTTTTCCCACGCGTCAAATTCGCTTTGCGTTACAGCCGTTAACGAATCTAAATACGTTTTTAGCTGGGCATGCTCACGTTTTATGGCAGCGTAATCAACCTCAGTACTGTGATTATGGTTAATAGCGACAACATGCTTATTTAACAATGCATTCCAGCTATCGTGCATGTTTTGGGCTTGGGCCGAAAATGATGTTGCAAACGATGTTACAACTAAAGCCGAACCAAGTAGCAATGCTTTTAGAGGTGTTTTAAACATAATTAACCTCTACGCCAAGTGTGGTATTTTTCAAGTAAGTTAAGCACTTTTTCAGGTGCATGAGCGCGTTTCCACTCACCTGCTGCGTATTTGTTACCTTCAGCCCAAGTAGGGTAGCTGTGTATAGTACCGAGTATTTTGTTAAGACCTAAGCCGTGTTTCATTGCCAGTACAAACTCAGCAATTAAATCACCAGCGTGTTCAGATACCACGGTAACGCCCAATATTTTGTCTTTGCCTTTGGGTGTAATCACTTTAATAAAGCCTTTTGTAGCGCTGTCGGTAATTGCACGGTCTAGCTCTTCAAATTCAAAACGAGTAATTTCGTAATCTATGCCTTTGTCTTTTGCGTCTTGCTCGTTTAAGCCAACACGTGCAACTTCTGGGTCAATAAACGTAGTCCACGGAATAACACGGTAATCTACTTTAAACTTTTTAAGGTGACCAAATAAGCCATTTACTGCTGCGTACCAACCTTGATGGGCTGCCACATGTGTAAATTGGTATGGACCTACAATATCGCCTGCTGCAAAAATATTTGGGTACAGTGTTTCTAGGTATTCGTTAGTTACTACTGTGCGGTTTGTTTCTATGCCTAGCTCTTCAAGACCGTAACCTTTTAGGCGCGCACTTCGACCAACAGCGCATAATAGCTCGTCGTATTCAATATCTATTTCTTTGTCGTTATGTTTAACAACAATATATTTTTTACCATCGCGCGTTTCACAGCGAAGTGCTTGGTGCGATGTTAAAATATTAACGCCACTTTCGGTTAACGCTTCGTGAGCAAAAGTAGACACTTCAAGGTCTTCTTTGATCATGATGCGTTCGCTCATTTCAATTTGCGTAACACTTGAACCTAAACGTGCAAAGCTTTGTGCTAATTCGCTACCAATTGGACCACCGCCTAGTACTACAAGTTTTTTAGGTGCCTCATCTAGCTCTGCAAATTTATTCCACAATGTATCGCTTGTTACATAGCCAGTTTCTTCAATACCAGGTAGTGGCGGTACAAATGGGCGTGCGCCAGTGGCAATCACAATAGTACGAGCGGTGAGTGTTTGCGTGCCACCGTCGTTAAGTTTAATTTCTACAGTCCACGGGTCTATTAATTTACCGTAACCTTTTACTACATCTACGCCTAAGTCGGTGTAGCGCTCAACACTGTCGTGTGGTGCTACATCGGCAATAACTTTATGTACACGTGCCATTACTTTTTTGAACGAAAACTGCGGTGTTGCGTTTTCTAGGCCGTAGTTTTCACCATGGCGAATTTGTTCTGCAATTTTAGCGCTTTTAATAACTGCTTTACTTGGAACACAACCGTAGTTTAAACAGTCGCCGCCCATTTCGCCGGCTTCAATAAGGGTTACTTTTGCTTTAACAGCAGCAGCAATATAACTTGTTACCAAACCACCTGCGCCTGCACCAATAACAATCATGTTACGGTCGAATTTTTTAGGCTTAGTGTAGTTTTTGTATACGCGACGTTTTTTAAACACGTTTAAGATTCCTTTAGCAATAAATGGGAAGATTCCTAACAAAGCGAACGATAAAATTAAGTTGAACGATAAAATGCCAGATAAGCTATCTATTTGAGCTAGTTGCGTACCTGCGTTAACAAATACAAATGTACCGGCTAGCATACCTGCTTGGCTGACCCAGTAATAAGTCCATGACTTTATTGAGGTAACACCCATTAGTAAATTGATTAAAAAGAACGGAAACACCGGCACTAAACGAAGAGTAAATAAGTAAAATCCACCTTCTTTTTCAACGCCTGCATCAATTGCGGCTAAGCGCTCAGGAAAACGTTGTTTAATAGTGTCGCGTAGTAAGTAACGCGATACTAAAAAGGCAAGTGTTGCGCCAATAGTTGAGGCAAAAGATGCAACTAATAAACCCTCTACCAAGCCAAACAATGCACCTGCGGCAAGTGTTAAAATAGCGGCGCCTGGTAAAGAGAGAGCTGTTACAACTACGTATAGTAAAAAGAACCCACCAATAACCAACAACGGTGACTGCTCTTTGTAATCGCTAAACTGATCCATTGACCCTTTTAAACCATCAAGCGTAAGTAGTTGGTGTAAGTCAAAATGAAAGAACAGGCCGACGGCGGCCGCTGCAATCAATAATAGAAATATTTTTTTAATCATGTTCTCTCTCTTTCAAACTTGTCTTTAAAAATTATGGGTAAGCGTAAGCTTGGCGTTAATTGGCAACTCAGGAAAAGCTAAAGTTGCACCAAAGTAACCGCCTTCAAATACTGGGCGCCAGTTTTTTTGATTCGTTACGTTGTTCACATCTAATCGTAACTTGGTACTAGGCGTAAAAGCATAGCTAGTATTTACGTTTAGTGTGTACTGATCACGAATTTTTACTGTCGCCAAAAAGTCTAATGGGTAACTCTTTGTATATAGACCTGAAAAACCCGTTTGCCATTTCGAATTAATTGAATAATTTCCGTTAAAGCTGAACGATTGCTCAGGGATACCCTGTACACGGGTGTTTGAAGGTGCAAAAGCGGTAAAGCTAGGTGCGCCAACACTGGTACCTTCAATAATATCTGGACGTGAGTTGTCAAATGCATCGGCTACTTGAGCTGAATCTTGGCTACTTGCAGAATTATCGTAGCGAGCATCAATATAGCTGTAGCCAGCACTTAGCCAATAAGGGTAAGCATCATAAAATACTTGGCTTTCAAAGCCGGTAGTACGAATGCCGGTATTGCTACCATCGCGATTACGTAAACTACGACGTTGGCTGAATACTGCTCCATCGGCGTACCAATCACTGTCTGTTGGTGCGTATTTTAAACCAAATTCAACTAAAGTATTTTCGGTTGAAAAGTTTTGCGCGCTAATCGTGTTGTCGCCACCAAGAGACGTGCCGCCAGCCATGCTATTTGATGTGGCTTCGTTGTAACTTGCTGCACCATAAGTGGTGTAATCACCGTTTAATCGGTAGTTAAAGCTTATTTGCCCAGAATGTAGCTTATCGTTAATGCTATCGCGAGCTGCAATTTCACCCTCTGGCGCTATTGGGTCGTGCGCGTCTACGTCATAAAAATCAATGCGGTAGCCAACGCTTGTATGAAACTTATCTGTCCAATCAGAATCTTGCTGAATAGCAAAGCCTGTTTGCCATGAACGTGAATCGGTAGTGTCTGATAAGTTAAAGTCGCCACTGCCGTCATTATTAATATCATATTGACCACCAGGGGATACAAATACACCTGGGCTAATTTCAATTAAACGCGCTTGTTGTGCATCAGTCAAAGGAATGCGGCGGTTTGAAAGTGGGCCAGTTAAATCAATAGGTAAATCGGCTTCTGTTGTAAATTGGCTGTAGCCTAGTACGCGGTTATAACGTACATCAAATGCAAAAATAGTTTGCTGATTACTATTCCAAAGATAGGTAAGCTCGGTACGGTTTTGCGCGGTATCGGCACCATCTATAATTTCAACAAAGCTATTTTGTGCAATTTCTTCGCGTTGTAAGTGCTGAAAATACGTAATGTTTTTTATTGATGCATTGTTTGAAAGTTCACGCTTATAAATGCTGTGTAGTAAATAAGTAGTGGCTTCGTTTTGATTATCAGGGTCGGTAAGTACTGTACTACGGTCTATTTTTACTTGCCCAGTTGGTGAGATTATTGAACCTGCTGCCGGTACTGTGCTGCCATTTGCTTGCACGCCTTGGCCGGTAATATAAAGGCCATTATCTATTAGCGCTTGAGTAGGGCGGTTAATACCTGCGTTATCGGTAAATTCAACTTGATATAACTCAAAGTTAATATCCCAGCTGCTCTTGTCATCGGGTAATACGCGTAATGATGCAAATAAGCTGTCGCTCTTTGTGCCTGAAAAATCGTAGTAGCTGCCGTTATCTATGTGTTCAGCGCTTACTCTAAAACCTACTTTATCTTTTACAATGGGTGCACTGTAATCCACTAAAACACTGTACTGATCCCATCGACCTGCAGATACCGTTGCTTTGCCTTTACTTTCGTCAGTTGATGCTTTTTTAGAATGTAAGTTTACAAAACCACCGTTGCGTTGGCTTGAGCCAAATAATACCGGCGGCGCGCCTTTTACCACGTCTATCTGTTCTATAGAGTTGAACGATAACGGCACGCCAAAGCCATTATTACCGGCTTGGCGGCGTGTACCATCTTGGAAAAGCTCACCTAGTTGCCCACGAATAGTAGGTAAACTGGGTGCCCCAAAACCACTGGCTGAATAGGTATTAGGGCTTACGGCAAGTACATCTTGTAAAGTCGTAATATTGAGTTGTTCTATTAACTCGCTTGAAATTGGTGTGACTGAGCGGGCTATATCTTGTAGGGCTAAGTTGTCGCCAAAAGGGCCGTCTACAGTGGCGTTTTTAACCGAAAGACCTTGAGATTTAATAACTTGGCCTGCCACCTCAATGCGTTCTATTGCGCCATCTTTTGTTGTTTTTGATTCTTCGGCTGCAAAAGCATTAAGTGGTGTATTTAATATGGTGGCTAGGGAAAGTGCTAAATATGCGTGTTTCAAGCGTTTTCTCTCTACGGTTAAAATGTTGTTGGCGATAAAGACCGAAAGGATTAAAAATAAATTTCAGTAAAATTTCGATTCTTTTTGTTTTTTAGAACATAACAAAACGGATGCATTATAAAGGTGGTAATTAAGTACTATTGTTTTATTAGTTGATAAAATATTAATAGAGCGATTGTATTAGAGTGAATGTAAATGTTTGCTTTTAATTGGCTTTTTTAATTATAGACTACTTTTCACCTGCTAACATTTTAAAATTGTTAACTTTTACGCAGCATTTTAAAATTCCTAAAATAAGCTTCACTTTTATTACTACGAGGCTTAATTACTTTTTTATTTAAAATAATTAAATTTTTTTGAAATAAAAAATAACTTATACGGTCTAGGTTACTTCAACGTTTATTAATATTCATTTAAGGAAATTTTATGACAGGTTCAATGAGTTCTGATGTGCAAAACCGTTTGCAATGGTCACTTTTATCTTTGCGTTTAGGCGTATTTATTGTAATGGTTATGTGGACGTTCGATAAATTCGTAAACCCTGGTCATAGCGCACGTATTTTTGAACATTTTTACGGTATTAGTGGCTCATCTGACATAGTTGCTTATGTTATCGGTGCTCTACAACTTGTATTAGTATTGGCATTTTTAGCGGGTATTAAAAAGCGCATAACTTACGGAATCATTTTTGTAATGCATGGCTTATCAACGCTTTCTTCGTACAACCAGTATATAGATGGCTTTAACAATTTATTATTCTTCACTGCATGGCCAATGTGGGCTGCGTGTTTTGCACTTTACTTATTACGCGACCAAGACGTAAAATTTACTGTAAAGTAATAAAACAATAGCTATACCCTTCCTTAAGGTTGTAGCTAAAAATACATTGGGCTGAGTTATTTACTATTTCAGCCCAATGTATAGCCTTTAAGTACTTCTTTTAATAATCCAATCTCTTTGTCATCTTCTAAAAATAATCCTTTTTATATTATTTCATCTTAAATATTGCGTTAGATCAAAGTTAATATATTTGTAAGAACAATATCGACAGCTTTAGTTTATGTTAGCTATACGGTTAGTAGGTTTTAATTACCTCAAGTTATTCAACTCAAGGTTGTATAGAAGGCTCGTATGGAAAAGGTCAAAATTTCGTCAGCGCATCAGTCATCAAATCGTTCAGTAAACAAGTCTTCACATAATCAAAATTGCGATGAATGGAGCAAGCTCGATTTAGCACAATTACAAGCAAAGCTAAAAACATCATCCGACGGGTTAAGCCAAACTGATGCCACACAAAGATTGGCACAATATGGACCTAACGAACTAGTTGAAGAAAAAACAAACCTACTACTCAAATTTTTATCTTACTTTTGGGGACCAATACCGTGGATGATCGAGGCTGCTATTATTTTATCGGCGCTTGCTAAGCACTGGGCTGATTTTTTTATTATTCTTGTATTATTGCTGTCTAACGTATTGGTTGGCTTTTGGGAAGAGCATCAAGCGGGTAATGCAATTGCTGCATTAAAAGCAAAATTAGCCAACAAAGCACGCGTTCGCCGCGATACTCAATGGCAAAATTTAAATGCCAGCGAGCTTGTACCAGGTGATGTTATTAGAATGCGGATGGGCGATATAGTGCCTGCAGATGCGCGTTTGCTCGATGGTGATTCAGTAGAAGTAGATCAATCATCACTTACGGGTGAGTCGTTACCGGTTGTAAAGTCGGCGGGTGAAACTGTTTATTCGGGCTCTATTATTCGCCAAGGTGAAATAGAGGCAATAGTATACGCAACCGGCGCTAATACCTTTTTTGGTAAAACAGCACAGTTAGTGCAAGGGGAGCGAACCGCAAGTCATTTTCAGCGTGCGGTGCTTAAAATTGGTAATTATTTAATAATGCTTGCTGCGGCTTTAGTGCTGCTTATAGTTATTGTTGCTTTGTTTCGCGATGATCCAATGATCACCACATTGCAGTTTGCACTGGTATTAACCGTTGCGGCAATACCAGTCGCAATGCCAACAGTGCTATCAGTTACTATGGCTGTAGGCGCTCGTTTATTGGCTAAAAAGCAAGTGGTTGTAACGCGTTTAGCTGCAATTGAAGAGCTAGCAGGTGTTGATATTCTGTGCTCTGATAAAACAGGCACATTGACACAAAACCTATTAACGTTAGGTGACCCGTTTTATATCGAAAACTCAATAAATAAAGGCTCTGCTGAGCAAGTTATATTGTACGCGGCATTAGCATCTCGCTCAGAAAATAACGATCCGATTGACTTAGCAGTATTACAAAGTGTAAAAGCTGAGCAGCATTTAGATTCTTATCATATAGAGCATTTTCAGCCATTTGATCCTGTGAGCAAACGTACTGAAGCAATCGTTAAAAATGATGATGGCAAAACATTTAAAGTGACCAAAGGTGCACCGCAGGTTATTTTAGCTTTGTCGGCTAATATTGAGGCAGTTAAAACTCAAGTTGAGGCATCAATAGATGAATTTGCAGCACGTGGGTTTCGCTCTTTAGCGGTTGCTAAAACAGACGAGCAAGGTAAATGGCAATTTATAGGCGTATTGCCACTTTTTGATCCACCGCGTGAAGAAGCAATACAAACCATTGCCGATGCAAAAGAAATGGGTATGAGTGTTAAAATGGTCACGGGCGACCAAGTGGCCATTGCGCGCGAAACTGCAAGTAAACTGGGTTTAGGGACAAACATTCTTGATGCTAGTGGATTTGGTGCAACTGAGCATCATCAAGCCACACAGTTAGATGATTCTATCGAGAGTGCTGACGGATTCGCACAAGTATTCCCTGAGCATAAATACCATATTATTGATGTGCTTCAGCATAGAGGGCACATTGTTGGCATGACAGGAGATGGCGTAAATGATGCGCCAGCACTTAAAAAAGCTGACTGTGGCATTGCTGTATCGGGTGCTACAGATGCAGCGCGTTCAGCAGCATCAATTGTGTTAATGACCGATGGCTTATCGGTTATTATTGATGCAGTTAAAGAAAGCCGAAAAATATTTCAACGCATGAACAGTTACGCTATTTACAGGGTTGCTGAAACACTGCGCGTACTACTCTTTATGACAATGGCGATATTAATTTTTAACTTTTATCCGTTAACAGCAGTCATGATTGTAATGCTTGCTTTACTTAACGATGCCGCCATTTTGTCTATTGCATACGACAATGTGCATTATCAAAATAAGCCCGAGACATGGAATATGCGGCTCGTTTTAGGTATTGCATCTGTGCTGGGAATTGTAGGGCCAATTGCAGCCTTTGGTTTATTTTACTTAGGAGATAAAGTATTTGAACTCGACCGTCCTCATCTTCAAACATTAATGTACTTATTACTTTCTGTAGCAGGGCATTTGACTATATTTTTAGCGCGTACCCGAGGTCCATTTTGGTCTATTAAACCGTCTGCTATATTAATGGTCGCCGTATTTGGCACGCAAGTTATAGCAACACTTATTGCTGTTTATGGGGTGTTTATGACCCCACTAGGATGGGGATGGGCACTTGCTGTGTGGGCATATGCTTTGGTGTGGTTTTTTATTAACGATGGTTTAAAGCTAGTGGCGTATCGAATTTTTGATCCGACAGAAGCACCCTTACTAGAGAAGAGTTAGCACATAGGCTTAAAAAATGGTTATAAGCCAAGTGGCTTATAACCAATAGTACACAAGGGAGTGTATATAAGGTGGTTCAATTATTTGTGAGTAAAGTTACTCACAAATAAAAAGTATTAGTGCATTGCATCGTTATACTGCTTTGCCAAGCTTTGTTTTTGCCCTTCGGTTAGTGCTTTACCCGCTAATTGAAATACTTCGTGTTCTTCTTCGCTTAAATGATGATGTACTAAATGATGCAGTTTTTTAGCTGCAACTAACCATGCAGACGAGCTCATTTCGGTATCTTCAAGTTGTTCAATTAATTCATCAATTTCGTGATGTTCAGCTACGCTGTGGCGCGCTTTTTCATGAGTTAAGTCATCAAACATAAGTGGGTTGTAAAAGTAACGTTCTTCAAATCTTGCGTGTTGTTCTAGTTCTGTTTTTAGCTCGTCCATTAGCTCGTGGCGCTGCTCTGTGTCGCCGTGCGTTTGAATAAGCGCATCTACTAATTCTCGTTGTTTGTCATGGTCATGACGTAGTGCTTCAAAAATATTCATAACTAATCCTTTTACAATTTATTTGCTTATATCATTAACTAGCAAACTAAATGCCAAATATTAAGTTGATGTATTTTATTGCTTTTATTTTGATTTTTTATTTTTAGGCTGCTATCACTGTAAATTTTACAGTGATATGAATGCAATAATTTCAGGCTTTTACATAGTTCAATTATAGAAGTGAGTATAAATTCCTACAGAACCTTACAAATATTTACTGGTTGTTTATTTTATTGCAGTGATAAAGTAGCAACATTATTTAGGTACAATCTATATGTATTACTCCCACATATAATATCAATCGGTATAAATGCAGGTAGCACGTTAACTTAATAGGATAGTTTAAGGATGAACATAAAAAGCCCCATCGCCGCATTATTGCTGTGCGCTTTACTAAGTGCCTGTAGTACAGCCCCACGTTCTGACCCTAACTTATGCATTGAAGAGGCTGAAACGGTTGATCGAAATGGCGCTCAAACAAGCTCAGAAGTTTATAATCAATGCATTAGCGCACAAATTAAAAAGGATGAAAAAAATGACACTTTTTTTGATATTATTGGTACGTTCTTTTTTGAATTTTTTGTAATGGTGGTAGAAAGTAAATAGGCTAACTTACAGCTGTAATTTAAATTAAATAAGTTGCGTAAAAATAGGATTAGTTATGAAACAATTATTGATAGCAATTCCACTTTTTTTATTACTAAGCGCTTGTGCGGCGCAGCCTTACGCAGGCTCGGCAAAATGTATGGAACAAGCAGATATTGCATACGAAACCGATACACGTAAAAATGAGACATTAGATAATGAATGCAAAGCTGCAAAAGTAAATACGCCTAATAAAGAGCTTGAGAATCATGGCTTGGTTGATAGAAGCCTTTTGCAGCTAATCGTTAGCGTTTTAAATGGCGTATTTCAGTAATACAGCATTAATATGATTAAAGGTATGTATGAGGGAAGAACTAAGAGCAAAAATAATTACCGTGTGCGATAAAAAAATAGCAGCTAAAGGCGAAAATGTAGGGCTTTCTTTTTATGCATTTTTTGCCAATAAAAACGACGACCCAGAGCTACTTATGGAGGCCGCTACTTGGTGGATACACACCCATAAATTAGATCATTTTGTAAAAGCACATAAAATTAAACAGATGGTTTTAGATGGACTTTAGTCAATTAACTGAGCCAATACTTTTAGCTGTGCTTATTTAATCAACAACGACTTGGTTTCTTCCGTTTTCTTTTGCTTTATAAAGTAATTTATCTGCATGTTTAATAAGAACATCTAGTGTGCTTTTTAAAGGGCCACTTACAGAGGCCCCTGCACTAAAGGTGATTTTTGTATCACTAGGAAAGTCTTCTATATTACTGCAATGCTCGGCGAAGCTAATGGCGAGTCGGTTAAATATATCGTGAATTATTCGTTCATCAACCGTATCTAGTGCAAATAACCATTCTTCGCCGCCGTAACGACCAAACTGATGATCATTACATAGTGTTTCTTTTGCAGCTTTTGCAAAGGCAATAAGAACTAAATCTCCAACATCGTGACCAAAATGGTCGTTAACTTTTTTAAAGTAGTCTAAGTCAATAATCGCTATCGTCATTTTACCTTCACCAAGCTTTGCTTCTGCTGCGCGCATTATTCCTCTGCGATTAGGGCAATTTGTTAGATAATCTGTTAATGAAATATCGTGATATTTTTGACGTTGTCGAGCTTGCCGATAAAATAAAAATAATGAAGCAATCACTAAAATAAATGCAATAGCAGCGCTAAGTCGCCAAATTATTTTTTGTTGATATTCTTCTTTAGCTTGTAGTTCACTAATGTCTTTTGCGTACTCTAGTTGCTGTATTTTTTCTTCTTTTTCTTTTACTTCAAACTGCACCTGTAGTGTTTTTATATTATTTTCACTAGTTGCTTCGTAGTGTTTTTTTGTATAAAGGAGCTTTTGTTCAATTGCTTCAAAAGCCTCGTCAGTGTAGTTAAGGCGGCGCTTTAGCTCATAGCGTTTACCTAAAAAATCGGCTTTATAAATACTGCGGCTGAATTTATTTAACTTTAAAAACACCTCATCGTTTGCTTCATTTGCTTGATCAAGTAAATTTAGTTTTATATATATGTCAGCTAACAAAATGAGCGATGCGAGTTGCATGTCGTGAACACCTGCAGAACGAGCAAGCTCAATGTTTTCTTTAGTTAGAGTTAAAGCTTTATCGTAGTTTGCTTGTAAGTACTCAATACTGGCAATTGAGTACTGAGCAAAGGTTAAGCCTTTTTGCATATTAGCTTTTTTAAAATAGAGCAATGCTTTGTCTAGGTATATTAAGGCATCTTTAGGTTTTTCTATCTCAAGCAATATATTGCCTAAACTCCAATATGCTTTTGCAGTAAAAAGCCCATCTTGTGTTTGCTCATATGCCGCAACCGCTTTTTTTGCATAATATACGGCTTTGTCTTTTTCGTTTAGATAATTGTATGCATCAGCTATTTTTCTAAAAAAGTATCCTTGAGATGCTGAATCGTCATCTTTTAATGCTAATTCTAACCCCTCTAGTGCAACATTTAGGGTCTTTTTCAATGAATCTGTATCGGTGTAATAGTAAGCAAGTGCTCGTAAAATAATGATTTTTTCTTTAGTTGAATGCTGTTGCAAGCTTTCTTCTAATTTTGTGGCTAGCGTTTGTGCTGGAGCTGGGTTTGGCTCCCTCGCTAGAGACTTGAGTTGTGATTCGAGAAATAATAAATATACACTTTTTTGATTTGGTAACTCTTTGTTCTTTAAGTAATAGGATAAGTGTGTGTTTAACGCTTCGTATTTTTCTTGTCTAAAAAGTAACTCCGCATACAAAGCGGCTGCTTCTAGATGAAGGTTCTCCCAATTTTGCTCTTTGCTTATTTTAAACGCTTGAGTGAGTTTGTCTTCATTTTGAAGATAGTCTAATTCATTCAGTTTTATGTTGTTGATCAGGACTTGAGTTGTGCCAAAGTCTAGCGCATGTAAAGTCGCACTTAATGAGTCGCCGTTAGCTGAGGCAAGCTTACTTAAAAGTAAAAATAAAATGAGAACAATATACTTTGCCCATAAAGTATTACCTAAAATCTTTATTTGTGTATTGTTAGCCATGTTAATCCTTTGCTGACTTATTTTTATTAGGAAATACTTTTCTACATTGCTTAATAAACTTGGGTTTGAACAGTTTTTTATACTTCTCATTGAAAAAACAAGACCACAAACGATATCAATTAAATTAATAAAAACCAACACATTGAATAATATAGTCGTTGTAGCTATGTGTTTTTATTAAAAATCTGCAGCTACTTCAAACTCTAATCGTTTATCCGTAATTGGGTGAGTAAATGCTAAGTATTCTGCGTGTAAATGTAATCTATCGGCTTTTTGTCCGTAATGTGTGTCGCCTATAATTGGCATGTTTAAACCTAAACTGTGTGCGCAATGCACTCTTAATTGATGAGTTCGCCCTGTTTTAGGGTATAACTGTAATCGGGTAATGTTGTTGTTACGCTCTAAAACCTGCCAGGTAGTAAGCGACGGCTTACCATGTTTGTAACACACCATTTGGCGCGGTTTATCATCAAAGTCGAGCATTAATGGTAAATCAATTACTCCGCTATCCTCAGCTACGTTACCATTAACTAACGCGACATAACGTTTATCTATGGTGCGTTCAATAAACTGCTTTTGCAGTGCTTTGTGCACGCGTTTATTAAGTGCGATCATCAATAACCCTGAGGTCGACATATCTAACCTGTGCACAATTAGCGGGCCTGAAGCCTCTGGAAACTGCGTTTTGATTCGCATATAAACTGAGTCATCAATATTAACGCCAGGCACAGATAAAAACTCAGCGGGCTTATTTACCACAAGTAAGTCGTCATCTTTGTAAACAATACTTAAATCTTTACCCTGAGCTGGGTTGATAAGTAGCGGGTTATCTTCAACGTTTAAGCCCTTTAGCATGTGCCCAAGTATTGGTTGGCATTTACTGTAACAAGAAGGGTAGTAGTTTTTATGCTGCCTAATTGCTGATTTAGGTGCTGCTCCCCACCAAAACTCTGCCATAGCAAGTGGTTTTAAACCATGCTTATAGGCGTATTGTAATAATTTAGGCGCTGCACAATCGCCAGCACCCGAAGGAGGAGTGTGCTCAGGTAATGCTGCAAAAATAGCATTTAAGTCTGTAGTTTCACCATTTGCATTTAAAAATTGGTACTGCGCAAATAACTTTTTTTGTAAGCTTTTAGAAAGCGTTTTACGGCGCTTTTTTAAATGAGCAATTTCATCAGAAATATTGATGTGTGTTTGCTGCAGTGACTCGATTATATTTTGCCAATAGGCTTTAAGTGCCAGCAGTTGCTTTTTTTCTACGATACTTTGCCCTGCAAGCTTATTTTTTAACTGCTCAAAATCACTTTCGCTAAGCTCTAATTCGCCTTCGGTACGTTGTATTTTACGTTGCTGGCGACCGGCTTGCATTACTGCCTGTTGGGCTAATAGTGCTTGCTGGTAGCTTTGTGTTGCATCATCAAGTTTGCTATTAACTTCATGCAGTTGTTCACTATTTTCTAACTGCTCAATTTGAGCATTAATATCGTTAATTATTTTACTTTGAGTCAAATAGCTATCGTCTTGCAGCTGCATGCTAGAAACAGGCGGCACAAAGCTAATATTACCTTTATCACCTTCAATTTGCCCCGAATAAGCACTTAAAAAGCCTAATTGTTGCTTAGCATTTTGCACCACTAAAACCCCAAACATTTTACCTGCATTTTCTGCTTTTAAATGCGTTAACGTTTCAAGCTGTTGCTGTAATTGTTTTGTGGCTGCTACAGCTAAAGGTTGCGGCTCGTAATAAAAAGGGAAAGTAAACTTTTCAGGAAGCGCGAGAGAATAAATATTTTGAGAAAATAATGTAAAGCACAAAGCAGAATTTGACATAGAAGTAAGAGAAAAGCATTCAGTAAAATAATTGAGCGCATAATAACATATTCATAGTTAAGCCACTAAAAATCTCGCACCCGCATATTCATAAACACTTTAAAGCGGACATTCATGTTTTATGTATCAGTATGGGGGCACAGCAAACCTAGTAGTACCGTTTGTTAGTAAAGTCTCAGTAGTAATATATCTATCATTATCAAAATACCTAAGCTTATCGATTCTCAATAATTGAGCGCATTTCGAAACGATGACTTACTTGATAGAGCAGAGACGAAAAATCAATTTACAGAATAACTGAATATTTAGGAGTTCTATATTATGAGTCAAAATATCGCAAGTTTTATCACTAAAACCCTTGAACAAGCTGGCGTAAAACGTATTTGGGGAGTAACTGGCGATTCACTCAACGGCATTAGTGAAAGTCTGCGAAAAATGGGAACAATTGAATGGTTAGGAACGCGACATGAAGAAGTTGCCGCATTTGCAGCCGGTGGCGAAGCGCATTTATCAGGCGAGCTTGCAGTGTGTGCGGGTTCTTGCGGCCCAGGTAATCTTCATTTAATTAACGGCTTATTTGATTGTCAGCGCAATAATGTACCGGTATTAGCTATTGCCGCACACATTCCTTCATCTGAAATTGGCAGTAGTTATTTTCAAGAAACCCATCCGCAAGAATTATTTAAAGAATGCAGTGTATATTGTGAAATGGTTTCGAGCCCTGAGCAAATGCCGTACCTGCTAGAAACCGCAATGCGACAAGCAATACTAAACAAAGGCGTGAGTGTACTTGTGCTACCTGGCGACATTGCATTAAAAGATATGCCCAAAGCTATTAAGCCAAAATGGAACGTGCCAAAACCAGCAACGTATACCCCTGCTTTATCTGATATTGAAGCGATGGCAACTCATCTTAATAAAAGTAAAAAAGTAACCTTGTTGTGTGGTGCTGGTTGTAAGGATGCCCACGACGAAATTGTTGCGCTAGCCGAAAAATTACAAGCACCGATAGTGCATGCCATGCGCGGTAAAGAATTTATTGAGTACGATAACCCTTACGATGTTGGTATGACTGGGTTTATTGGCTTTGCGTCGGGCTATCATGCAATGCAAGAAGCCGATACGTTACTTATGATTGGTACTAGTTTTCCTTATCGTGCTTTTTATCCTGAAAATACCACCATATTGCAAATTGATAATCAGGCTGCGTCACTCGGGCGACACGTGCAAATTGACTGTGGCGTGTTAGGGGATACTAAAAATTCAGTGACCACATTGCTTGATTATATTAAAGGTGAGCGGACAAGTTCGCACTTACAAAAATGTGTTAAAAACTACAAAGAGTCTCGACAAGATCTTGATGAACTAGCCAGTGGCAAAACCTCGCAAAATTTAATTCACCCGCAATACCTAACACGCTTACTCAACGAGCAAGCGGCTGACGATGCTGTTTTTACTTGCGATGTAGGTACGCCAACAGTGTGGGCTGCGCGTTATTTATCAATGAATGGAAAACGTAGATTAATTGGATCGTTTAATCATGGCTCTATGGCAAATGCGATGTCGCAGGCAATGGGGGTTCAATCTGTTGATAGAGACCGCCAAGTAATTGCAATGTGTGGTGATGGTGGCTTTTCGATGTTAATGGGCGATTTGATCTCGCTTAAACAGCTTAATTTACCAATAAAGATTGTTGTTTATAATAATCGCTCACTTAGTTTTGTGGCTATGGAAATGAAAGCCAGTGGGTTTTTATCAAGCGATACTGATTTAGAAAACCCAAGTTTTGCTAACATTGCACAGGCCTGTGGATTAAAAGGGATTCATGTGGACGACCCTGAAAAATTACCATCGGCAATGAACGAAATGATGAATCACTCAGGACCTGTTGTTTTAGAAGTCGATACTGCAAAACAAGAGCTTTCAATGCCACCGCAAATTAAATTAGAGCAAGCAAAAGGCTTTAGCGTTTACATGATGAAGGCGCTGATAAACGGCAAAGGAAACGAAATTATAGAGCTTGCCAAAACTAACTGGTCACGCTAAGTGAGTTACTTTTCTTAGAAATTGATAGCGCTCTAAAATTGCACGAGTGCTAATTAATAAAACCGTATAATTTTTTGAATATTGACCATGTAGAATGAATGCTCTACCATGTAGGTAGAGTGTTCGTTCTACATAGGTTTGATACTATGCTTAAACAAGAAATAGCAGGGGCTTTAGAAGTCGCCTTTAGTCAGTATGGCTTTGCTGAGCCAAGCGTCGCAAAATTGCAAAAGCTGAGTGGCGTTAGCCTTCGCACGCTTTACAAATATTACCCTTCAAAACAAGCTATGATCGTTGCTGCACTTGAGTATCGACATCAGCGCTATATCGCATTTTTACTCGAAAACGCTCCAGCTAAGGGAGCCGATTGCATAGTGCATATTTTTTCACGATTAAAGCATTGGATGGAGCAATTTGCCCCTAATGGCTGTTTGTCGATTAATGCGCTTAGTGCTTTTCCTGATGATTTAGAAGTTAGTAGCGCCGTGCAAAAACACAAAAATGAGGTGAGGCAATTGCTTGCGCAGCAAAGTTTACAGCAGTCACTTGCCGATGTTTTATTTTTACTACACGAAGGCGTTTCGAGTGCATGGCCTGTAATGGGTGACATCGCCGTTATTTCTGCGCAGCAGAGCGCTTTATTACTAATGAAGGGGAAAAGCTAATGACTCATTTACCAAAAACCATGCAAGGTGTTCAGCTTACAGGGCATGGTGATTTTAGTATGCTTAAATACGCGGCTAACATAGCACTGCCAACACTTGGCGCAGACGATGTTTTAATTAAAGTTATGGCAGCGGGTGTTAATAATACCGATTTAAATACGCGTTTAGCTTGGTATTCTAAACAAGATGAAGGTAGTGAAGATGCAAGCTGGTCTGGTAATGCTCTGGTATTTCCACGTATTCAAGGTGCTGATGTGTGCGGTGTTATTGTTGCTGTTGGCGATAATGTAAAGCCAAATAGAATTGGCGAGCGTGTACTTATTGAGCCTTGTATTGTTAATGCTGCTGGTAAAGAGCTTGAAACACCGTGGTATTTTGATTCTGAATGCGATGGTGGTTTTGCACAATATACCTCTGTTGATGCAAGTCATGCTTATAAAGTTAATAGTCATTATAGTGATGTGGAACTTGCGTCATTTCCTTGCTCGTACTCGACAGCCGAAAACATGCTTTATAGGTCTAACGCAAAACACGGCGAAACCGTTTTGATTACTGGTGCATCTGGTGGCGTAGGCTCAGCTGCTGTGCAACTAGCTAAAGCGCGTGGCGCATACGTTGTGGCTGTTACAAGTAAAAGTAAGGCGCAGCAATTAAAAGATTTAGGTGCAGATAACGTTATTTTTCGAGAAGACGATTTAGTCCAAGCATTAGGGAAAAACAGTATAGATGTTGTTGTTGATTTAGTTGCTGGTGAGCAATGGCCTAAATTATTAGACGTATTAAAACCTAAAGGGCGTTATGCGGTTTCGGGTGCAATTGGTGGCCCGTTAGTTGAGCTTGATATACGCACACTTTATTTAAAAGATTTAAGCTTTTTTGGCTGCACAGTGTTAGAGGCTGGGGTATTTAAAAACTTAGTACGCTTTATTGAGCAAGAAAAAATAAAGCCAATCGTGGCGCATACCTTTCCTCTTACAGAAATAGTAAATGCACAGCAGGCGTTTAGTGAAAAACAACACGTGGGTAAGATTGTATTAACTATCCCTCATAGTGATTGAGTTTATTTTAAAAGCTCGCTATGCTGTAAAAACGCAGCGAGCTTTTGCCTCAAAGGGTGTTTTACAAACTCTTTTTAGGCGGAAGAGCTACGTTTGCAAATATTAGTCCTGCAACAAGCGACATAAATATTAAAAACGTTTGTTGACCTATGTGCTCTGCATATACAAAGTCTTGGCCTTCAATAAGTGAGTTTAAGCCAATATAGGTTTTGCTTCCTGGTACTAATACAATTAAGCCTTGCATGGCAACAATAGAGGCCGGCGCATTAGCAACGCGGTTAAACAAGTTACTAAATATACCCACCGATAAAGCACCTACAAACGTACCTAACGTGTAATCAAGGTACATAGCCGAGCCAATACTGGTGCCATACGCTATAAAGCCAGATGCAATAGACCAAACTGCATGTTTAAGTTTGGTTCTAAAAATCACGATTAGGCTGCTACAAAGTAAAAATATAGCCAGCCATGCGGTCCATTTTGGTAATGGCTCAGGTTGTACAAAATCGGCTTGCCCAAAGAGTGCAAAGCCAATACCTATGCCAATAAAACCGCCAAAATACAGTTTAAATAGCAGCATAAACGAGTCCATGACTCGCGCAGTACCAGAGACTAAGTGCCGTGCGGCAAGCTCAGCTAAACCAAGTGCAAGTGCTAAACCGGGTATAAATACAATAATTGCCGAAAGTACCACCAAGCGTATGTTTATTTCAGGTGTTATGTATACGCTTACTGCACAGGCAAGTATTGCTGATATTATGGCCACTAATGGCTCAAGCATATGAGCTACGCGTTTTGAGCGCCCAGACCAAAGCACAAACACATAAACCACTAAAGTAAGAAGCGATGACCAAATAACATCAGTCCAGCTAGTACCCATTAACATTGCAAACGCACCACCAGAAGTTGCAAACGCAACGCCCGTAACAAGTTTGTTGTATGGGTTTGGCATTACAAAAATAGCGTCTAGTTGCGCATCAACTTCTTGTAAACTTAGCTTGTCATCAAGCATTTGGTTTACAAGGTCGTCGGTGTCGGCAAGTGAGCCTAAATCGTGATCGCCAGGGTCTACACGCGCAACGTGGGTGTACTCGTCTTCGTGGCCATCGGTCCAAATAACAAACGTTACAGAGGTTGGCGACATAACAAACGACGATTTAAGTCCTAAGTATGTAGCCACTTCCATTAGGTGGGCTTCTAGGCGGTAAGCAGGCGTACCATATTTGTGAAGCATTTTACCCAATTTAACGATAAATTTGCGTTTTTCTGTAAAGGTTGCAGTTTTCAAATCTTTTTGGACCAAATATTGCGATAACTAAGCTAAAAATATAGACAATACAGCTAAAAATGCCCACGTTTGATGGGCGCGATTTTAAACACTAATTGGTGCGTGTCTAGTCATTTTTAATCTAATTTTTTATTTTTTTCAGCTATCCATTGCGACATGTATTGGGTGCTGCGCATTGTATGATGTTTGAGCATTTGGCCTGTGAAGTTTTTTTCGCGATGAGCGTTTAAATCACTACTTATTGAATCGACTTTTTGAATTAACGCAGCGCTCAATAGTGCTTTGTTGTACAGCGTATTAAGGAGTGTGTTGCCATCTTGCTGCGCTTGTTCAAAGTCACTTTGATTGGTGTACATTTCAATGGCAGCACTGGCAAAGTCGTCGGCGGTGTTGGCTATTTTACCCGGCCATGGTAAACCGTTATGCATGCCTTCTGCGCCAATATTGGTGGTAACGCTGGGTGTTTGCATAATCATGGCTTCAAGCAATTTACCTTTAATGCCTGCACCAAAACGCAGTGGTGCTAAACATACGCGTGCGCTTTGCATTACATCAAACGCATTATCGGCCCAGCCTTTTATTAAAAACCCTGTTTTAGGGTTATTTAGTGCCGTGGCTTTTGGTGGTGGGTAAGAGCCATAAATATGTAGTTCTGCTTTTGGGAGTTGCTTGCGAATAAGTGGCCATATTTTTTGTAGGTAAAGTACAGCATCCCAGTTTGGCGCGTGTCTAAAGTTACCTATGGTCATAAAGTGCTGGCGCTGCTCAAACGTTTTTGTACTTGTAGGCAGTGAGCTTAAATCGACCATAAACGGTAAATGGTGTAATAAGCTTGGCTCTATTTTAAATACGCTGTTTAGTAGGCTCATTTCGTAACTTGAAATAATTAAGCTTAGGTCGCAGCGTAAAATAGCGGCAATTTCGCGTTTTGCTATGTCTGAGTGTAAATCGCTGGTTGTAAATTCACGCTCACCTTTAAAGGCTTCGTGGCGAGCGTTACGCAGACATTGTAAGTCTTCGGTATCGAGAAGTTTAATCGCATGTGGGCAGTGTTTATCGACGCGCCAGCCAAATTGTTCTTCCATCATAAAACGGTCAAACATGACTATATCTGGATTATAGGCTTTAACGTATTCGTCAAAGCTGTCGCAGTTTAGTGCAATGCTTTGACTGGTTATGCCGAAGTCGTCAAGGTTTACCATGTGGTCGGTGCGCTGCGCGGGCGTTGCAAATTCAACGTCCCAGTTTTGCGCTCTAAATGCATTTAATAACGACATCATGTGCGTTCCCGCAGCAGACGAATTTGGCTCTGGCCATACGTAGCCAATTACCAGCACTTTTTTCATTGGCTAGAATCTCTAATTTGTAAGTTTACATTTACCAGTGTTTTTACTGGCGGGGCTGTATTTTGTAGTAGCTCTTGCAGTATTAAAAGGCACCGCTTGGCTATATCAGTTGTACTTATAGCCACAGTGGTTAAGTGATTATTTATAACTGCGCTATTAGGAATATGGTGGCAGCTCACTACTTTAATACAGTGATGTGTTAATGAGTTAATAGCGGCAATAACACCTTGAGCAATAATATCGTTTGCACACACCACTGCGTTTAATGTTGGGTTGTGTTTATATGCTTCTATAAATGCATTTTTAGCGCTAAGGGCTGTGTTTACTGCGCAGTGAATGGATGCTAATGGTGTAATGCTGTGCTGCGCGCAAGCGGTATTAAAGCCACTTTGTAGTGCTTGTGAGTCACTTAAAGTAAGTTCACTGCCTATAAATGCAATGTCTGTCACGCCTTGTGAGAGCAAATGCATACTGGCTACGTGGCTGGCTTTTTTATAGTCGGGTAATACACAAGGAGCTGCGCTAAAGGGCACTTCACTCATTACGGTAATTACTTTGTGTTGCGCGCTGAGCGTATCAAGCCATTTGGGGCAAGTATTAGCAACGGGGCAAATAATAAATGCAGCAGCGTTGTATTCTTTTAAGTTTTTAACTGCGCTTGCTTGTAGCTCAAGACTATTATTACTGCTTACAATCATGGCTTGTAAGCCATTGTCGTTTAACAAAAGTTGTAGGCTGGTAGCAAGGTATGCCATAGCTGGGTTAGTTAAATCGTTTATTACTATGGCCACTAAATTTGAGCGCTTTGAGCGCATAGCAGCGGCATCACGATTATAAACGTACCCTAGCTCATCAATCGCTTTTAGTATTTTTTGTTTACTTTTATTGCCCACTTTATCGCTTTGGGTAAGCACCAACGATACGGTTGATTTTGATACACCAGCACGCTCTGCAACATCAAAAATAGTGACTGATTTGGCTTTGTTATGCATTGTATTTTAAGTACCGCAGTGGTGAATAAATAGCGCTGTAGTTTAGCTTAATCAGCACTATTAAGTCATCTTTTAGAGGTGTTTAACTTACCTTAATACTTTATGAACAAAGCAAAACGTGTTTATATACGCCTATAAAAGTAAAAAATAACAAAAGGATAAAAACATGAGCGCTTTTAGGCTGTTAGTTGCCTTTATTTGTTGTGCGGCATTGGTGCCAACAAGTTACGCCGAGCAGGGCTATCAAACCCCATCACCCGAACTTGCAGCATTGGTTGACGCTAAGTTAGCACCCACTAGTTACTTATCGAGCGATGGCCAGTGGCTAGCGCTTTTTGAACGCAAACGTGTAGTAACCCTTGATGAACTTGCAAAAGAAGAGCTTAAGCTTGCTGGTATTAAGCTAAACCCCGCTAATTTTTCGCGCTCTCGTGTGAGTGCCAAATTTAGTGCCGTGGAGCTAAAGCATGTTCAAAGCGGGTCGGTTATCAGTATTAATAACTTACCTAATGGCATTATCCGCTCACCTAAATGGTCATCTAATAGTCAATATTTAGCCTTTATTGTTGAGCAACCAACCGAAGCCAACTTATGGCTTTACAGCGTTGAAACCAAACAAGCAAAAGAGCTTTCAAGCGCGGCATTAAATTCGGTACTAACTGCCTCACCATATAAATGGCTGCCAGATAGCAGCGCCATTGTTGCAAATCTTGCTGTTAATTTTGGTAAGCCAAAACTTGAAAATAACAGCCAAAACGTAGTGCCTGTTATTCAACAAAGTACTGGTGAAAAAGCGCCAGCACGTACTTACCAAAATTTATTAACCAGCCCGTTTGATGAATCACAATTTAAGTTTTACGGCCAAGGGCAGCTGGCTTACATAACGCTTGATGGCAATACCCAAGCAATAGGTAGCCCTTCTTTATTTAAATCGTTTTCGGTATCACCTGATTCTACCAATATTTTAGTTGCCGGTATTAATGAGCCGTTTTCGTACCAAGTGCCTTACAGCCGATTTGCAAGCACATGGCAAATATGGGGCATGCGCGGCTATGCATTAGCAGAGCTGGCAAAACAGCCACTTGCCGATAATATTCCGCAAGGTTATGACAGTGTTCGCACTGGCCGCCGTGATTTTGAATGGCGAGCAGATCAAGGCGCTGAAGTAATTTGGGCAGAAGCACAAGATGGCGGCGACATGAAAACCGACGTTGAGCATCATGATTATGTTTACAGCTTACGTGCACCCTTTAAACGCGAGCCTAAATTATTTGCCAAAGTAGAACGCCGTTATGCGGGAATGGAGTGGGGCAACGAAAACGTAGCCATGCTGACAGATTGGCGCTTTAGCGATCGCCAAGTACGCACCTTTGTTGTACAACCTCGAAATGCCGACAGAAACCGCGTTTTATTTTCAGAGCGTAGTTACAACGATGCGTATAAAGACCCTGGTAATGCAATTTACGAGCGCAACGATTTAGGCGCAAACGTAATTAAAATTGTAGGCGGGCGTTATATTTACCTGCGCGGTAATGGAGCTTCAGAGCAAGGTAATATCCCGTTTTTAGACCAATACGATGTTAAAACAAATAGCAGCAAGCGTTTATGGCAATCAGAAGCGCCATACTACGAGCGTGTTCGCGCACTGCTTGATGACGAAGGTGAGCGCTTTATTACTATTCGTGAATCTAAAACTGAGCAACCTAACTTTTTTATACGTGATTTAGATAACGACACGCTAACGCAATTAACAACATTTGAGCACCCGTACCCTGCATTTAAAGGCGTAACTAAAGAGCAATTACGTTATAAACGCGACGACGGTGTTGAGCTTTCGGGCACGCTTTATTTACCACCAGGGTACGATAAAACACAAGGGCCGTTACCGGTACTTATGTGGGCTTACCCACTTGAATACAAAGATAAAGCCGTAGCATCGCAAGTTCGCGAATCGCCTTATGCATTTACCTACATTGGTTATTGGGGGCCAATGCCTTACCTTGCTAAAGGGATTGCCGTGTTTGACGACCCTAAAATGCCAATAGTGGGTATTGATGGCAGCGAGCCAAACGATAACTTTAGAAAGCAGTTAGTATCAAGTGCGCAAGCAGCTGTTGATGTATTGGTTAAAAAAGGCATTGCCGATAAAGATAAAATTGCCATAGCAGGGCACTCATACGGTGCATTTATGGTTGCTAACTTATTGGCTCATAGCGATTTATTTAAAACAGGTATTGCCCGCAGTGGCGCGTATAACCGCACATTAACGCCGTTTGGTTTTCAAGGAGAAGAGCGTGATTTTTGGCAAGCACAAAGTGTGTACGCTAATATGTCGCCGTTTTTTCACGCTGAAAAAATCAATGAGCCAATGCTAATGATCCACGGTCAAGAAGATCCTAATTCAGGAACCTTCCCAATGCAAAGTGAGCGCATGTACGCAGCGCTTAAAGGTTTAGGTAAAGATGCCCGCTTAGTAATGCTCCCTTATGAAGCACATGGTTACCGTGCGCGTAAAAGCTTATTACATGTATTGTGGGAACAAGAACAGTGGTTAGATAAGTATTTGTTAAATGGTACAGCGGAGCCAGTAGAGGTTATTACTGAACCCGTGGTAAGTACTGGGCAATAATAACTTAAACATGAGTAAGCAACAGCGCGGCTACTTATAGCCGCGTTTTTGCTTTTAATATGAGAGTAAATTAATGATTGATGTAGCAGCACTTGCGGTTTTTATTCCTACGTTCTTTTTTGTGTCTATCACCCCAGGTATGTGTATGACCCTTGCCATGACACTCGGTATGAGCATTGGCGTGCGCCGCACATTATGGATGATGATAGGTGAGCTGTTAGGCGTAGCAACCGTTGCCATAGCTGCGGTATTAGGCGTTGCAAGCGTAATGCTAAATTACCCAGATGCATTTGCCATTTTAAAGTGGGTAGGCGGTGCGTACTTAATTTACATTGGCGTTAACATGTGGCGAGCCAAAGGCAAAATGTCGGTTGATACCTCAAAACCAAATGACGTAAGTAGGAAGTCGTTATTTACGCAAGGTTTTGTAACCGCAATTGCTAACCCTAAAGGGTGGGCGTTTATGATCTCGTTATTACCGCCGTTTATTAGTGTTGAGCATGCTGTAGCCCCTCAGCTTTTAGTATTGCTTGGCGTTATAATGACCACCGAGTTTTTAAGTATGTTAGCTTACGCAACAGGCGGTAAAAGCTTACGTTTATTTTTAAGCCGTGGTGATAATATTAAATGGATGAACCGTATTGCTGGTAGCTTAATGGGATTAGTTGGAATTTGGCTTATTTTTGGTTAGTTCAAAAAGTAGTTGATATTATCAATTAATTTGTTATAGTTGATTTTGTCATCTATTTAACGCTTAAGGCATGCCCAAAAATGAGTACACCCGTATCAGCAAACCCAGTAATGGTTGAGCCTAAAAAAACACCTGTAATTTATAAAATACTGGTTATGGTAAGTATTATTACCTTAATTGGCGGTACTCTAACTGGCATTATGACTTATGTGAATGTGGGTGTTACAGAGCATTTTTATGCCGACTGGTTTACCTCATTTATAAGTGCAGTATTGGTTATGGCGCCTGTTGGTTTTGTAATGATGACCTTAATGCATAAGCTAGTTAATAAGTTATTGCCTACTAGTAGCGAGCTAAAACGTAATTTAGTTATTAGTGTTTTTATGGCGCTGATCATGGAGTCGGTGATGGCGTTTGTTACTGCTACTAATAATATTGGCTATGCAGATATGCGTGTATTTGTAACTGGATGGGCTGAAGGGTTATTTGCCGCATTACCAATAGGTTTAACTATAATGCTGATAATGTCGGTTACGGTAAAACCTAAAATAGAACGCTTTTTAAAGAGCTAACACTTTGAGCGCTAACGTATTAAAGCAAATAATTTAATACGTTTATAGTGGGCAGATGCATGAAGTAATTAGTTACTTAATTGAGTTTTCTACCGGGCAGCCTTGTTTACGGCATACACCTTCGTTACATAATTTGCATATTTTACGTGCTTCTACCTGCTCGCTTGTTAGGCTGCCAAGTGCTATTTCTATCAAACTTAAAAAGCGTTGTTTTTGTTCATCATTAAAGTTGTTTAGTATTTTAGAGGTGGCTGTTTCTCTGCTGCCTAGTACTAGTTCAACCCTTTTACTCCCTTTATCCGTTACGCATAAAACAACAGAGCGGGCATCTTTTACTGACTTTTGCCTTTCTACAAGTTCTTCTTTTTCAAGTGTATTTATTAATCTAACTGCACCAGAATGCGTTAAGCCTAAAACCTTGCTTAGTACATCAATGGTTTCATTAGGATGATTGTAAATAGTGACCAGTGCCGCTTCGTGGCTTAGGCTTCGCCCGCCTAATTCGGCAATCTGTTTTTCAATGTCATTAGAAACAGAAGTAGCAAACGTGCCGATTAAATTTGATATATATTTTTCATTTTTCATAAACTTAATTATATGTGATTCGATCATATAAATATAGTGACAAATTAAGCGCTCTCATTTATTGTGTGACTCAGTCATGTATATTAACTCGAAATTAGTTAATCTACTTCGAATATTACACAAATTAGATGAGCGAGGATTTACCGCCAGCTCATCAGTTAAATAAAGCGATATAATTAAATGAAAAATGATTCAGAAACACTACGTTATACAAAAAAGTTTAAAACAGTATTAGATAAAAAAATGGCCTACATAGATGAAGGCGAAGGTGATCCTATTGTGTTTTTACATGGTAACCCTACATCTAGCTTCCTTTGGCGAAACGTCATGCCCTATTTGCAAGGAAAAGGGCGTTTAATTGCTATCGATATGATTGGATTAGGAGATTCGCAAAAGTTAGATAACACTCATGAGGGCAGCTATTCACTTGCTGAAAACAGCAAATACACATTTGCACTTTTAGAAGCGTTGGGTGTAAATAATAGCGTTACCTTGGTGCTGCACGATTGGGGTTCAGGCGTTGGTTTTAACTGGGCTGATACACATCGTGATGCAGTAAAAGCCATTGCCTTTATGGAAGCAATTGTTACTGACTTTCCAACATGGGACGATTTTCCTAAAGATTTGCACGGACCTATTGGCACTATGCGCTCAGCTGAGGGTGAAAAAATGGTGCTTGATGACAACTTTTTTATTGAAACAATATTACCAGCGACCATTGCACGCAAATTAACGCAGGCAGAACATGATGAGTATCGTAGACCCTTTATAAATGCAGGAGAAGATCGCCGTGCAATTTTAGCAGGGCCTCGCCAACTGCCCATTGCTGGAGAGCCTGCCGATACCGTGGCTTTAGTTAAAAGCTATGCGAGCTATTTAGCTAACTCTCACGATATTCCAAAGCTATTTATTAATGCTGAACCGGGTGCTTTTTTAGTTGGTTACGCAAGAGACTTTGTGCGCACATGGCCAAATTTAACTGAGGTAACCGTGAGCGGTATTCATTACATCCAAGAGGATTCGCCGCACGAAATAGGTAAAGCTATTTCAGATTGGTTATAAAATCAGACAATTATAAGGGTTGGGTTTTTTGGTCTAAATAGCTTTAAACTTTTTATAATAACGCCAGTTTAGAATGTGGTTTATAGTGGTTGTTTTTATTGCGAGATTAATTAACAATCACTACTAATCATGGTTATTTACTGTATATAAGAATTTAAAATGGATTTAGATGATATAACCAATAAAAATTTAAAAGCGGCGTTAAAAGCGAGTGCAATATTAGATATTGAATTTTGTGATGATGAGCATCTTCGTTGTTTTTCTTATAAAGCAGAGTACGCGCGTGGTGTTGACATTGCTACATACGATAATGGCGGTGGGGACCAAATAGTTATTGTTTTAACAAGTAATACTATTTTAATAAAAGGTTTCGATCATGAATCGCAGGTAAGCCCACACTCTCAAGATGAATATGCTATTTGGCCCGGAATGTACCAAGGTACGCCTAAAGAGTTACTCAAAATTTTAGAAGCCGATGACTTTGAAATTGATCATGTAACATTTTGCTTTTGGCGCTCTGAAAAGGATGCGGCATGGCAACAAGGTCCGGTTAATTTTAAAAATAATGAAGACGATGGAGCGAGTTGGTTACTCTGTGCAATTCCAAAAACACCCAGTGATTTTATTGAATATGCAAATGAATATTATAGCGATGATTTCAATAAAGTATCTCCAGAAAGAGTCTATCAAGTATTTAACGAGAATACGTAAAATAGTATAAATACATATAGTTAAGCGGAGTTAAAGTAATGGTTTTACATATTGTTTTTGCGGGGTGGGGCATGTTGTACTCTCTAAAAAAAATTATACACAGTGGAGACAAATACAAGGTGATTATAAAGCATCATTAGGACCTTGGGGCGTAGATGAAATAATTGATTATCTTAATATCGAGTATGGCAACCTATTACCAAGTGCTTACTTGCAAGTGCATGAGTTTATAAATAGTAATGAAATCATAAAGGTTGTGTTGAGAGCTTAAATTTTGGTTATTAATATGCAAATTCAAGTTACCAAATTTCAGCTTTTTTGAACGGGATAATACATGGAAAGATTAACAAAAGAGCAGATTCAATTTTTACCGATGTACGACGGTTTAAGCCTCGATAATATAATTGTAGTAACGCAAGCGTCAGAAGCGATAAGTGCAATAGTTGAGCTAAAAAAACATGTAATTTTAGGGTTTGATACAGAAAGTAAGCCTTGCTTTAAAAAAGGCGAAATAAGCGATGGCCCTCACTTAATTCAATTATCTACAAAAACAAAAGCGTTTTTATTTCCGACTAAATTTTTTGAAAACTTTACTGAAATTGAAGATATATTATCCGATCCAACTATAAAAAAAGTAGGCTTTGGACTAAAAGAAGATAAAAAAATGATTTTTAGGAAATTTGGAATTAAATTAGAAAATACAGTCGAATTATCCTCTAAAGTTATGCACTTTGCGCAGGTAAAACAGCGCGTTGGTGCTAGAGCTGCTGTGGCAATGTTTTTTAATCAGCGTTTATCTAAAGGCGCGCAACGTTCAAACTGGTCAGTTTTTCCTTTAAAAGATCACCAAAAAGTATACGCCGCAAATGACGCCCACTCAGCATTACTAATTGAGCTTGAAATAGAAAAACACAATAGCAGTTTATAAGTTGGTAATATTAATAAGGTTGGGTTTAAGCCATTTTGTGCCAGTTGTTACATCAATAACTAAATTTATTTAATATAACCCATAGTTTTTACGGGTTATATTAAGGTGATTTAAGTTTATATAAAAATATTACGTTGCTTTAGCGTGGTTTTATAGCGCAGCGTTGTATTTATTTTTAATTTCATCAGCAGTCATTCTTTTAGCTACATCTTCAAATTTAAGCACTAAATTATTGCAATTAAATTCTAATATAAAATCAGCTTCTATTTCATAAAAGCTATCCAATGCAATTAATGGCTCACTAATAAACCATTTTTGTGGTTCTATAGTTACTACGTCAGAAAATTGTTTTTGAAACTTACGAACTCCAAGCTTTTTAGGTTCGAGAGTAATCGGTTCGTTAGACGCATTAATAAAATAAGCCTCTGATACCCAGTCAACAATACCTTCATTATAAAGCGTTGTTAAATCATCAGAAAATGGCCCGTCATGTTTAAATCCTTCAGGAACTCGTTCAGGACCTAACGTTATAACTAGCCTTGTAATTAAGCCTAGTTCAGGGTTGAAATCTTCAAATTCATAATACAGGCTATATTCTAAATCTTGAGGTTCATTAGGCTTAGAGTCGAGATTTTCATTCATTATGTTACCCATTTTTTAAGTGATATATTTTTAGGTTTATAACTAACATTTACAACTAGCTTTAAATTAATTTCGATTAAAACCGTATCTGAGTTTATGACCTTGTTCAATGTTTTCATCCGATTTTTATGGCCGCTATTGTTAATTATTAAACATATGCAAAATTAAATTACTTAGGTGTGGCGCTTAATCCTTAGTAATTTACGAGAGTGTTTGTAATGTTGCGCTTAGTTTAAGTTAACCTTAGCTTTGGCTAGTATTTAACAAAAAGGGAGCCGTTCTACTTGTTTGAGATTTAGCTACGTCTTTTGGTTTCCCTTGTGCCACAATTATTCCTCCTTCATCGCCAGCACCGGGGCCTACATCAATTACCCAGTCACTATTGCGGGCTACTTGCATATCGTGTTCAACCATAATAACGGTATTGCCAGCATCAACTAACTTATTTAGCTGCGACATTAACATTGATACATCTGATGGATGCAGACCCGTAGTTGGTTCATCGAGAATATAAAGCGTGTTGCCGCGCTGGGCACGTTGCAGCTCGGTGGCTAATTTAATACGCTGCGCTTCACCGCCCGAAAGCTCAGTGGCAGGTTGTCCTAAACGCAAATACCCAAGACCTACTTGCATAAGTGCATCGAGTGCTCGCAGTATTGCAGGTTCATTTTCAAAAAAGGTATACGCCGATTCAACCGTTAAATTGAGGATATCGCTTATGTTTTTATCACGATATGTAACCTCAAGTGTTTGCTCGTTATAACGTTTGCCATGACACACTTGGCAAGGTGAATAAACGCTAGGTAAAAACAGCAGCTCTATACTCACAAAGCCAACGCCTTCACAGTTTTTACAGCGACCTTTAGCAACATTAAACGAAAAGCGACCAGCATCGTAACGGCGCTCTTTCGCTTTTTGGGTAGAAGCAAATAGTTTACGTACATGATCAAACAAACCCGTATAGGTAGCTAAGTTTGAACGAGGGGTACGGCCAATCGCTTTTTGATTTACGGTAATTAGGCGGCTTATATTATTTATACCTTCAATGATTTTTCCGCTGGTGTGTGTTTGCAGCTCTTGTTCGAGTAAGTCGGCTTCGTCGGTTGGCGCTTCCGGTATTACTTTTTGCCCAAGTGCTTCGTAAACAAGTTCTACTAACGCTTGGCTTACTAGGCTTGATTTACCAGAGCCCGAAACCCCAGTAACGGTTGTCATAACACCCAATGGAAATTCTGCATTGAGTTTTTTAAGATTGTTACGCTCAATATCAGCCAATTTTAACCACGCACTAGGCTGCCTTTGCTCCTTTTTTTGCGCGCTGTTTTGAGTTGACTCTTGACTGGCGTTTTTAGCAAAAAGGTGACGACCGGTGTGCGAATTTTTTATTTTTCTTAACCCTTCAACAGGGCCGCTGTAAATAATGTTGCCACCATGCACACCGGCATCAGGGCCTACATCAACAATCCAATCGGCATGTTTAACAACGCTAACATCGTGTTCAACAACAAATACAGAATTGCCAGCCGCTATTAGCTCATCAAGCGCTTTTAGCAATGCTTGAGTATCGGCAGGGTGTAAACCCGCTGATGGTTCATCTAACACGTAAACTACCCCAAATAATTTAGAGCGAATTTGTGTGGCAAGTCGCAACCGTTGTAGCTCTCCGGGTGAGAGCGTTGGCGTTGTACGCTCAAGCGACAAGTATCCTAAACCAAGCATGGTTAGTGCTTCAATACGGGTGAGTATATCGCTGGCAATGCGCTGCGTAACAATGGCTTGCTCTGGATTTTTTGTATTTTTATTTACTTTGGTATTGGCGGCGTTACTTAGCTTTTTAGCAAGCTCGTTTAATGTAAGTTGAGATAGCTCGCCAATATCGAGCCCTGCAAATTTAACACTTAACGATGCTTGTTTTAATTTTTTACCTTGGCAAGTAGGGCACTGCGATATTTGCATAAACTGCGATACGCGCTTTTTTGTACGCGGGCTTTGGGTAGTAGCAAAAGACTGTAAAACAAAGCGTTTAGCGCTTGAAAAAGTTCCCATGTAGCTTGGATCTTCGTTATTTTTTATCGCATTTTGTGTTTGCTCATAGGTGTAATCTGGGTATACCGGCACAGTAGGTGTTTCGTCGGTAAATAAAATCCAATCCCGTGCTTTTTTAGAAAGTTTGTTCCAAGGTGTGTCTATGTCATAACCAAGGGAAGTAAGAATACGGCTTAGGTTTTTACCTTGCCATGCTGGTGGCCACGCTTCAATGGCGCGCTGGCGAATAGTTTTTGTATCATCTGGCACAAGTAGCTTTTCGGTTACTTCAAACACTCGGCCTATTCCTGAGCATTCTGGGCACGCACCTTGTGGCGTATTCGGCGAAAACGCATCGGCGTACAGTATGCCTTGCCCTTTGGGGTATTCGCCAGCACGAGAGTAAAGCATGCGTAGCGCGTTAGAAATAGTTGTTATGCTGCCAACGGATGAACGAACCGAGGGTGCGCCGCGCTGTTGTTGTAATGCTACCGCTGGCGGTAGCCCTTCAATAGAATCAACATCGGGCTCATCAACTTGATCTATCAACCTTCGGGCGTACGGCGAAACCGAATCAAGGTAACGGTGCTGCGACTCAGCAAACAGCGTTCCAAACGCAAGCGACGATTTTCCAGAGCCCGATATTCCTGTAAAAACAACCAATGCGTTACGAGGTAAATCAACGTCTACATTTTTTAAGTTGTGAACGCGTGCCCCTCTTACTTGAATGCTATTACTGGGATCAGATAAATCCATTGTTGAGTTTTTATGTGTGCTTGCCATACGTTTATACTCCTGTTTAATCGCGCTTTTTACTTTAAGTTAGCTTTAATTATTTACTCTTATCACTCGTTATTACCCTAAAGTAGCGCAAGCACACTGAATGAGCGCTTAGTCTGTAGTGGCGCAGCCAAAGCGCTGGGTAAATAACGATGATTGTTTGTTTACATAATAGGTATGGAATGCGAATATAATTTAAACAGTTATTGTTATGTAATTTGTTACGTAATTTACTAGGTATTTTACTAGGTAATAAAAAGGAACTAACAGTGAATAAAGCCTTAGTGATCATTTTATTGGTGCTTTCGTGGGCAACCCAAGCCGACTCTATCAACGCGCTAAATGTTGACCGTGCAGTACCAAATAGCATGCACTTATCGTTTGCAAACGATAGCAACATAACCCCTAAAAAAGGGGATTTTAAAATCGTTAATTATGTATTAATGAGCAATGAAGAGGGCGAACGCTGGGCGGTTATAACGCTAACTAACTTATCGTCGGGTAATCGAGAATTAGGCGAGGAGCACTTACTTGCACTTTTTGCTGACGGCAGCCGATTCATGCCAATGGAATTTAAACTCGGTTTTAAAGGCAACGAAACACAATCGGTAACTGTATCGTTTGCCGATTATAAATTCCCTATTTTAAGTGTGTATTCGAGTAACGATTTGTAACTAATAACGATGCGATAATATTAAATTAGGGATATTTCTAAAATTAAGGATTTTTATGAAGTTTGAAGATGCGCAACAAAATATGAACCTCGCATACTTCGGTGGTGGAACCGGTGTATTAGTGTCTGGCTTGGTTTGGTGTATAGCTGGCTTTGTCGCATTACTGCATTCAAATCAATCGAGTATGCTTACTTTGTTTTTTGGTGGTATGTTTATACATCCTTTAGCCATGTTACTTTCAAAAGCACTTAAACGCTCTGGCAATCATGACCCTAAAAACCCATTAGGTAAATTGGCCTTAGAAAGCACTATTATTTTATTTGTTGGTTTGTTTTTAGCGTTTTACGTAGCAAAACTTCAAGCTGAATGGTTTTATTCAATAATGCTGATGATAATTGGTGTTCGCTATTTAGTTTTCAACACATTATATGGCATGAAAGTGTACTGGATTTTAGGTGTTTCGCTTATGTTTTCTGGCATGCTGTGTATTGTATTAAATGCCAATTTTGTAATCGGCGCCTTTATTGGCGGGATAACCGAAATAGTATTTGCGCTAGTAATATTTGCCCAATCGAAAGGTATGGTTTTAAAAACAGAATAATAAGCCCTTATAATCACAAAATAATGTGCTGCTGGAGTTACCTTCAGCTTGGTAATATAGCAAAGGCTTTTAAAGTATTGAGTATCTGCAAATTGCATGTAGCTACTAGTTGGCTTAGAGCGAATTGCAGACACTCGGTATGCTCATTTTTTGGCAATTTATATATAGGTTCTCGTCTAGTTAGGAAATTTGTAGTAGCCAATAAAACTTGATGCTACATTAGGGCCTACCAAGCTTGTTTTGGACTGAAACGTGTTTCAGGTTTCTAGTGGCTTTTATTTTTCAGATAAGCTTGAGTTAGGCAAATCTCCAACCTTCATAGATCCGATGAAATCAAATAGATTTATACTTTCTTCTTGCTCAACCATAGTCCCAAAGAAACAAACATAACTAGCACGGTTAATACTGGCGGCTTCGATTGCAGCGGCAGCACCTCAGCTGGGACATTGGGTGAAAGGTGTACATACACCGCCACGCTCATAATAACCACAGTAAGCATGGTGACTAGGTTCAATATCATAGCCGCTAATTTCGATGAGATAAACTTTCCTTCAGTTAGGATAAGTAAATACAAAAGGCCAGCAAATATCTCACCCATTTGTCCTGCAAATTTTGAGAGTGCAGGGAAAGGTAAACCACTCAACTCAATTTGAGCTGCAAAAATATCGGCGAAGGGTAAGAAAAACTTAGCCATTCCAGCCATCACCATGAATCCCCCTAAGAGGGCTGTTACAAAGTTTTTTGTTTTATTGCTCACTGTGTCCTTCGAACGTATGAAGTAACCCGCTGTAATAAGAAACATGGTTCCAATCATCACAGCTTCTAATAAAATCTGTTGGTTCATTTCTAACTCCGTTGTCGAATTTATTGAAAGTATCCGAATAGATTACGCTTGCTCAGGCTTGAGCAGCACCTTTGTCACAAACAGGCGCACAATTGGCGCAACAACAGCAAGCAGTAATAATGCCGAAGGTACAACTTGTACTATGGTCGATCCCCATGCTGAGACAAAGTCAGCACCAGTAGGTAGGTTGCGAAAAGCTATAATGCCAGACATCCCCAGCAGCATGGTTGGCAGTACCATAGATATCATTAGTGGGTATTGAAATTTACGGTTAAATTTTTTCATAAGTATTTCCATTCAGTATCTGTAGCCATAAGGCGATTCGATGGAGAGAGTATAAGAGGAAATTAAAGATTCAAAAATAGACAATATTGAATTTTAAAAGTACATTTATGTACTCTATAAATAAAAAGCAGTCTACGATGATCAGTACCAAAAATATGACCAACTTATATTGGTTTTGTCTTTCTGTTGAGTGTGGAGGGTTTGCGGCGGCAAGTATAAAAGCAAATACCTCAGCCCCAACAGTTTCTCGCTCAGTCGCGAGCCTTGAGCAGCAGTTGAATGAGAAACTGTTACACCGTGACTCAAAAAACTTTCAACTAACTAATGCCGGCGAAGAGATTTATAATAAATTTTCAGGGCTCTTTAGCGGGCTAGATGAACAGTGGCAGAGCCTCTCAAATGCACAAGGGGAGTTGACGGGAGATATTCATATTTCATGTCCAGAGCCATTCGCCGATTTTTTCTTACAAGCGCTCGCATTGGAGTTTATGGCGGAGCATCCTAAGGTGAATATTCATGTGCATTTTGCATCGGACGCAAAAGACTTCATATCTGAGCAAATCGATTTGGCGATTGTTACACTGCCAGCCACGGCCTCTCACCTTGTTCAGCGCCAACTATTTGAAACTGAGTTAGCGTTGGCAGCGTCAAAAAGTTATTTAACCCAAAAAGGAGCACCAGGTTCTGCTAAAGAATTACTCGATCATAATGTATTAGCTGGTAATAACTTCCCATATTGGTTGCTAAAAGAAGGCTCGGAGCCAATCAAAATACCGATTAAGCCCAAATACTCAATTAATAGTTTGAGGTTGAATATTCAAGCGGCTATAGAAGGGGCGGGTATTTGTTTGATGCCAAAAGTGGCACTAGAGCACCTAGCTTCGCAGAATAAACTGGTGCCAGTGCTACCGGAGGTTGAATGTCCTAAAGGTACGGCATACTTGGTATGGACAGATAGAAAAATGATCGCTTCACGCGTTGTCGCATTTAGAGATCTTGTGTTTAGTCGTATGAATCATAATGCCGAAACATTGTGGCGCAATATGTTAGGTTAATCTGCAAAAGCGGTTTCAAGTGCGGCGAGCAACTTGTTTTCACTTGCTTGCGAGCGTACACTTCCGCTTGATCAATCCATTGTATAAAACCCTTACTCAAAACTGATACCCTGCTTTAAAAGGTAATCCACTGCTGCATCAGTATGGGGCTTAAACGCCTTCCAACGCCCAATTGCTTTGCTATTTAATGGTTGGCGTACTTGTACTTTACTGGCGGTAGAGACCGGTGCGGTGTTTAAGTGAAAATCTATACATTGCTCTTGCCACTCTAGGTTACAAAAGCTGACTAACTCTTTAATTTGTTGCTCGGGCTGTGCGACTAATTCTTCGTATTTTACTAATTTTATATTGCTGTGTTGCATGCTGAAGTGCTGCATTAGTTTGTAAAAACGGCTGTAAAATTTTACAGTGTCGAGTAGGTCGAGCGAGTACGCGTAGTAGGGGTTATTAATGGTAAATAATTGGCGGTAGTTACCAATGCAGGTATCCATTGGATCGCGCAGCATACAAATGATTTTAGCGTTTGGCAGTGCTTTGGTTATTAAATCGATATAAAAAAAGTTAAACGGGAGCTTATCAATAAAGTGTTTATGGCTGCCTGTTATTACGCGTGTTGCGTTTAAATAGGTTGACCCAAGCTGATTAAAATCAAGCTCGTAGGCTTTACTGAGCGTTTGAGTGTCGAGCACGTGAGGTGTTTGTGTTTGGCTTAGCTTTTTAACACTCAGGCCAAAGTCTTGTAATTCACCGGCTGATTGCACGTCGCTGTGGCTCGATAAAATACGCTCAACTAATGTGGTGCCAGAGCGGGGCATACCTAATACAAAAATAGGTTCGGCGGTTGGGTTACCTTGTGTTAGCGCTTGTTTGCGCTGTTCACTTAAGAGTTTAATATGTTCAAATAACTCAGTTGAGCTTTTATGATCAAACGGCTGCACAGCACGTTTTGCTACTTTACCTTGCTCTAACGCGTTAAAAGCGTCTGAAAATTCACCAATATCTTGATACTCTTTTGCTAAAGCATGGCCAATATGCAGTTTTGCATCGGGGTGTGTTACTTGCTCAAATACGTTTTTTAAGCGCTCAATATGGTTGTTTTGCTTACTTACTTTAGTTAAATCACTTAATGCAAAATGACTTTGATGATGCAGCGGGTTAAGCGCTATGGCATTTTCAAAAGCGTGTTGGGCTTTATCAAATAGTCCTAAAAACTTAGCGCTTACACCGTAGTTATAATAAAACGGTGGTTGAGCTTTGTTAGCTGCTGTAGCCAGTTTAATAGCGTGCTCAAAGTAGTTAAGTGCTTGCTCGTGAATACCTGCTTGAGTAAGTGCAACGCCAAGTGTGTCGGCATCAAGTGCTTTAGTTATTTGTTTTAATGGCACCGATAGGGCAGTATTTTTTGCTTTTTGTAATTCGCCAGTAAGTGCATAACATTTAGCAAGTTGCGCGGTGTATTCAATACTTTGGCCAAGGGTAAGGGCTTTTTCGATGAGCTTTATTGCTTTGTGTATTTGCCCAACAGTTAAATTAACCATTGCCAGCAAAAAATACCCATCAGCAAAGTCTGGTTTGAGTGTAACTAACTCCACTAGGGCTTTGTGTGCTTGCTCTATTTTACCTTGGTTTAGGGAGTGTATTGCATTTTGATGAAGTTGCTTTAAATTTGGCTGCATGGTTTTTGGTAATTATTTTGTGAAAGAAAATAAAAAGGCTCAAATAAATTTGAGCCTTACAACATTGTTTAAAAATTACTATAAATTATATTTCAAATTTGTAGTTAAATTTAACACCTACCGTAAGCGGGCGATTAATGTAATGGCCGTAGTTACGTTGTATGTCGGCGCCATTAGCTGATGTTATATCGGCATCTGAACGACGAACTGAGGTAACCGCGTATTTGTTGAATAGGTTATCAACATATAGCGTAGTTGACCATGCATCGGCTGTTAATTTAGCTGATATATTACTTAAGCTGTAACCTGGTAGTGTTTCGCCGTTATCACGAAGTCCTACTCTAGAAAGCACGTCGCTTTGCGCGGTTAAACCGTAGTTAATATCAAGCGTTTTGTCGTTAAACACGTCTGTTTGATAGTTTACACCCATCGAAAATTGGTTTTCAGGTGAACCAGGTAAACGGTCGCCGTCTTCTGCGCCACCGGTACCGTCGGCATTAAACAAAAATGGTGCGTCTGATGTTAGTTCTGCTTTTGTGTAAGCGTACGTAGCGTAAACTGAAAACGAGTCAGATAAAATTGCACGAGTCGAAATTTCTACCCCTTTTGCATTAGCGCTGCCTGCGTTTGAAAGGTACGTTAATTGACCTATATCTGTAGCGCCAGTGATTTGCGCATCATCCCAATCTACGTTAAATAACGCGGCGTTAAAGTGTAGTTGGCTTCTAAACCATGTACTTTTAAAGCCTAGCTCGTAGTTTGTTGTGGTGTCGGCTTCATATAATAATTCGTCAGGTTTACCACAGCCTGTTTGTTGATCCTCAACAATTGGATCAGGACAAGACACTAAACCGTTTGAGCCGCCAATTCTAAAGCCTTCACTTACTGTTACGTAACCCATTACTGAGTCAGTGAACTGGTATTTAGCATTAAATTTAAATAAGTTACCGTTATCGCCTGCTTCGTCTTTTTCGTATGCAACGGTGGTTACATCAGGATCTACTCCACCATACAATGTATTTGCTAGCGGGAAGTCAAAAGCCGCTTGCGACTCTATATCGTATTTGTAAAAACGGGCACCAATGGTCACATCTAATTTGTCGGTAACTTGGTAGCCAACTTCACCAAATAGTGCAGATTCAGTGACGGTACTTTTTGTAAGCTCTAAGTATTCTAATGAGTCAGGTCTTAGCTGCTCGCCACCAAAGTTATCGATAGCGAATTGGTCAAACCCAGGCGTAAACTCTCGGCTTGACGCTTCGGTTTCTGTTTTGTTGTAAAAGCCACCCACAATCCAGTTAAAGTCGCTGTCGCCTTGCGACACTAAGCGAATTTCTTGAGTGAAGGTATCTTCTTCGTCTATTTCACGGGTAAACGTTGAAAACGAAGGAAATTCTTCATAGCCGTAATCAAGACGAATAAGTAAATCGGTTTGATCGCGTTGACCGTCGGCATCAAAGCTTGAAATACCGGTTGCCGATACTAGCTCTGCAAAACCTAGGTCGGCTTTTAGTTCAAGGCTTAGTAATTGATCTTTTTTCTCGCGAGGCTCTTCAAAGCGATAAGCCGATTCGTATTTACCTATTACGTCGCTTAAACCGTTGTTTGCATTAAGGCTGTTGTAATGAACAATCGAGCGGCCTTCGCTGTCTTGGTTTTGGTAAAAGTAGTTAAGCGTACCTTCAAACGATTCATTTGGTTTAAAGCGAACAGAAATACGACCTGTTGTGGTGGTTTCGCCGTTGGCGTCTTTTACATTTTTAAGATTGTTGTTAACTGCTGAGCTGTCGCTCCAATCAGGATCTGGTAACGATTCGCCAGGCTCGCGCACTACGTAACCGTAATCGATAAAACCAGGGTCTTCATATACGTTTAAGCTGGCGCGTACTGCAAGCTTGTCTTCAATTAGTGGCAGGTTAAATATAAAACCGCCTTCGCCGCCTAAAGAGTCACTTTCTTTTGTTTGAAATAGGTCGCCGTATACTTCAAGCGATGTAAAATCAAGCTCAGGCTGTTTAAGCATGTAACGAATTGCACCGCCCAATGTGCCTGCTCCATAAAGCGTGCCTTGTGGCCCAATTAATACTTCAACACGCTCAATATCTACTAGGCGCATATCTACCGAAACTGGAATTTCGTTAATGTAAGTAGATACCGTGCCACCATCTGACGATGGACCAGAAGAGTTTGTATTTAAACCACGAACAATAATAGGCGAGCCTGAGCGGCCACCTTGATCGGTAATTGTTAAACCAGGTACCCAGCGTGCTACATCCGCAAGCTCATTGATATTTTGATCTTTCATAATATCTGCATCAAGGGCTGTAATATTTAGCGGTGCATTTTGCACAGAGCCGCTGCGCCTTGTTGCTGTAACTTCGATTACTTCGAGTGATTTGTTTTTAGCTGCAACTTCTTCTTGAGCAAGTGCAGCATTAGGCAATAAAAATACGCTAGAAACAGCGCTCGAAATAGCCAAGGTTAACAAGCTTGGTTTAAACATAAAAAGTGATCCCCAGTTCAAATGTTTTACATTAGTAAATTAAGTTAAGCAGTTTATCAGGGAGTGAAGTAGCTTGGAATATCTAAATTGAATTTTAATTCACTTTTATAGAATAAATATGGTTTTTATGTGGGGTTTTTATTTAGTTAATAGGCAATATAAGCAACAGCTTAGTGCTATTAGGTACAGTTAGGTTAAAAATCACACCCTTGTTTAAAGGTAAATAGTCATTCATTTTTTAAAGATGGCTTTATGACGTGTTCGTTAAACAAATTATTACATTAAAATTGATAGTTTATAATGTCATTAGTTATGCTTTTATCAGCACTATTAAAGTGTGTTTTTATCCCCATTAAGAGTGGTAGTCGTATTTATAAGTAACTGTGTAAGTTATTGAGTGAGCGTGTTTGATTGCCGCTTCGTATTCTCTTTTTTATTTTGTCCGCACTTTTTTGTGCGTGTTTTTAAGGATTAACAATGAGCCAACTATTTTCGCCTTTATCACTTGGGCAAGTAACGTTAGATAACCGTATTATTATTGCACCCATGTGCCAGTACTCAGCAAACAATGGCGCTGCTAGCGATTGGCACACTATTCATTTGGGCCAATTGAGTTTGAGTGGTGCAGGATTGCTAATTTTAGAAGCAACAGCAGTAAACCCAGAAGGGCGTATTAGCTACGGCGATTTAGGGCTTTGGAATAACGAAACCCAGCAAGCCCTGGGCAAAAGCCTAAAAGCAGTAAGACAATATAGCCCTATGCCTATTGGTATTCAGTTAGCGCATGCTGGGCGTAAAGCTTCTACAGGTAAGCCGTGGGAAGATATAGGCGCTATTGCACCTGATGATGTTAATGGCTGGCAAACGCTCGCTCCTTCTGCAATAGCATACGACGCTAACAGCCCTGTGCCAAAAGCAATGAGCCAAGACGACATAGACTCATTAATTAAAGACTTTGTCAGTGCAGCTAAACGCGCTGATGAACTCGGCCTTGATTTAATCGAGCTACATGGTGCGCACGGTTACCTGTTACACCAGTTTTTGTCGCCACTTTCAAACAAGCGCGATGACAACTACGGTGGTAGCCTAGAAAACAGAATGCGTTTATTGCTTGATGTGTTTAAAGCGGTAAGAGCGGTATTTCCTAGTGAAAAAACGGTAGGTGTGCGTATTTCGGCAACTGATTGGGTTGAAGGCGGCTGGGATTTAGATCAATCGATAGTGCTTAGTAAAGCGCTTGATGAACTCGGCTGTGATTTTATTCATGTAAGTACTGCGGGTTTAAGTCCTGAGCAAAAAATACCAGTAAAACCTAATTTTCAGGTACCGTTTGCAACAGCCATAAAAGAAGCGGTTAAAATGCCTGTTATAGCGGTGGGTTTAATTACACAGGCGCAACAAGCCGAAGATATTATTAGTGAGCAGCAAGCCGATGGTGTAGCGCTGGCGCGTGGCATCTTATATAACCCGCATTGGCCGTGGCATGCAGCTGCAGAGCTTGGCGCTACAGTAACTGCACCTAAACAGTATTTACGCTCAAGCCCACATGGGCAGCCATCACCAATAAAATAAAACGAAGCTTTTTGTAAAAACCCAACCCGCGTTTGCTGGTTGGGTTTTATTATTTTTATAAAGTAGAGACATACATGACCCAAACAGGCGTTTCAGCGCAACCACTTAGCAATACACTCGTTACCATTATTGCTTTGTGTTGCGGTCTTATTGTTGCCAATATTTACTACGCTCAACCTATTATTGAGTTGCTTGCCCCAGAAGTTGGATTAAGTGCGCACAGTGCTAGCCTTATCGTATCGCTTACACAAATAGGCTACGCTTTGGGGTTGTTTTTTTTAGTGCCATTAGCTGACTTAATTGAAAATAAGCGTTTAATGCTTATTACTTTAGCTGTGTCGTTTTTGAGTTTAGTGGGTACGGCACTTGCTGATTCACCTAATGTAATGCTTATTTTATGTTTAATGATAGGTATGAGCTCGGTTTCTGTTCAGGTGCTTATTCCGCTTGCTGCGCATTTATCGTCTGACGAGAAGCGCGGGCAGGTTCTTGGCAATATTATGGCGGGTCTCTTGCTAGGTATTTTGCTGGCAAGACCTATATCGAGCTTAATAGCCGATCACTTTGGTTGGCGCGCTGTATTTTACTTTGCAGCAGGGTGTATGGTGTTTATTGCAGGCGTAATTTATTTTGCTATTCCAAGCAGGCAACCTACCCATAAAACAACGTATTTTAAGTTATTAAAATCGCTTAAACAGTTAATGATAAGCCAACCAGTGCTGCGCCAACGTTCACTTTTTCAAGCATTAATGTTTGCATCGTTCAGTTTATTTTGGACAAGCGTACCGGTTGTGCTTGCCCGTGAGTATGGTTTATCGCAATCAGAAATAGCATTGTTTGCATTAGTGGGTGCGGCAGGTGCTGTAGCAGCCCCTATTGTTGGTCGCTTGGCAGATAAGGGCTATACACATCAGGTATCGTTACTGGCCAAAGTAATTGCAGCAGTGTGCTTTTTACCAAGCTTATTTGAGCTACCTTACGGCATTATAGTATTGGCATTAACCGGTGTGTTTATTGATTTTGCTGTGCAGGCCAATATGGTATTGGGTCAACGTGCAGTGTATGCACTAGAACCACAAAGCCGTGCGCGTTTAAACGCTATTTACATGACGAGTATATTTGTAGGTGGCGCAGTAGGCTCACTTATTGCCAGCCCATTATATGAAGCGGGCGGGTGGACAGGTATAGCACTGGTTGCAACGGGCATGCCGCTTATTTCGTTGATTGGCTATTTGGTTACAACTAAAAAGCAAAGTAAGGCTGTGAGTTAAAAAATTACCGGATACAACATAATAAAGTCACCATGTTGCGTGGTGACTTTATTTAGGTTATTTAGATTATTTGGTAGTTAATTAAGTAGCCTGTTTTTTTGCGTTTGAAAACGAGCTACCAACAGATGCAATAATAACAAGTAAAATAGCGAGCCACTGCCATAAAGTAAGTAACTCACCCAGTATAATAAACCCTGCGAGCGAAGCTATTGCAGGCTCTAAGCTCATCATTACGCTAAACCCTTGTGAAGGCATGTTACGCAGTGCAACCATTTCAAGTGTGTAAGGCAGTGCACTTGATAAAATAGCAATACCAATACCCAGTGGGATAATTTCCCACGTAAACGCGGCGCTTTGCATAATGCCGCCGTAAGGTACTAGCACTATAGCGGCAACGGTCATACCCAATGCGACAGTGGCTCCACCAGAGCTTTGTGTGCCCGTTTTTTTACCAAATAATATATAACCTGCCCAACATGCACCGGCGCCAAGCGCAAGCGCTACACCCAATGGATCAAGGCTGTCTTGGCCGCTCATATCAGGAAGCAGAAGCAAAATACCGGCAATAGCACAGGCAACCCAAAATAAGTCACGTTTGCGGCGTGATGAAAATAAGGCAACAGCAAGCGGGCCTGTAAATTCAAGCGCTACACCAATGCCTAGTGGAATGCGTTCAATGGCGTAATAAAACAAAATGTTCATGCCGCCTAAACTTAAACCATACACAATTATAGGAATACGATTACCAGAAGTAGGTAAGTGTTTCCAAGGTTTAAACACTAAGCAAAGTATAAAGGCAGAAAAACCAAGCCTAAGGGCAGTTGTACCTTCAGGGCCAACAATAGGAAAAAGCTGCTTTGCAAATGACGCGCCCGTTTGAATGGTCATCATAGCAAGCAGTACACACACTATAGCCAGTAAATAACTTTTTGAAGATGCTTGCATTTTTATCCTTGAGTTGAGTAACTCTATCAATTAGTTATGTAATGCAGGGAGTATAAAAGCTAAACCCGCCCGATATTAATGGCGGCATAGTATCTTTTTTTAAATTTATAGGTAAGTGTTTGCGACCAAAAATAGCGCAATTAAAAGTATATTTAATAGGGCAGGTAAATAAAGTAAGAGGTAAAGTTAGCAAACAGGCGTTTGCTAACTTTAATCAGTTGGTTAAAAGGCCTTAGTGGGCACTTTTATTAACTAAGCCATCAAGCGAGTAGAGGCCTCGTTTTTCATCATTTTTGCGTTTAATTTCTTCAAGTGCGCGCGATTCTACAGCGTCAAATAAAGCATTAATTAAGCGGTTAAAATGTTTGTGCATTGCACTGCGCGCTGCATTTGCATCATGCGACTTTAGAGCTGTATAAATAGCGGTGTGTTCGTCCATAACGCACTCGTTATTGTTTTTACACACACTGCCATAGTCAGCAACAATTTGTGGGTTTGTTAAACGTAAATCCCACAAGTTAGACACTGCAAATTCAAGTGCTTTATTGCGTGTTGCTCTAGCTATAATTTCGTGGAACTCACGGTCGGCTTGCTCAACATAAAGGCCTTTTTCCATGGCAATTAATGTTTTATTTAGTTGCTCTAGTTCTTCTTCTGTAATGCTTTGAGCAGCTAAAGCGGCAATTTCGCCTTCAATTAATGCGCGAGCTTGAGTAAGTTCAAATGCACTGATCTCTTTTGATTTTATAGATGCATTTTTTTGTTCTACTACGTAAACACCAGAGCCGGTTTTAACTTCAACTCGGCCACGTACTTCTAATGCGATAATAGCTTCTCTAATGGTAGGGCGACTTACATCAAACATTTCTGCAAGTTCACGTTCAGGTGGTAAACGACTCCCAGCAGAAAATTCGCCTTGATTTATTAAAGACTCAATTTTATCAACTATGCGCCAAAATAAGCGACGATTACCCATACTTTACCTTCATTACCTTAAGGAATAATGGCCTCTGGGGCCTAAAAGTCAAAACCAACTGTTAATACCAGAGGTTACCTCAAAATTCACTATTATGTCAAAATTCTAACGCGATGTTATGGTTAAAAACCACTATACACCAATGGTTGTATTCTTGTATTACCAATTTAGTTTAAAATAATGCAATTGGCTAGCTTGATTGGTAATGTTTTTATGTGTTAGGTTAGTTTTAAGGTTATTGAATAATAAATATTGGTAATAAACCGAATTTGGGTTGTTAGTGTTAAGTTTGCTGTAGAAGTATTTGATTGCCCATGGATGGGGATCGCTATTTTTAAATGTGTTTGTAAAGTGTGTTTTGTAAAATGTGTAGTTGTACGAGAGCTATTTAAGCTTTCTTCTGGGCGTTAACTGTCGTTGGTTAACGCCCATATTTTATTTAATTAGTCGTTAGGGTACACAACGCCAAGCTGTTTGCGCGCTTCATCAAGTACGCTCATTACGTTACTGGCTAAAATATGTGTATTAACGGGTGACTCAAGAATATTTTGCTTCACTAACGCCATAAAATGTTCAACTTCGTATTTCATAAAGTGCTCATCAAACGGCTGGGATATAACCTCTACCTCACCATTATTAGCAATAAACTCCACCTTTTTGAGTTGCGATACGGCTTCTATACGTATGCGTCCAAGCTCGCCTTGTATTTCGGTTATGTTGTCGCCTTGCGATATTTTAGAGTAGCTAATAACGGCTTGTTTATCTGCGTAGTTTAGTAATACATCGCCCGCACCATCTACACCTGTATCAAGTAATACGCCACTGGCACTTACGCTTTGCGGCGCTCCCCAAAGTGCAATCAATAAATACAGTGGGTAAATCCCTAAATCAACTAAAGCACCATTAGCAAACTCGGGTAAAAACGTATTTGGACGCTCGCCATTTTTATATTTATCGTAACGCGATGAATATTGACTGTATTGCCCAATATATTTACGTGGTGTGCCAATTTTTACCATTGCCTGTTGCAGCCGTGCAAAGTTAGGCAAGTGAGTGGTCATCATGGCTTCCATGTAAAGGCGCTGATGTTTTTTTGCTGTAGCTATAATGCTTGCAAGCTCTTTAGAATTGGCTGCTGATGGTTTTTCGCCAAGGACATGTTTACCCGCTTCTAGGCACATAACGGCATATTGTTTGTGTAAGCTGTTAGGGGCGGCTATGTAGACAGCATCAACATTTTGATCTTGGCATACTTGCTCGATTGAGGTGAAAATTTTTGCTTGTGCATTTTGTGGGTGTTTGGCTAAAAATGCTTCGCCGCTTGATACTGCGCGCGAGCACACACCATATAAATTAAAATCGTTTAACGTATTTGCAGCGGCTAACAGTGTGTCGCTAATAAAATTGGTGCCAACAATAACAAAGTTCATGCTCACTCCTTAGCTTAAATAAAAATAATAAGAGTGTTTAGTTTAACATTTTTTTAGTCCTATATGCTCGAGGAGAACATCCAAACCAGCGTTTAACATTAACACTTAGCGTTGCTTGCTCTTGATACCCTAAAAGCTCAGATATGGTTGATATTGTAAATTGGCTTTGTGCTAAGTAGTGTGCAGCTAAAGCGCGACGAGTGGCATCTTTAAGTTTTACAAAGCTCGTATTATGCTTGGTAAGTTCTCGATGCAGAGTACGCGGGTGCATACCCAGCGCAGCTGAAATAGTTTGGTTACTACATTGATAAATAGGAAGCATAGGCCTAATTAGTGCACTAACTTGGTTGGGTAATGGTTGTGTGTGTTCTTTGTTTTTTGCCAAGAAGCTTAGCGCTGCTTGTACTTTATTTAGTTCAGGGTGATCAAGCTCAAGAGTTAAATCACTTTTTGAGATTACAATACCAGCGCTGTTGCGATGCTCTATAACGTTACAACCAAAGTAAGTGTTATAGGCACGAGTATTAGTACTTAATTTTTTTGGCAAAAATATATTAATTGGTTTGCAGCGGTTATTACTCAGCTTTTTAATAACAGCCAATGCTAAACCAATGGTTAGCTCAATCACTTGGTTAATGTTCGGTAATGGTTTTAAATTAATTTCGAATGATAAAAACAAGCTTTTATCATTCTCTAAAGGGTGGGAGTTTAAGCTAAGTGCAGGGCTGTGCAAGTGAAGGTATTTAATAACCCAATTAAGTGCATCACCTAAATTAGTACTACTTTTAGCTGCTATTGCAATATGCCCTAAAATATCAAAATTTTGTCTACTTGCGAGCTTAAGGCCAAAACTAGAACAATTGAACTTACAAGCACAGTATTCTAATAGCTCAGCGTAATCTCGATAAGGTAAATATTGGTTATCGAGATTTTTAAAGTCAACGTTATTAACATTACAGTTTTGCATTATTTCATGCGGATTGCCGCCAAATTCGCTAATTAGGGTGTCTATACCTTGTAATGACGTGGCTCTGATTAGGCTGCTCATGGTTAACCTCAAATAAACTATGTCTAAAAATATCAAGTTTTGTTGAGTTTTTCTATGCACTATTACTGTTAAGGCCGTTTAAAACTTTTATTAAGGTACACCATGAACAATACAACATTTGATTACATTGTGATTGGCGCAGGTAGTGGTGGGTGCGTTATGGCATCGCGATTGTCTGAGGATAAAAATGTAAGTGTGTGCTTAATTGAAGCTGGCGGTAGTGATAACACTGTATTTGTGCAAATGCCAGCAGGCATAGCAGCGAGTGTGCCTTATGGCATAAATAGCTGGCATTACAATACGGTGCCACAAAAAGAGCTTAATAACCGGTGTGGTTTTGTGCCGCGTGGCAAAGTATTGGGTGGGTCAAGCTCGACTAATGCAATGGTTTACATAAGAGGTAATAAGTACGATTACGACCAATGGGCTGCTAATGGCAATACGGGATGGGATTTTGATAGTTTACTCCCGTACTTTATTAAAGCTGAGAACAATAAAGCGTTTACAAATAATGAGCTGCACGGGACAAAGGGTCTGCTACATGTACAAGAGCTAAATAACCCAAGTGATGTAAACCAGTATTTTTTAAATGCCTGTGCTGAGCAGGGAGTTAATTTAAGCGACGATATAAATGGCAAAGAGCAAAGCGGCGCACGTCTATCGCAGGTAACTCAGCACAATGGCGAGCGTTGTAGTGCAGCAAAAGCATATTTAACACCGCATTTAAACCGCCCCAATTTAACGGTATTAACCCATAGCCACGTTAATAAAATAAATATAACCAATAAGATAGCGCAAGGCGTGCAAATAGAGCGTAATAAAGAGGTTATTAATTTACGTGCTAAAAAAGAGGTAATACTTAGTGCTGGCGCTATTAATTCGCCTCAAATATTAATGCTTTCAGGTATTGGCCCAAAAGAGCATTTAAGTGCACATAACATTAAGGTTCAGCACGTACTTGAAGGTGTTGGCGCTAATTTACAGGATCACTTAACAGTAGTGCCACTTTATAAATCAAAAACAAATAAAGGCACATTTGGTATAAGCCCGCTAGGCATTGCCAGCATTATAAAAGGCTGTGTTAACTGGTTTAGTAAACGACAAGGGCGATTAACCAGTAACTTTGCAGAGTCGCACGCGTTTATTAAATTATTTGAAGGCTCGCCAGCGCCCGATGTGCAACTAGAGTTTGTAATTGGGCTGGTGGACGATCATAGTCGTAAATTACACACTGGGCATGGTTACAGTATACACAGCAGTATTATGCGCCCCAAAAGCCGAGGTACTATTACATTAGCTGATAACAACCCGCGTAGTGCTCCACTTATTGACCCTAATTACTTAAGCCATCCAGATGATTTAACTGTAATGCTTGCTGGTCTTAAAAAAACACTCGCTATTATGCAAAGCAAAGCTTTTGATAACATATGCGGTAAAATGGTCTACCCGCTTGATATAAATAATGAGGATCAGCTAATTGAGTTTATACGCCAAACTGCAGATACCGAATATCACCCAGTAGGGACATGTAAAATGGGGCAAGACTCAATGGCAGTGGTGGATACTAATTTGCGAGTGCACGGGGTAAGTAACTTACGCGTAGTCGATGCGTCGATTATGCCTACCATTATTACCGGCAACACAAATGCACCGGTAATTGCGATTGCTGAAAAAGCAGCTGATTTAATTAAACACGAAAAGGTGTAATTAAATAAACTGTAGTAGGGCTATTAATTAGCTATAAAACTCATTTAGCCATTGTTGCCAATCGCTTTCAAGATGTAGCATTTGCTGATGCTTTTTAGCGTTTAGATGCTTGGTTTCGTCCTCGCTTGCCATATAAGGTCCAACGCGGCAAAGGGGGCAATGGTTAGATGTTAAGTATGCAGGTTTGGTAAGACGTGAGCTTAATTCGCTAGTATGTGTATCAATACTTTTTGGGCTGAAAACGTAAGTTATGCCGCTGGTGTCTTTAACGTGTTTATCGCGGTCAACATTACGAATTTTATAACCTTCAAAATGGCTAATATCAAATGGGATTTGGCCTAAATAATCAGCGTTTAAACCGTTATTTAAACTCCCTTCTATATTCCATTCTCGATAAGGTTTTACATCCTTTGAAGTGATGTAACACAGCATTGGACCATTTTTATCAAGTGCGTATTCGTTAGCGTATTTAATAAATTGATGCAGTAAAGCGCGGTTTAATACGTTCATACTGGTTTGGCGCGTGTTGTTTTCAAATGCTTCACGACCAACAAACGCAGGTATAAGCGGAAACTGAAAAATAACCACGTCAAAGCTGTGCTGGTTTTCACTTAGAGTTTGCCAACACGCGGGATTTGTTACATCAAAACTATTAAGTATCTCAACGTTATGCGCTTTTAGGTTACCAAGTGCATTGTGCTGATACTTTTTCTCAATAGTAGTTTGGTCATCGTAAGTGGATGCAACCAAAGCTTTTGGCGATAGATGAGTGTAAATAGCGTTCGAAAACGATAAATCGCCATCGCCTACGGTGAGTATTCGCCATTGAGGATTTAAATACATATTTTATTTAGCGTTTATGTTTGTAGCAGTATTATTAATATCGCTATTTGTTTGTGAGTCTTTTGCTAGTAAACGATGAAACGCAAGTCTGGTTTTTAACCCTTCAATTGCGATTTGTTTAATAATAAGATTAAAGGTAATTAAAATGGCAAAGGCAATATGAATAGGGCCGTGAGTAAATCCTGCATCTGTATCGTACAGTGTTAAACCAAATAGCAAAAATAAGACGACTAAAAATATTTCGAGTAATTGACTTGAATAAAAGCTTAAACGACCTTCGCTTTTATGATCTTTTTTAATGCGTATAGCACAAAAAAATGGGATCACTTTGATTTTAAATGCAGCGTTTTTTTCTACGTAGTTTTCGCCAAGTTCGTCGAGTTGTTGGCGTAGTTGGTCAATCATGGTGTGTCCTCAAATAGCAGTGCGCGGATATTACCTTATTACCACGCAATATTTAAGTTTGCAGCTGCTATTTAGGGTAAATACTCATACCAATAGTCAGAATGTGACAAACAAACACAACAGAGGTAAGTACTACACGCATTTTTTGATAATCTTTATGATAGGTTTGCCATTGCGGCGTGGCTTTTTCAAATATAAGTACTAACCAAAAACTAGCACCTAGCCAAGCCAGTGCCCACTCTACAGGTAAAAATGATAAAAATGGAACTGGGATAACAGGTAATACCGCTTTAATTGCATTGCTATAGCTTTGCTCTCCGGCGCGCCACAAGCTACCTGCCATAAATGCTAAAATGGCGATACTGTAAAAAGTAAAAAACTCTAAGTTAAGGCTATTACTGCCAAACATAAGTGGCCAACCCACACACCCTAAAAACGGGATTAAGCCTAAGTAACCTAGTTGTATGTGGTTAAAAAATTTTTCCATTACGGCGTGCCTTATATTTAATGACTTATTTGAAGCGCGGCTATTGTAGCAGTATTGCGATTAGCGATCTTAATAATTCGCCAGCGTTTACAATCCAAATAATGCTTACGATAACAGGGATTATATAGTTCAATCCAAAAAACCGATTGTTTTAATCTAAACAATCAATTTTATTTAATTATCCATTAGCCTTATTGTATTAACCAAGCCAACGCAGAAGGTCGTTTTAAACGAGAGCGTTGATTACTTTTTAAATACATTAAATATAGATGAGGAAATACCATGAGCACTTCATTAATCAATACTAAATTACAACCATTCAATGCAACCGCTTACCACAACGGTGACTTTGTAGAATTGTCTGAAAAAGATGTTCTAGGTAAATGGTCAATCTTCTTCTTTTACCCAGCAGACTTTACATTTGTATGTCCTACTGAACTTGGTGATGTTGCAGATTATTACGCACAACTTCAAGAAATGGGCGTAGAAGTTTACTCAGTATCTACTGACACTCACTTCACTCACAAAGCATGGCACGATACGTCAGACACAATTGGTAAAATTACTTACCCAATGATTGGCGACCCAACAGGACGTATTACTCGTAGCTTTGGCGTAATGATTGAAGAAGAAGGCTTAGCACTTCGCGGTACATTTGTAATGAACCCAGAAGGCGAAATTAAAATTATTGAAACTCACGATTTAGGTATTGGCCGTAGCGCTAAAGAACTTGTTCGTAAAGTACAAGCTGCACAATACATTGCAACTCACGACGGTGAAGTTTGTCCTGCATCTTGGCAGCCAGGTGAAGACACACTTGCACCTTCACTAGACCTAGTTGGTAAAATCTAAGTATAGATTTATTCCTACTATAAGGGCAGGTAACTGCCCTTAAATCAACGAACATCCGTTTGTTGGTGCCTCCTATATCAATATACTTGTTTAAGCACATGCATTATTTGGCATGGGAGGCTTGCTGTTTAAATTTTCCTAAAAGGGTTAAGCCATGTTAGATAACAACATAAAAAATCAATTAAAAAGCCATTTTGAATCGCTTACTCAACCTGTTGAGCTGCTTATTGCCTTGGATGACAGCAAAAAATCAGCAGAAGTAGAAAGCTTAGCGAACGATTTAGCTTCACTGAGCGATAAATTTACGGTAATAAACAATCCTGATACAAGCGTACGTCGCCCGTCAATGGTTGTACATTCACCTATTAAAAATACCCATATTACGTTTGCAGGCGTACCTATGGGCCACGAATTCACAAGTTTAGTGCTAGCACTTTTACATACTGGCGGACACGCAAGTAAAGCTAAAAGCGAAGACATTGAACAAATACAATCGCTTACTCAAGAACTTAACTTTGAAGTATATATAAGTTTAAGTTGCCAAACGTGCCCGCAAGTAGTGCAAGCACTTAATACTATGGCAGCGACAAACAGCAATATTAAAGCGACCATGATTGATGGCGCATTATTTCAAGATGAAGTAGAAGAGCGAAATATTTTAGCTGTACCGGCTGTATATTTAAATGGCGAACCATTTAGCCAAGGTGCACTAAGCCTTACCGACATACTCAATAAAGTAGATAGCAAAGGGGCACAGCGCCAAGCTCAATCGCTAAGTAAAAAAGATAAATTTGATGTACTTGTAATTGGTGGCGGGCCTGCGGGCGCATCGGCTGCGATTTACTCAGCACGAAAAGGGTTAAATACAGGTATTGTTGCCGACAGATTTGGTGGACAAGTTGCAGATACATTAGCAATAGAAAACTTTATTTCGATTAAGGCGACTGAAGGGCCAAAATTGGTTGCCCAGCTTGAAGAGCACGTTAAAGAATACGATGTAGATGTAATGCATAATCAGCGTGCAGCGGCACTTGGTTATAACAATGGCTACGAAATTACACTTGAAAATGGCGCAGTACTCAAAGCTAAGTCGCTCGTACTTGCCACTGGTGCACGCTGGCGCGAAATGAACGTACCAGGGGAGCAAGAATATCGCGGCCATGGTGTGGCATATTGCCCACATTGTGATGGCCCTTTATTTAAAGGTAAACCTGTTGCCGTAATTGGCGGTGGTAATTCAGGTATAGAAGCAGCAATCGATTTAGCTAATATTGTGCAAAGTGTTACGGTACTTGAATTTGCAGACACACTACGTGCTGATGAAGTGCTTATTCGTAAAGCTAAAAGCATGGCTAATATTACCATTATCAAAAGTGCACAAACTACCGAAGTACTTGGCGATGGTAAAAAAGTAACTGGCTTAATGTACACAGATAGAGTGTCGGGAGAGAGCAAAGAGCTTGAACTTGCCGGTATATTTGTACAAATAGGCTTAATACCAAATACCGAATGGTTAAAAGACAGCGACCTTGAATTAAGCAAATTTGGTGAAATACTGATTGATGCTAAAGGCGCAACGTCACTACCAGGAATTTACGGCGCGGGGGATGCCACCAATACTCCGTTTAAACAAATTATTATTGCAATGGGCAGCGGTGCAACAGCAAGTTTAGGTGCATTTGATTATTTAATTCGTCACTCTGAAGAAGCTGATCAAAGCGCTGCTTAATGTAATTAGTAAAAACTCTCTTGATATAACAGCAAGGCTACACCCATAGCTGTTTGTTAACCCAAGCCGCCCTTCTCCAAAGGCGGCTTTTTTAATGCTTAAGAATTAGCACACGATTTAATCGCACCCACCACCAGAATCACCGCCGCTACAATTTGTATGAGAATGCGATGAGTTACTGCTAGAGGAAACTGATGAGTCACTGCCAGTATAAGCTGATGATCCACGTGATGGCTTAGCACTGATAAATGTAACTAACAGCAATACGCCTGATACGATAACTATTGTTATTGATGAGCTCCATTGCCCAGTGGAAACGCCTTTAAATACTGCAACAATAAGTACTGTTAGTAATATAGTTCTAATTATGTTTTTCATTTTATGTTCTTATTTTTTACCAGTGGCAGTGCAGTAAAAATTAGCTGATTTTTACGGTATGCTCAAGCGCATTAATAACCGCTTTTTCAAGTATGGGTAGTTTAAACGGTTTTGATATAAACATATCCATACCGGCTTGTTTGCAGGCAAGTTTGTCTTGTGATGAAGTATTAGCAGTTATAGCCACTATGTAGGTTTCTTCATGCGAGCAGATGTTTTCTGATCTAAGCTGCTTTGTTGCCTCAAATCCATCGAGTATGGGCATTATGCAGTCCATAAAAATAAGGTCATAATGCTTTTGGCGACATTTTAATACAGCATCTTGGCCATCAACTGCAGAGTCGGCTTTTATATTAAGTTTGCCTAAAGAAGCATGAAGTACCAACCTATTAATGTCGTTATCATCGACTACAAGCACTGATAGTTCACTGCCGTTGATATCTAACGTTGATTTAAGGCTTTCTTGTTTTTGTTCTGTCCCTTTCTCAATAGGAATATTTACTAAAAACGTAGTGCCTTTATTAGGTGTACTTTTTACCTTTATTTTGCCGCCCATATATTCAACAAGCTCTTTTACTATTGCAAGGCCAAGGCCTGTTCCACCTTTTGAATTTTTAGCATCTACTTCTTGAGAAAAAGGAGAAAACAGTGATTCTAAAAAGTTTTTACTCATTCCTCGGCCTGTATCAGACACTTCAATATTTAAACTTAGCTTATTTTTTATTTTAGAAAGGCTGGTGTTTAATGTAACTGAACCATTTTCAGTAAATTTAAGTGCATTACTCAGTAAATTAGAAGCAATCTGGCTAAGGCGTGTGTTGTCGCTAAACGCCCAGCAGTTGTCATCAATTGTATTATTTACTTGTAGCGTTACATGTGTGTTTTTAAATAGAGGTGTATACAAAGAAGTTAAATCGGTAAAAATTGTTTTTAGTAAAAAGTCAGTAGGTTCAAGCTTTAGCTCACCATGATTAATTTTAGAAAAATCGAGCACTTCGTTAATAATACTAAGTAAAATATCGGCGCTTCTAAGTCCTATTTTAATTTTTTCAGCGCGAACTTCTTCACTGTGTTCATCAACTAATGTGGTTAGCATACCTGTAATGCCATTCAGTGGGGTTCTTAATTCGTGGCTGATTTTAGCAAATAGCATGCTTCTGTCTTCAAGTAGGCGCTCTGCTTGAGCTTGCTTTTGTTTAAGCTCTTCTCGGAGCATTACTGACTCGGTTACATCTTGGCAGGTGCCAAATAATCGGACACATCGGCCTTCATCAAATTCGGCCTCACCAAAGGTAGCCACCCATAAATGTTTATTTTTAGCGGTTACTATTTCTAGTTCTAGATTCCATTTTTTGCCTTTTTCTATGGCTAATTCTACCGCGCGAGTAATGCCTTCACGACTTGGACCTTCTTTATAAAACTCGACTGCAGAATTCATTTGCGGTTGAAATTGTTCATCCACCTCATGTATGAGGTATGTTTGCTCGCTCCAGGTAATTTTATCGGAGATTAGATCAACCTCCCATGTACCTATATTTGCAACATGTTCTAACTTTAATAAAGTATTACTATTTTTTATTAGTTGTTCTTTAGCTTGGGTGCGAGCAAATTCCGATCCAAGCCATTGTGCAAATAACTCAATATAATCATAGGCTGCATCATTAAAAGCTGGAGAGCTGTTTATGGATGAAAAGTTAACGGTACCAAATATTTTTTCACCAATTTTTATTGGCGCGCCAATATAAGACTCTAACTGAAAGTTTATATAACAGGGGTGGTTTGCAATTGCGCTTTGAGATGCTTTATGAAAGGCAAGTGCAGAGCCTGCAGCGAGCGTATGTACGCAATAGGTGCCTTGTAATTCAAACACGGTACCGGGTAAAAGTGAGTTGTCAGGGGTTTTGGCATATAAAACGGTGTAGCTGTTTTCATCTACTTTACTAATAATACCTAGCTCAAGGTCAAATACTTCTAACCCAAACACTAAGAGCTTATTAATTTTACTTTCAAAATCAAGAGATTGATTAGAAACTATATCGTGAAAACATCGTAAAAAATTCAAAAGAAAACACCCCGTAAGCTTTTGTTCAATTTATATAATACATAGGCCAATTAGGGCATTGGTATTAGTTTAAAATCCAGTTTAGCAGTTTTAATTACTAATAACTAAAATTGATACGTATTAAATTTTATAACCTTATGTTTTTATGAACTAAGTTAGTGGTTTATTAATAGTAGTAGGGCCTGTTGACCTTTCAGGATTAAAATTTGTTCAATCTAGGGGCGATTTAATCGCGGCGCGAGGTTTGTAACCTAGTGGGCTCGATAACTGCTCCTGCGTTATTCTACTGGCTTACATCCATGTAAGAATAAGTAAAAACCGAGCAACAAAGAGTAAATTGTCCCTAGGCAGAACCCAAAGGGCAACGCATGTTTGGCATTTATGCTGCGTTATCGCCTATTTATGGGGAATAACCACACTAAATAGGCTCTGCCTTGCCTAAATACCAAACAGTCTGCTGTAAATTTAACCTCGAAAGATAAACAGGCCCTTGTATATAGCGCAACATGCCGCCGAGCATATAATACTCAGCGGTATACTTTTAATACGTTGAATTTGGGGTATATTGCGGGTTGATATCGCCGCCTACTTCCTCTGGGTCAACATCGTTAATAAGCAGTGTTTCACGTACCGCTTCAATGTGATCAAGCACGCTTTGGTAGCGCTCGCCATATTCATACTTTGTCACCTCAATCGCTTTAGGCATGTAAGTAAAAGCTATTTTTAGGGCGTGGAGTGCTTCTTCGTTTATTTTTTCGCTCATAATATTCTCTTATGTGTAGGCTATAGTTAGTAAAATAACACCAAATACGATTCGGTAAAGACCAAAACTAACAAAAGTGAAATTTTCTAGAAAGCGTATGAATAGTTTAATAGTAAAATAAGCAACTATAAAAGACGTTAAAAAACCCACAGCAAGGGCAGTTAGGTCATCTAAGCTAAACAGTTGGTAATGTTTAAGTAAGTCGTACCCTGAGGCTGCTGCAAGTACAGGTAAACCAAGTAAAAATGAAAATTCAGCGCTGGCTTTTCGGTTTAAACCACACAACATGGCACCAACAATAGAACTTCCAGCACGACTAGTCCCTGGAATTAACGCAAATACTTGTGCTACGCCAATCCAAAGAGCTTGTTTATAAGTAACTTGGGTTACATCGGTAGTTGTGCAGTGAGTCTCTTTATAACTGCGCTCTAATAGTAAAAAAATCACACCGCCTACAATAAACATAACACCTACTACTGGTACGCTAAACAGTGCTTTTATTACATCACTAAATATAAAACCAATAATACCCAAAGGAATAAATGCAATGGCAACTTTCACCCATAAATTGAAATGTTTAGGGCTAAACTTGTCTTTATAGTTGGCTAGTACCGCTAAAATGGCGGCAAGCTGGATAATTACTTCGAAGGCGAGGTTAGCATCTGTTGATTCAATGCCTAACCACTTTGACGCTACAATTAAGTGCCCAGTTGATGATATGGGTAAAAATTCTGTTATACCTTCAATAATACCTAAAATAATCGCGTTAATTATATCCACGGTTTATTGCTTCCTGAAAAATTAAAAAGCCCGAACTCGGCTTAACTGAAATGACGCATTACTGCGTACCTAAATTGCGAGGCGTAGCATAAAAGCTCTTAAGGTAAACCAACAGTGTTTTTAGACTTAATTTGTTTAATAAATTGCATTAAGTATTAAATGCACAATATAATAGCAATTGTTATCATTTGCATGTGCTGTTTTGTATATGTTTGGGCAAATTTATTGAGCGAATAATGAATAATAAAAAAACGTTTACAGCTACACGGCGAAGGCACTTAATTGCGTGTGTATTAGCGCTAGTTACAGCGGTAATAATGATTCCGGGTATGACAACCTATTTACCGTTTCAAATGAATGAACAAATATTACTGCCTATTTTACTCTTTCCTATTATTTGGACTGCGTTGTTTATTTATGCGTATTTGGCGCAAAAAGCATGGCAACCTTTTGTAGTAATGATTGCATTGTGTGTATTACATGGTTTATTGAGTTTTTGGGCGTTAACGCAGGGGCAGGGATGAAGTCGATTACTTTAAAAAAGCTATTTTTATTACATAGCTGGGTAGGAATTATTACTGCGGTACTGCTATTTATTGTTGCATTTAGTGGGGCGTTAGCAGTTCTGTCGCGACCTGAGTTAAAAATATGGGCTAATCCAGAACTGCAATCTAGCCAACACGTTGCCAGCGCGCAAATTAATCGACTAGTAAACGAATACCATAAAAAAGTGCCTAGTGAATTTGGCGAAAACATTCATGTGTTTTTACCAAGTGGACATAACTTTCATTTATTAACGTTGGTATTTGAATCCCACCATGGCGATGAAAACTATGACCAAGAGGTGGCCAGAGTATTCCAGTTTCATCCAGATACTTTGGCGCTGGAAAATACTTACTATGGGCCTAGTAAAGAGTTTTACGCTAATAAAAAAACAGATGCGCCAACTTATATAGGTGAGTTTCATGCAGATTTGCATTTAGGGCGACCAATTGGGTTAATACTCACTGGGTTTTTAGGTTTAACGCTTTTAGTAAGTGCAGTGACAGGCTTGTTTATTCATCGCAAATTGATAAAAGAGCTCTTTACGTTTAGGCGAGATAAAGGATTAGATATTGCAGTAAGCGATGCTCATAAGGTTATAGGTATTTGGGGCAGCGTATTTAACATTGTGATTGGTTTTACAGGATCATTTTTAGGGCTCGCGACCATTATTTTACTACCAGCAGCTGCGTTTGTGAGCTTTGGTGGCGATCAAGATAAGTTAATAGAAACGTTTACTGCTATTCCTGAGCCTGTAGTTAGCCACATTAAACAACCTACAAAAATAGACACTATTTTAGAGCATGCTCATAGTCGTTACCCTGAAGCAATAATTAGGGATGTCACAATAATGGCGCATAACGATGCGAATGCGCAGGTATATTTGCGTTTGTTAGGTGGCGAGGCTGTTGCTTCTCAGTTACTGCATTATCAGGGCAATGGTGAGTTTGTACAGTCGATGAGTAGTTTTGGTGATATTTCAGGTGTTTCGATAAAAGTAATTGAGTTGATGTTTCCGCTGCACTTTGGGAACTTTGCAGGGGTGTTTGTAAAATTACTTTGGGTATTGCTTGGCTTAAGTACTGCGCTTTTACCTATTTCGGGCATGATGATGTGGCTAACAAAGCGCACACGTGGCAGTAGCCCTTCACTGAGTATGCAGGCATATGCACGCTGGAATCGTTTTATTATTGGCAGTTGTGGCGGTTTGGTATTAGCAAGCTTTGTGCTATTTCCTGTGCAAGTTTTACTTAATTATAGCGTTGTTGGTGTGGCGCAAAATAGCTTTTTTGGACCCGTGTTCTTTTATACGTGGTTGGCATGGTTACTATTAAGTGTATTGCCCATAGGTTATAAAAACTATTTTAAGCTGACACTTTTACTATGCGGCGCTTCGCTTGCTTTGGTGCTGCCACTTAATATTTTACTTGGCGTTAGCAATGTTATTAACCTTAATAGCTCGCTTGTCGCGGTAGTAGATATAAGCTTTATGGTGGTGGGTATCGTGTGTATGTTTGTTGCCTTAAAAATAAAAAACACACAAAAATTACAAATTGAGGTACAACCCGCATGAACGAGCTACTAATTACAATTGCGATGGTAAGTTTATTATTAATGATGCTCAACCTACGAAAAAACACACTTACATTAGCGACTAAAACATTTTTAAGTGCACTGCTATTTGGTTTAGCGCTGATATGTTTTATGAGTGTTTACGGTATTTTAGGCGGTGCAATATGCACCGTTGTGGGAGCTATGTTAGCTGGTTTACTAACCGCAGTTATTGCGGGTAAAGCACCGCAATTATTAGGTTAAATAATGCAGTTATTTAGCTAAAAAGGCCTTAGCAGTATCAACTCCCATGTTGTAACCACGATTAAGTATTTCAAACTTTTTAGTGGTACGCCCAACTTTAAAATTAGCCGGTGGTGCAATAATATTGATTTTGCAGTCATTAGGTGGATTCATAATAAAATCGATAGACTTATTATAAAAATCAGCCCTATTTAAGGTCGTTTGAATTAATGCGGGATAGTTTTTATACATTTTTTTAGTAAGCCAAGGTGCCTTACTTGGTTTTTTACGATAGCCTAAACATTGAGACAAAATAACGGTGATTTCGCGTGCACCCATTTCGTAAGCTTTTATAACCGGAATTGAATCAGCAACACCGCCATCGGTCATCGCTATGTCATTAATAATAGGGTAGTCACGATACGCGATGGGTATAGCGCACGATGCTTTTAATTGATGCACCATATCGGCGCTAGTGGCTTTTAAATAGTGTGCTTTGCCCGATTCGATTGCCGTAGATACAATATAAAACTCGTGTGGAGTTTGTTCGAATACCTCCGTATGTAGGCGTATTTCGCGAATTGTTTCTTGCCATAACCAATCTAAATCAAATAAATGACCACCTTTAATAAAGCGCGCTAAATTAATAAATTCAGGACGGCATGAATAGTCGGTAATCACTTTATAATTTCGCATTGGTTGTTTGCATAAAAATGCGGCTATATTAGTTGCCCCAGCTGAAACACCAAAATAGCGTTCAAACGGCTGGTATTGCTGTTTTAAAAACTCATCAAGCACACCTGCGGCAAATATACCGCGCATTGCACCGCCTTCAACGACGAGTGTATTTTTATTATTGTTGTTCATGGTCAATCCTTTTTATTAAATTTGATGTTATCAACTCAGTCTAAAAAATGCGATAGAGATTACTGAAGGTGTTGATAAATTAAAGCCAGGTACACATCGCGAAATCAACTGTTTTCTGGTAAGGTTTGGGTTACAAGGCTTTGTTAATAATAAAGAATAAGTATTTATGTTTGACCCTAGCGTAACCATTTTTGAAAGCACACAGAATCAGCTTGCAGAAAGTCCTCTTTGGCACCCTATGCTGAATACTTTTTTTTGGGTCGACATAAATAAAAAATTACTTTTAAGCAAAAAAATACACAGCGAAAGCCAACTAAAAACAGTTAATATGCCTGATACACTCAGTGCAATAGCGTGGATTGATGAGCAGCACTTGTTACTAGGTACAAGTACTGGTTTATACAAATACCATATTAATTCGAGCACTCGCCACCTTATTCTTAATATTGAAAATACACAACTAAATAGGCGTTCAAACGACGGCCGCGCTGATCCATGGGGTGGTTTTTGGTTAAGTACAATGGACGTAAATGCTAAAAAAGGTGACGGTAAGATATACCGTTATTATAAACACCAGCTTAAAGCCGTTGTAAGTGGTTTGAGTATCCCAAATGGATTGTGCTTTGATAAGCCACGTTTACGCGGTTATTACTGCGACTCTTTAACGAGTTGTATTTATGTATTAGATTTGGATGAGCAAACTGGCGAACCTTGCTCTGAGCCACGTGTTTTTTATCAATTTAATAATACTGATGTTGACCCCGATGGCTGCGTAACCGACCAATTAGGTAATTTGTGGCTAGCTGTGTGGGGAATGGGGTGTGTTATATGTTTATCCCCAGACGGTGAGCTAATTAAAACAATAAAGCTTTGTGCAATAAAACCGACATGCACTGCATTTGGTGGTGAAAATGCTGAATTGTTACTTGTGACATCGGCATTTGATGAATCGATTAATAATACTGTTACTGAACAAGGCGCTGTATTTCAAATCTCAGGCATAAAAAACGGGCAGTTTGAGCCGCCCGTTTTACTGTAATTTATTATACACAGTGCTTGTTTTAAAGTGATGGTTAGCTTTTAGGCTTAACCCACATAACACCCACTTCTTTTTTGGTTACTAAAACCTCAGTACCGGCGCTAATTGGTTGCTCACTTTTGAGTTTCCAGCTAATACCTGAATATTGATGTGTAGTTAAACCTTGTTCTGTTACATCGCTAGTAAGTACAAAAGTAAGTTCAGCAAAATCACTATTCACTTGCTTCTTATCTACGCGATTTTGCATTTGTTTTAATGGTTTCCAAAGTGCAACGGCTAAGCCAGCTGTTACAACTGCATTACTCCAAAGGGCTGTTGCTAATGAGTCAGGTAAAATACCAAAACTCATTAATAATCCTGTAAGGAATAACGATAATCCAAAAAACAACAAAATAAATGTAGAAAGGCCAAGTACTGCTACTTCTATTATTAAAGCAACAATACCAAGTACCATAAGTGTTTGCGGTAAATTTTGCGTAATAAAATCCATACAAACCTCTTTATTTAGTTATTAACCCAAATGCTTTTTATTTAAGCTATTAATGATTGCCATACCTTGGGCAACCATTGAGCTTGCATCTGTCGCGTTGTCTGGCAGTAATACAATTGATGATTCACGAGCAATCGCTTCTTTAGCCGCGATTGCTTTAGTTGCTAAATCTAACTGAATTGCTTTTTGACCTTGCTCTGTATCTGCAGCTTCGCCTATTTTAATAAGTGCATTTGCTTGTGCTTCTGCAACCGTAGTAATAGCTGTTGCTTCACCTTCAGCGCGTAAAATTTGCTCGGCCTTGTCGGCTTCAGCAGCAAGTACTTGTGCTTGTTTTTTACCTTCAGCAACGTTGATATTTGCTTGGCGATCACCTTCTGACTCTAAAATTTGAGCTCGTTTAACACGCTCAGCTTTCATTTGTGCTTCCATCGCTTCCATAATAGAGTTAGGCGGCACAATATCTTTAATTTCGTAGCGAAGTACTTGAATACCCCAAGGCTCAGATGCCTGATTTATAGCTGCAACAATGTTGGTATTAAGTAAATCACGCTCTTCAAATGTTTTATCAAGCTCCATTTTACCTAATTCTGAACGCATTGTTGTTTGCGAAAGTTGTACAACTGCAAATGTATAGTCGTCAACGCCATACGTTGCTTTGTACGGGTCTAGTACCCTAAAGTACAGTACGCCATCAACTATAAGTGAGATGTTATCTTTAGTGATAGCTGACTGCGATGGTACATCTTGAGCTTGTTCTTTTAAGCTACGATCAGCCGAGATTCTATCAATAAATGGAATAATAAAGTTAAGGCCGGCTTCTTTAGTTGATTGGTATTTACCAAAACGTTCGATTAACCAGGCGCGGTTTTGTGGTACAAATTTAACGCTACTTTTTAAAAGCACGATAACAAAAACAAGTAAAAAAGCCTCAACAGTAAAAACCATATCGAGAATTTGTGTGACTGGATCCATTTAAACATTCCTTATAATAATTAAACGCTGAGTGGTTGTATTGTTTATAATTTCAGCGTGTATAGATTATCACTACAGCGAACTTTTAACCACTAAAACTCACTGTAACGCGCCGACTTAGTCGGTTTTTTTAAAACTGGCTATTTTATTTCTGCCTGCTTCTTTTGCGTTATAAAGGGCTATGTCGGCGTTAGTTATAACTTCTTTAGGTGTTGTTTTTTGATTGGGTATAAGGCTATAAAATCCGATACTCAAAGTGAGGTAATTACTAGCACTTGAAAAGTTATGTTCAATTGCAAGTTCTGCAATTTTTTCCTGAATAAGAACAGCATATTTTTGACAATGATTTGTGTCGACTGCAGGTAAAATTATCGCAAATTCTTCACCACCGAAACGAGCGGCTAAATCACCTTCACGTTTACAAAGATCATGCAGCGCTTTGGCAACTTGTTTTAACACTTCGTCACCTAGCTGATGCCCATAGTTATCGTTGTAACGCTTAAAAAAATCAATATCACACATTATTAAACTAATGGGTTCTTTATTACGTGCGCCGCGCTTAATTTCGCATTTTAAAGTTTGATCAAAACAGCGTCGGTTAGCAATGTTTGTAAGGCCATCTGTATTAACTTGTTTGTTAAGTTTATGATTGGCATTAATGAGTTGCTGCTGGGCTTGTTGTAGCTCTTGCTTGTAATTTAAATTTTTGAAAGCATTAGCAAGCATTTCACCTACTAACCTTAAGCGAATAAGGTCTAAATCAGTCCAGTTTCGCTTTTGAACAACGCAATCACAGCCTATAAAGCCAACGAGCTCTTTGTCATAACGTAGACCAATGCAAAGTACTGATTTTATTTTTTGTCGCTGGAAAATTGTTTTTTCGCTCATTGCTTGAATGGGTAACGACGTTACATCGTTAACTCTAAATAAGTGAGTACGTGCCATCAAACTAAAAAAGTAGGGGAGCTCGCTTTTCGGAAGGTTTTGTAAGTCCTCTTTAAATGCTTGTATATCATTATTGACCCATTCGTGGGTGTTATTTATGGTTTTACCATCCTCGGCAAACTTAAAAAGATAACTTCTATCTGCGTGGCAAACGGTACCAATAGCTTTTAATGCGTAGTTGATATGCTTATCAACGTCGTTGTTTTGAATATCAATTAAGTCAGTTGATATGTTCGAAATAATATTATCAAAATCATATTGTTCATCTACATTATTATTCAATATATCAATTATAATAATGGAGCTTGAGTTAGGTAATTTTGCAAATTTTACATTGAGTAGCAATTTAGATACCTGTTTTGATAAAACAAACTGGCATTGGTTATTTGCAGTGAAATAATCAAAGAATAGCTCCTCGACTAATAGTTCTTTTTTACTGTGATGATTGGTTAAAGTGATGTGTGAAAAATCAATTTTATTAAAATGTGATTTATTTCTTAAGCCAAACAAGTCCTGTGCTTGGCTGTTAACTTTAAATATATTTTCATTGGCATCATAAAGTAATACACAAAACGGCAGTAACTCCAAGTTTCGCCATATTTCATTTGATAGGTTATTACTCACTCAACTCTCCATGTGTTTAAGCCACAATTAAATTGTTATCTATTGTATTTTTATTGTTTTTACTTGGGCGTGTTAATCGTCCTTAGATCGAGCTCAAAAGGCAGCGCATGTTTGGTATTTATGCTGCGTTATCGCCTATTTATGGGGAATAGCCACACTACATAGGCTCTGCCTTGCCTAAAAAACAAAAATACTGGTGTAAATTCAACCACCGAAGTTCAACAAGCCCTACTAATTATTAGCACATTTTTTTTGATTTACTAAGTTTTTAGTGCGTTTGAGGGCAGTACGTATTATAATTGATACTGTATATCATTACCCTTTTCTACTCTAAGCCATCTTTGGTTTATTTGCACTTTAAGTATAGGTTATTCAAGCATTTCATGACAGAAATCACTACACACCAAGCTTCTCGTCGTCGGTTACTTATTGCGCTAGCAATTACGTGTTCGTTTATGGTAATTCAGGTTATAGGTGCTTATTATTCTAATTCGCTTGCTGTACTAGCCGATGCGGGGCATTTGTTTGTTCACAATAGCTCGTTATTCATCGCACTGATTGCATCAAGTCTCGCTATTCATTTTGCTAAAACTTATAACGATGGTCATCAAAGAGCCGAGCTTTTGGGTGGTCTGGTGAACGGATTTTTATACCTAGCAATCAGTTTAATTATTTTGTATGAAGGTGGTGAGCGCTTTATACACCAGCATGAAGGAAATGAGCTGGCTATTAATAGTTATTTAATGTCGGTTATTGCTGCTATTGGTTTTTTGTTTCATGGTGCTGCTGCATGGGTTTTATATAAAGGCCGCAAAGCGAGTATTAATGTTTACGCGGTATTTTTACATTCATTCTTTGATTTGATTTCTACCGTATCGACATTTGTGGCTGGTATTCTTATATATTTTACGGGCTGGGTTGTTATCGATATTTTATCGAGCATGTTAATCGCCTCTTTCGTGTTGTTTACCGGTGTTAAGGTCATTATTAGTTGTATAAAAGGTTTACGCTTAAATAAGGCCAAACTTCCTAAAGTTGCAGATATTGAAAGTGAGATTACAGATATGGAGCATGTTCACAATGTCCATAACGTCACTGTAACGCGCAAATATAAGGGTGTAGTAGTCGGGGCGCACGTTGTACTTAAAGAGCATTGTACTATTGAAAAACACGATGAAGCATGTCGTATGAAGGTAGAACAACTGTTAGCTGAAAAATTTAATGTACGCAATAGTGTATTACAAATAGAAAGCCACGAATGCCATCACATCCATTAGTAGCATCTAATTAATATAAAAGCGTGTAATAATGATTAGCACGCTTTTAATGTTTCAAATCAAATCAATGATATTGCTAAAACAATCGCTTTTACGTAAGTCTTTAGCATCCATTGGCCTTGCAAAGTAATAACCTTGCAGTACAGTACACCCAACCTCGGCTAAAAAGATCATCTGTTCGCGCGTTTCTACTCCTTCTGCAATACAGTAAAGATCTAGGTTTTCGGCCAATAAAAGAATGGTCTTAATAATTGACTCATCCCCTTTATCTATACCAATACTGTTTACAAAGCTTTGATCTATTTTAATAACATTAATAGGAAATTGGCTCAAATAGGTGAGTGACGAGTAACCAGTACCAAAATCATCAAGTAGTAATTGAAACCCAGCAGCTTTTAAGTTTTGTAGCTGCTTGGCTGCTTTGAGTTTATCTTCTAGTAAAATACTCTCTGTTATTTCAAGTCTTAATTGTCTTGGATGAACTTGAGAGTCCGCTAATATGGACATTAACCGCTGGGTTATGTTTGTTTTTAAAATGTGTTTAGGAGATAAGTTTAAAGATATATAAAACAATGGGTTTGCGCTGAGTATAGGTGCAATTTCAATAAGAGCTCGTTGCAATGCTTGCTCAGTAAGGAGTTCTATTAAACCAGTTTCTTCTGCTACCGGTATAAAAAGTGCTGGCGATACCAACTGTCCTTGATTTTTCCAGCGCATGAGTAACTCCACGCCATTTATTGTTTTTTCTTCTATGTCGATAATGGGCTGATAGTGATTAAAAAATCGGTTGTCTTTTACTGCATCTTTTAAATCATTTTCGAGCAGTAACTTTTGTTTTATCAGCTCATTCATTTCATCGCTAAAAAACTTAAAGTCGTTTCTCCCGCCTTGTTTAGCGTGCATCATCGCAACATCGGCATTACGGATAAGTATATCGGTGGTTACAGCATCGAATGGGTATAGAGCTACGCCAATACTGGCTGAAATATTAATAGAGAAGTCTTCAATAATTACTTTATTAGCTAACTCATTACTAATTTTTCTTACTGTATCGCGAAGAGACTGAAGCGATTTTATATTTTGAATCAGCACTAAAAATTCATCACCACTTTGACGGCCAAGTTTTGCGTTTACGCCAAGCATACCGTTTACTCTTTGGGTAATATTACAAAGTAGCTTATCGCCAACTGCGTGGCCAAAAGAGTCGTTAACAGGTTTGAACTTATCTAAATCAATAAATAATAATGCGCATTGTGTATTACTTTCATTGGCATGTTTAATCGCGTCTTCAATATTTTTATACATTAAACTACGATTAGGTAGATGCGTTAGAGGATCAAAATTAGCCAAATAGCGCAGTTCGTTTTCTGCACGTTTTTGCTCAGTTAAATCTGTAATAACAACCACGTAGTAGCTTGCAGTATCTTTTGTTACGGCTGTGGCGCTTATATGTATTGGATGTTCGTTACTTTTTGCTGTTTTTATATAAGCATCACTTTGCCAGTTTTCTGTAGCTTTTAATTTTTTTAAAATATTTGCAAACTCTCTACACTTATCTTTACCAATGGCCCTAATAAATAATTTTGGGCTAATTTTAGTGGCTGCTTGTTCACTTGAAAACGTTTCAATAAAACTGTTGTTCGCAGAAAATGGCATTAAATGCTTATCGAGTATAAGTAACCAGTCGTTTATTTGGCTAAACGCTTCACCTAGAATTTTTGCTTGTTGCTCATTAGCCCGTTGCTCAGTGATATTGGTATATATGCCAGAAACATATAGCGGCTCATTTGTTTGAGGATCGTATATAACTTGTCCTGTATCTTGATACCATAACCAATGCCCATTTTTATGCTGTAGACGATAAGTTGCTTGCCAGTTTTGTTGTTTTTTGTACTTGAAGTAGTTTTCCCATTGGTTTTCAAAACGACGTCGGTCATCTGGGTGTATAAGCGCTAAAAATTGTTCTATGTGTACGCGTACAGGCAAGCCTGTATAGCCTAATTCACTTCCTCTGAGCGTACTTACGGAAGCATCTTTAAAATTATAATCCCACACGCCACTTTTGTTATTTTTAAGCGCGAGTTCTGTTTGCTTTTGCGAATGAATAGTCGCTCTATGGGCTTGTTCAATTGCAACTTGGCGGCTGCGGTATTGCCAAAAAATGAAAAACAACACGGCAATTATTAAAACTACATAGGCGACAATAGCAAAGGGCGACTTCCATGGTGCGTAGGCCACGTTGATATTAAGTGTGGCAGGTTCGCTTGTAACAATACCATCGCGATTATGTGCTGATATTTTTAGCGAATAACTACCGGGTTGAAGTTTTGTGAAAAACACTTGGTTAGATTGTAAGTCTTCATATGTAAGGGACGTTGGCCCTGAAAGAATTACCTTATAATACGCTTTGTCTATATTGGGGTAAGAAAAGTTAGAAAAACTAACTGTAAGGCCCATGTCTTCATAACTGAGATCAAGTGGTTGGCTAAGGTATTTATGAGGGTAATAATCGAGCTCTTTGGTAAAAAGATTTATATCGGTAATCGCTACACTATTTTTTTTAAATAATTCTTTTTCATCAAAGTCTAAGGGGTCAAAAAGTAGGGTGCCCGCATTACTACCAAATATAAGCCTGCCATCGTTTAATGTTGTTGCTGCTATAGGAGTAAATTGGTTTATATTCAACCCGTCTTTTACTGAATAACTCACCACATTGAGTGTATCTAGGTTTATTTGATATAAACCATTGTCGGTACTTGCCCATAAAAAACCATTTTCATCAGGAAGTAACGAATAGATAGAGTCAGTATTAAATGAATTTTTTAATCCTATGTAGTGTTTTCTCTCATAAGTAACTGGGTCAACACCAAGCAAGCCTTCGTGGGTGGTTGCCAACCATAAGATATTTCGTTTTGAGTCTAAGTAAAAATTTTCTACAGTGTAAAAAATATCTTCTTTAGGATTAAATGACTGAAATATAGTCGTTAAAGTTTTCGTTTTTTCGTTGTACCTAAAAAAACTTTTTGATGTGCCAAGTACAAACTCTTCAGGATGTGTGTCGAGGGGTTTATAAAAAGCATAAGAAAATAAAGGGTCAACTTGCTCTTTGAGTCCTTTAATAATTCTTGTTTTTCCGGTTGTTTCATTAAAAATATAAAAATTATCACCAGACATAAATGCATATTTATTTGCATCAACTTGGGCAAAACCAAATAAGTTGAGCTGGTTAATTACATTATTGTCTGTGTCTTTATTTTCAATAATTTTACCTGTTTGCTTATCAAAAAGTTTAAAACCATCATAAGTAACAAGCCAAAGAAATTGATCGTTTCCAATTGAAGACGCAAAAATATCAAATACCGCAGATGCTCCGTATATTGCTTTTGAGTCGGTCGAGCTTAAATATACTTCACTTTTATTTGTTGATTTGTCATAGCGCGCAATTCCATCTTCTGTTCCTAGCCATATAATATTATTTTTATCTTGGTAGGTGGCATGAACAGTATTGTTACCGGGTAAAAAAATGTGTTTAAACCGTCGGGTTTTAATTGGCCAGGTAAACACGCCTTGGGTTCTAGATGCGAGCCAAAGCACGCCGGACTTATCAATCATTAGATCGTTGATTGAGTTTTCATTAATATTAAACTTACTTTTTTCATAATTTAATATGAACTCTAACTCTTTGGTTTCGCGGTGATAACTAAATAATCCACTTTCGGTTGCTACAAACTCGCCGTAAACAGTATTGGCATAATCCCATATATTATAATCAGGAATTAATGTTGTAACATTTGCTGCAGATATATTTTTGTTATTATCAAATGCTAATTGATACATACCTTCGACAGTACCAACAAGTAATCCTAATTCATTATCAACACTTAAAAATTTGACGTTTATATTATCTATCGTATTTTTTTCAGGGGGATGAAGAGGGATTTTTACAAGTTCTGAATTATCTATATTTGCAGTGTATAAACCATCATTTGTACCAATATATAAAGTGTTTTTATATATCGTTAATGACCTAATGTAGTCCCTTTTATTTGGGAGTGCTAGCTTAAGTGTAAAGTGTTTACTCGTCTCATCAAATGTATATATTTGACCATCTATGGCGAAGTAAAAAGTATCTTGTTGCTGAGTCATTGCGGAGATTGGAGAAAACATCTTTTTTTCTTTATCTATTTGACCAGAATAGATTTTTTCGGTTTTTAAAGTGAGGGGATCTATTATATACGCACCAGAAAGATCAGTTGAGACAATGATTTTTCCGTCTTCGGCTTTAAATAATGCATAAATATAGTGTTTATCTAAGCCAAAGCCACCATTAAAAGTTTTTACATTATAACCATCAAAACGGTTTAAACCCTGTTGGGTTGCTATCCAAATATAACCAATATCATCCTCTTGAGTCTGCAAAACGTAACTTTGCGAGAGACCTTCGTCAGTAGAAATTCGTTGTAATTGTTGAGCATAGTTTTGTGATGCAAAAGTGCTTTGGATGCATAGTAAAAAAACAATGGTGATATGAAAAAAAAGTTTGCTCAAACGCACTTATAAACACTCTCAGTGGAGGATAGGATGATACTTAGCTAGATAGTAAATATAGCATAAGTTTTTATTTTTTAATTACAAATAATATACGTAAAGTTAAAAGCTCTATTTTCAAATAGTGAGCTAATCTATATAGATAACAGTTAATGTTCATAAGGAGAGTATAGTGGTTTTATCTAATATTGATGCAAAAAATAGCGTGTTATTAATAATAGACTTACAAGAGTTGCTTGCTCCTGCAATTAAAGACTTTCCGAATATTTTAAAAAGTACATTGCAGTTAGCGCAGGCGGGTATTATTCACGGCGTGCCGACCTTAATAACAGAGCAATATGTAAAAGGGTTAGGCGAAACTGATCACCAAATAAAAAACATGTTGCCCGATGCCGCGTATTTTCATAAAACTCATTTTAGTGCATGTGCAGAGCTTGGGTTTTTAGAACAATTAAAGGCCTACGGCAAAAAACAAATAATAGTTGTAGGCACTGAAGCACATGTATGTGTTTTGCAAACATGCTTAGACTTAGTGCAAAGTGGTTTCGAGGTCATTATTATCCAAGATGCTATTGGCTCTCGAAATTTAGAGCATAAAAAGTTAGCCGTTGAGCAGTTACGCCAAGCTGGTGCAGTAATTTCATGTACTGAAATTGTCATTTTTCAATGGACAAAGCAAGCTGCAACACCGACGTTTAAAAAAATATTACCTATAATAAAATAAGCTTATTCAAAGTTTGACTTTAATTATTTGAAGTTTTATTAGAATAGGTGCTCCAATTTAAGTTTTATTACGTATAATAGTGTGTGTTTAGTAACCTACAATTTATTCAAGGGTTTTATGTCTAGTGTCGCTCGGTTATTCACCATTATTTTTAGCCTTTTATTTATTGAGTCCATCGGCGTTGGTCTGTATTTTGGTACGTTAACCCAAGCTTTTATTATTGGCTTGCCACTTTGCATACTCCCAATTTGGTTACTCAGAACGTATCCAGACAACGTTATAACGGCGCATGTAGTTGCGGCCGCTATTATGATGTTCTCTTTTTTGCATATCCAACAGACATTTGGGCTAATAGAAGTTCACTTCGAAATATTCATTTTAATGGCTGTACTTATAATGTTTGTACAGTGGCGTGTTTTTATAACTGCAATTATATTTGTCGCTGTTCATCATTTATCTTTTTATTATCTTCAAACTCAAAATACAGGTTTCTACGTATTTGACCCTGATAGACTCGCTTTTACCACAGTACTTATACATGCAGGGTATGCGATTGTTGAAGTTCTAGTTGCAGGTTATATAGCTAAAACATTGCAACGCGAACGCCGTGCAGGCTTGTCATTAAGTTATGCTACAGAGCAAATAATGGAAGACCCTGAAAATATTAAACTCTCCCTACGTGCTGGTGATACTAAAAGTGATGCAGTGGTCGGGTTTAATATATTGCTAGATTATATATCTGATGTTATTAAGCAAGTGCAAGCGCAATCAGAATCACTGCAAAAAAACTCGCGAGAGCTTATCGAGGTTCATGATCAGCTTGCAGATGGAGTTGTGCACCGTACACAGCAAACAGATGATATAGCAAATTCAGGCGCACAAGTTGCACATGGCTTCAAACTTGTTGAAGAAGAAAGTGAAGTTCTTAAACGCCAAGTTGACCATATTACTAAAACTGTCAGTAATGCATTAGAAGATGTTCTTCAAACAGATTCGAAAAGTAGAGAGTTATTAACGTTACTTAATCATACAGAAGAGCAAATAAGTCATTTAGTTGCAGCTGGGGGGGTTATTTCTGGTCTTCTTAATGAAATATCAGGTATCGCTGAGCAAACAAATTTGCTTGCTTTAAATGCAGCTATTGAAGCCGCTCGCGCAGGTGAGCATGGACGAGGTTTTGCTGTCGTTGCTGATGAGGTGAGATCACTTGCAAATCATAGTAAAGCGACAACAGATAAAATTAGTTTGACGCTTAAAGACCTCGTTAACAATAGTAAAACATCAACTCAATCTATGAGTCAGTGTGTAAATTTTGTTGTTGACTTGACTGATATTAGCACCGCTATGAAAGAGAATATTTCAACAATGAGTGGACAAATTAAAGCGGTTGCTTCCAGCTCAGAGTCTGTAGCGCAAGTTGTAGCGGAGCAAGCTGGAAATACCGAATTAATAGCAAGTAGTACCGATACTATGCGCCAAAATCAGTACCAAGATACGCTAATAGTGCAGCAGTTAACTGCTAAGGTACAGCTAATTGATGTAAGTATTGATGTGTTAGAGCAAAGTATTGCAAAGTTTAAATAAACCTAACTCTTTCGTATTTTCGCTTATAGCAGCATGGCTTATTTGCGTTGTTGCAGGGTTAGTTTATTTTCAATTAGAGCAGCTTAAACCGTTTGATAACTTAAAAGTTTTAACTCAAAAACATTGGTTTGGTAATTTTAAAAAGCAATTGGATTGGGTTGATACTGGTGAGCCGTCTTTAGTGCTTATAACAGAAAAAAACTGCGGATGTACTATGCAGGCCAAACCACATATTTCATCGCTAACTTCTTTCGCTACAAATAAAGGCATGAAGATTGTGCAAGTTGAATTAACACCTAAACTTAGGCACGTTATTCCGGCAACGCCTGCTGCTGTTATTATTAATAAAGATGGTGAATTTGTGTATGCAGGGCCGCTCTCCGAAGGGCTAGCTTGCGCCCAGGGGAGTGGTTTTGTTGAAACTGCGGTCACTAATTTAGCCGCAGGTTTTAATTCCAACCTTTTAATTACGCAAACCAAGGGATGTTACTGTGTAAATAATGCATAAATAACGTATCGATAAACTAAAGCTCGCACTTAAATCAACAGTTACGAGCTCTAATATTGATTAAATTGTCACTAAGCCATAAATACCTAATAACACAAACACACAAGCTGCAATAGCACGTACAGTGTTTAGCGATATTCTTTTAAGTAGTGCATTTCCGGCGTATATAACAGGCACGTTAGCAATTAACATACCTAACGTGGTTCCTACCGTAACCCAAAACACAGACTGATATTGTGCGCCTAACAACACCGTCGCTATTTGTGTTTTATCACCAATTTCTGCAATAAAAAATAATACAAAAGCGACTAAAAAAGCCCCGTAGCTATCGTATTTACTACTTACAGCTTCGTCTTTGTCTGGAACTAATAGCCAAAGGCCAACAACAATAAAGCTGATGTTTACAAGCCAAGGTAAATATTCAGAAGAAAAACTATTACTTAACCACTGTCCAAACCACGCTGATAAACCATGATTGAGTAAGGTTGCGGCTAAAATACCAAGAATAAGCGCGCCTTTATTACGAAAACGGGCGGCTAACAGGAGCGATAAAAGCTGGGTTTTATCGCCTATTTCGGCAAGTGTGACAGTGACGGTTGAGGTTAAAAAAACTTCCATTATTGATTCTTACAGGCGGGAATACTAAACCAAGGCAAACAAATATCTCCCGCCATGAGGATAGTGTCTACCTAGGTCTCGCCGATAACGCTTGCTACAACATTACAAACTTACCATGCACATGAGGTGCAATTATGTTGATAAGTTTACTCATTACTGAGCGGGCTACTCCCCTAAGAGGCGGGCATTATTCCACAAAACTTTTGCGTGGTAAATATTAAGAATCGAATATAGTTAATTTATTCGGGAGTAATAAAGTTAGCTTTTGGCAATTAGTTGATAGTCAGGAAAGAGCGATAAGCCGTCACTCAGGTGAGTTGTCATTAACTTAGTAAGAATAAAAGGAAACTATCTCCTTTTTCATATGTGTAAATAAACTACAGTAAGCATAATATTTATAGCTGGTAATAATTTACACTATTTGATAATAATAGAAGCTCACGAAATAAGGACGTTTTCGCTCTAAGATAGGGAAAGTGTCCTTTGATAAAGCTGTTAGCAGTATGGCATTGACCTGTCGTTAAGGTGACGCAAATGTGTCGTATACAAAAAAGGAGTTTTTGAACAGGATATAGCTTCCATATATTCATGTGAGAAATACAAATGGAAATGAAACTAAACGCTAAAAAAATTATAGAAGAACGTAAAGTCAGAGCTTGGAGTCAGCAACATTTAGCTGATGTTAGTGCTGTAAGTTTAAGAACCATTCAAAGAGTAGAAAATAATGGTTCAGGTTCATTGGAAACTGTTAAAGCATTAGCTTCCTGTTTTGAGCTAGATGTTACTAAGTTATTCCAGCCTGAAATCCCATTAAAGAAAAATCACTCTAAATCCAAAATAGCAGTGTTATCTTCAATGATTGCAGCCATTTTCAGTAGTGTTTTATTTCTAGTGCCATCTACAATGGCATTAGATATTAAGATACACTCAGATAAAGTTACAACATCTAAAAATAATGATTATCGAGTTTACAGTAACAATGTAGAGATTTTCTTGCCAAAAACTCTTACTTATGAAGTGTTAGTTGATTCAAAATGGGAAACAGCTACACCGGAAATAGCCAGTGGTAGTGTAAAGATCTATTTGGGTAACTCAGTTGTTTTTATTGAAAAAGCAATAATAACAAAAACTGAAAAAGGAACGAAAATCACTACTAATTATGCAAAATTTACTAACACTGACTAATATACTGCTAATAAGTGTCTAAGGTTGCGACCATCCATCTCCGGCCATTCGACAACATAAGATGTTGATAATAATTGACAAGGTATTTTACTGTGTCGGATGGGGCTTCGCTTATCCGACCTACACTGGCACAAACCGGAAATCACCCATCCATAAATTTCGTATTTATACATTAAGGTTTTTAAAGCCTTAAGGTAATTAATTCTGAACCATTCAAATATTTACCTAAACCTAATCTTACTTAGATTTAAGGTAGACTCTAATTAATAAATCTCAATCTGAGTGCCACACCTTGCTTAAAATTAAAACTATTCTCAAGCTGCCGCGAATTCTCAATTTAAGTGGCGCTGGCCAAATGATCAGCGCCATTTAACTTGAGAATCTCAGCCAAGTAATAAAATTTTAAAACAATAACTTAGCTTGTATTCTTTATGGGTACTGTGCCTCTTAAATTGAGAATTATATATAGCTAAAAATTGCTCCAAGACGAATTCTCATCCAGCCAAAAAGTTCTCATCCTGCCTCGAAAATTCTCATTCTGCCGCTGTAGAACTCAAACTTTATTTTAATGGACACTTAATTAAGTAGATTCAGTATTCGGTGAATTAGTGGCGAACACTATAGGCTAATATTTACTTAGTAAAAGTGTAGTAAATCGTGTAGAAAATGGGTTTTTAGGATAAAGAAAAATGATGCCTTTTAAGTGAAAACTAAAATGCAGGTATGCAAAGCTCCATTTACAATGTTGAGTTAGTTTAAATGTGGTGTGATTAAGGTTTAGCTTTGGATGAATTTACTAAACCTTAATTAAAAGAGGGGAAAATAAACTTATTGGTATTTAGTCGGTTAGTCTTGGTCAACTGTCAGTATTGTTATTAATAGAACATAGACAGAGAACAAGTCTCGATCTAAAAAATTAAAGTTGTGGTCATAAAATGCTAAATGCCGAGTGATAGCTGTTTGTTTTGTGTTTTCGCCAACTTCAAAGTGTCATTCTTATATATACGTTTTGAGTCACTGCCATGAATGTAAACGGGTCTGAGCTTACCGGTATTAATCAATCTCATTAGTTCAACCTTTGGTATACCGGTGACTTCAGCTACGTTTGCAACTGACATCGTTTTATCTCTTATAAGCTGAGTATGTAACTTACAAAAGGTGTCGAATGCTTCAGGCAAGACGTATATGGAATGCATCAAGTCTGAGGAAGGTTTATACACTATTGATAAATCTTTATTTTTAGCGGCTATAAGTACATCTGTTATACAGATATTGTGGAGAGCCATTAAACGATATTGCTCAGTAAGGGGAGCGTAATCTTTATCGTGACTGAATTCGGATAAAAAGGTATAAATGCCTGATATTTCAACGCGAGTATCCGTTCTCAAGGCCTTTTTAGAATCAGAACGTATTAATCCAAGTTCATGTAAAGTAACGACTTGTTTAAATGTTATGCCGATGATAGTGGAGGCTGTTTGAGCTTCAAACCAAAGTTGAGTCATAGGATCATTTGAACGAATATACTCGCTATTATACATGCCATATAGTGTGGATAATGACCCCCATTCACATAGCAAATTCTGGACAATAATTTCAATTTTGTGAAATTCAATATTCAACGGCACATCTGTTGGTACTCGTTTGGCCCTTTCATTTAAGAACAATCTAGCACTATCTGGACTATTAAGAATATCAGCCGCTTTATTCAATAATGTAGAGGTAATCTCCTTTGGCGGGAAGCTCGTTCGTGTATTGCTATCGTCTACTATCACCTTCGCTATAAGGTATGCATCGTGGACTTGTTCTTGTGATTTTAATAGCTCATTCAATGGCATGTGCGTTAAACGTAAGCCGCACAAAGGTGATGTACAGCAGCCATTTAGAAGATTAATAGTAAATTGCAGTGGTGCGTTGCAATGAGGGCATTCGGATAATAAGGCACACTCATGAATAATACAGTGGCGTAAAAACGGATTTTGCCATTGGGTCCTAAAATACCCATATTGGTTAACACAATCTGTACAAACCTGTGGCGTTAGCAATCTCGCATGTGTCCAGCACTTTATCCTTAATGATGATAAAGTGCGAGTAGTAGGAATAAGGTGATCAAGGAGTTCGTGCTTTGTTGACCTACCTTTGATAATACTGGTTAGCATAGCTTTATTTAGTACGCGAGATTCTGATTTTACGCCGTTTCTTTTAAGTAAGCGAAGTACATAACCAATAGCTGACTTCTAAGATTTTTTTCTTGCTCATTTATATATGCATCTAATTGTTCTTTAGTTAAGAGTTCATAATCAAATGGGTTGATAGCCCCAATTGCATATTTCTCAAAGTTTTCAAATAAAGCTTCTAGAAGCTGTTCATAGTTCATTGCTTTTCGAGTGTTATTACGTAAAAACAAATCGCGCATCGTACTCATAGTGTGCTCGCTGTAAGCAAGATAAATACGGTCAAATAGCTCGCTGTGCTTATCTGCTGTTAAGACTGGCAATCCAATGTGTTGAATGAACCAATTACAACAGGCAACCCAGTTTTTCGTTCTAGGAAGGATTGGGTTAATTTCAATGGGGCGCATTTGTCGGCGAGACATCTGCTCGTCATCGTCAAATTTACCGGCAGTCCTACCAAATGTAATAAGGCGCTTAGCACTACTTGTGCCTGCAAAAACAATTGAACAACGGATTTTGTTGCTATCGATAAGGTAGCAAAAATATTTAATAATTCGTTGAAACTCTATCCCATCATAACTCGAGGCAATATTCTGAATTTCGTCCAGAATGATTAGCTCTACTTCTAGCCCTCTGAGCAGTGTGACAAGTTGAGAGTCCAATTCAGCTGCAGAAGCACGAGCATTTTGTGTTGTTCCGTCTAGCTCTGAGATTAAAAAACGAGTTATCTCAGCAGTACTTTTTTTAAACTCCTTAAAAGCCACATAAAAGACTGGCACTGTAGTTTTCTCTGGCGTGGTAACAGGTATAAATTGAGCGTGATACTGCTTTAATATATACGTCTTGCCAGCACCGGATGCACCATAAATAAGTTGAGCTCGTTTATCCTCTGATGGGACGTAATACATATTGTGGGTTTCCGCAATCCTCTGCCATATCTTTTTTTGTACGTCACATGCGAAAATTGTACTAGGCATAGCTACCATTGTTTTTCATTTCCTTCATCATTAGAGCGAGTTGGAGCCATTCTTTAATAAACAGCTATGTCGTCCGATCGGGCTGTCTATTTTTACTTTCATTTTGTCTACATAGCTCAGCTTTTTGCGTGACTCATTATTTATAAACTGCACTTGTCGCCCTGTTTTAATAGGCGGCTTTCGCATGCACTGCTGTTGTAGTGGGCATTATTTGCAATCTTTTAAGTAACCACAGAGTCACGTGTATTTTTGGTTGTGACTTTTTACATTGATACCACTTCGCCACATATCATTACTTGTGGGGCAGCGACATGTTTGTGTTGTTTCATCATAATGGAAATCGTCTAAAGTAAATAAGCGTGGCTTGCCTTTACTACGTTTTAGTTGGCGCTTTCTTGCTCTGTTTCATATGTTTCGCTGTCTTTAAACAGCGGATTTCGTTTTCTAAATTGGTTATCCTTAATGTAGGTATCAAACCCATTTTTTGCTATAAATTCAAGATTCACTTCGCTATTAAGTCAACTGTCAGCGTTGAATTTGATGGTGTGTTCATCTGGCATTTGAGTTTAGCGAGTTGCTGTTTTAATTGTGCAACGGCTGGCTGCAGAGTTTGTTTTTCACCCACTGAGCCGCACTCTTTACTCGCATTAGACTTTAATTCACACGCATCAATGGTAAACATGTTGCGGCCTATCAAACCTTCCTCTTCACATATCTCAGCACTGTCAATAGAGGCGTGGTTTACTTTTCCTGAAGTCGAATCTGAAGGTGATATGATTGCTGTTGCAGGTACATTTAACCAGTTATGTTTTAAGTCATTCAGCAATGAAATGTTGCTTAGGCTGAAGCTTGAAGCAAAGCTAACGGTGACAATATCTCCCCCGGAATGTAGTGTTCGACTAAATTTGGCCTAAGGCTAACCTGATGAATGTGGCGTTGGGATTTTTGACGATAAGCTCATCGGCAGAGATACCTAGCTCTGTAGACTTTGTTGTCGGGGATTCAAAGCTTATCAATAAATTTTAATTGTTTGATGAAAGCTTAGCTAAACTAGTATCTCCAAGCTTTCACCAAGGTAATGAATTATTTAGACTCCAACTTTAATAATATGCCTCAGTTTCAAGAAAGCTATTTATGTGGAATATTCTTAAGCAAAGGCTAGTTTCAAAATTTATTAACTTAAAGACAGTCCTTTTCTTAGTTAACTATAATTAATCGAAAGAGAGCTTCAGCTTTTTGGCAAAGAATAGGAAGTCCAATAGCCACAGTTGAGCTTTTTAGAGGGCTGCATATTTATATAGCTAAAGGTATTTTATAAAAACACATGTTGTGATGTTAGAAAAGGAATTACAAATACAAACATATGATGTATGTTATCTTAAATAAATCTTAACAACAGAATAAATACTGTTAATAAATAACCTTTCTAGACGAGAGATAGCATGAGACAACATTTATTTGGCTTCACACTAGCCCCTTTATTTTTACTTACATCAGCGTGTTCACAACAAGAAAGTGTCATAGAGTTAAAAAACACAGAAACTCTTAGTACATCTAGTGCTTCGCTGAATAGCTACGAGAAAACAGCTCGGCTAAAAATTAACAAACTTAAAAAGTTGATGGCAAAAGCTGAACATAAGCAGATTGATGTTACGCGTGAGGAAAGCGTAGTGTGGTTTGCAGAACAGTTTTTAAAGTTTGCTAACTGGGATGAAAACAATTACGACGCTGTTGTTAAGTTGTTTAGCTATGAACGTTACTACGCAGACACAAAAGAGCAGTTAGCAAAAGATCTTCCTGATTTTGAGCGTATAAAGGTAATTCAAATTTTAGATAAAGGTATAGACGATTTATCCAAAGAGCTGGCTGGTGAGATTAAACGTCGCCCTGTAAATAAAGTTGATTGGCAAAATACCAAAGCACAAGACAATATGTTTGTAAGTAATGGTAAGCCAATATTTTTATATGACTATTTTTCAAAAACGGTAGGGCAGCCGCTTACTAATAAAGATGTTTATAACGATCATTTAGGCGCGCTTTATCATGGTGGTGAAGATTTATATCCTGTCGACCATGACCGCGCTATTAATTCTTTTTTAGTGCGTAAAGATGGCACCTTTGACGAAGAATTAATGAAAGAGCTAACGCGCATCCCTGATACCAACATTGGTTTTTTGGTTTATTGGTTAATGGGTATTCCAAAGTGGGTTGAAGAGCAAGAACCAGAAGTTAGAAAAGGCCGCTCGTTATTTACTGGATTCGATATTGATAACCCATTGGCACGAGAGATTTGGGGTAAAATAATCCGTAAAACGGGCGAGCTTACTAAAGGTAAAAAAGTAACTGAAGTAGGGTTTGTATTAGCTAATGAACCACACTGGTATGCTGAAAAAGGCCACTGGACACAAAAATTTCAAGAAATGACCAGTATTTCTTCATACACATTAAACAAGTTTAGAAGCTGGTTAGATAAAAAGTACCAAGGTGATATTAACGAGCTAAATGAAAACTGGGGAACGCATTTTAGTCAGTTTTCTGATGTAGCCATTGAGATACCTATAGATCCTACGATTAAAGGCGAGCCTAAATGGTATGACTGGACGCGTTACAATATGGACAGAAGTACAGACTGGTTTACTTACGTTCAGAATGAATTACATTCTGTAAATAAAGATGCAGATACTCATATAAAAATAATGCCGCGTATGTTTATGGATGATTCGCGTTCTGGTGGTATTGATACAGAAGCATTAGCCGAGTTAACAACTATGGTAGGGCACGATGCTAAGTCTTTTGGAAGCGAAAACATTCGTCCTGGTAAGTCCTCTAAGTGGATTGAGAAATACGCTTACAATTGGGGCATTGTAACGATGTTTCATGACTTTATGGAATCAGTTGCACCTAATAAAATTAATGTAAATTCAGAATCTCACTTTTTATCTTCGGGTCAGTGGCGAGATTTAGACACACGTACAAGTTATGTTCGAAGTGTTTATTGGCTTGCAACTCTACTTGGAATGGATGCCAATATGGGTTGGTTTTGGGCGCGTGATCCAGATGGTTCACCTGAGGATCGCTTAGAAGGTGATCTCGACTTTTTTGACCCAGCTCTTGGTGGTGCATTTGCAGGCTCTAATAACATGCAGCCACATGTAACTAACGAAGTTACTCAAGTGATGTTTGATCTTAATAGTTTTTCTGAGGAAATTATAGAATTTAGAGAGCAGCGTCGTCCTCTTCGACTATTTTATTCTGAAACAACAGCGATCAATACAAGTGACTATATGACAAAGGGCTACAAACTTTACGAAAATTTATTTTTTGAAGGTTTCCCGCTTGGTTTTGTCACTAAAAATGTAATTGAAAAGCAAGATAACAACAATTGGGATGCAATACTGGTTTATCGTAATAACTTTGTTACAGATGAAGAGTTTAAAGCGCTTCAAGGATATTTAAACAAAGGTGGGACCGTTATTTTAGACTCAGCGAAAAGCTTGTCTTTAGATGAATACGGACATCCACGTAAGGCTAAGTTAGTTGCCAATAAAGGAAAGCTTATTGTTATGCCAAAAGGTGCAGACGTTGAAACTATTAAACAAACTGCACTTGCAGAGGTTTCGGGTAGCACGCCTGATGTTGTTGTAAAAGTAGATAATGGCGAATCATTTAAAACCACAACATGGCGTACTGTTAAGCAAGATAATGGTAGTTACCTGGTTAATATTTTAAATTTAGGCCATACAACAGCGACCGTTGATCTGTCGCTTAAAAATGGTAAATCTATTCATGTTAAAAACTTAATGACGAGTAATAAAATGAACACCAGCTTTGATGTCCCTTCTGAGGGTGTCTTGCTTGTTGAAGTTACTGTTCAATAAATAATTTTTTTAGCGAGTACATACCTATGTACTCGCTTTTTAATTAATACGATACATTAAGTTGTGGATAGAAAATGAAAACAAATAACAAGGTTAAACTAATAGTAATATCGTTGAGCTTAATATTTGGTAGTGCAGGAGTTAATGCGCAACCGATGCCTCATATTGCGCAACCAGGCGAAAATTGGGTTTTACAAACTGAGCGCTCAGATGAGTTTGATAGTAAAGATGCTGAAAAATGGAATTTTCAAACAGAAAACTATGGTGTTTGGTCTTGGAAAGATGAAAATGCCAGTGTTTCTGAAGGCATATTAAAGCTAACTACTAAACGAGAAACGCATTTAAGAACGTTTTGGGATGGCTGCAATAAAACAAAAGTACCTAATTATAGGTTGTTTTACACTTCGGGAGTTGCTAAATCTAGGGCAACAGGGAGTTACGGATATTATGAGGCGCGTATTAAAGGTGCGGATAAATTTCCTGGAGTGTCACCTGCATTTTGGATGTACAGCAAAATAGATCGTACTTTAACGAATGAAGGTGATGTGCAATATAGTGAAATAGATGTAGTTGAGTTAACTCAAAAACAGACGCTTCAGGAGTCGGACCACGACCTACATAATATTGTTATAAAAGATGGCGCACCCAAGTGGATGCGACCTGGTAGCTCGCCAGAAACAAACCATAATGGCTATCATTTACCATTTGATCCCAGTGATGACTTCCATACTTATGGGGTTAATGTAACAAAAGACGACATTACATGGTATGTAGATAATGTTCAGGTTGGCTCCAAAAAGAATCTGTACTGGCATCGAGAGATGAACTTAACATTGTCACAGGGTTTACGCGCACCGCATACACAATGGAAATGTAATCAATTTTACCCTTCAGATAATCAGTCTGCACAAGGTTTTCCAACATCAATGGAAGTTGATTACGTGAGAACATGGTTAAAGCAATAGAGAGCTCTTACAGCCAATTCTAATAAAGCATTTAATACCTTTTATGTAAATGATAAAACACGAGTTTATTGTCAACATTTATATAAGTTTCAAAGTATAAATATTAGCCAAGTTTAAATTTATTTGTTGCCAATGCAAACATCATATGTTTATATTATTGAAATCAATTTCATGCTTTTATAATAAAGTACAAGCTGATTGCTAAAACACTGACGTAGCAATTTTTAGTTGTTTAAAAGGACACACACATGAACTTATTTAAAAGAAAAATGGTGATGCTGCTAGGGTGCTGCACATTATTTGCTACAAATTTATATGCAAAAGATGCAGAACTCAAAAACTCTGAAATCAAAAAGCCAAATGTGCTTATTTTACTGTTTGATGATATGCGCTTTGATACGTTTTCATATCGTAATGGCCCAGTTTCAACGCCAAATATTGATGCATTAGCAAACGAAGGCACACGTTTTGATCAAGCGATGACATCTACAGGCTTATGTTCACCTTCTCGCGCGGCTATGTTTACTGGGCGCTGGGGACATAAAACGGGCCTTGACGATAACGTAGGTCTTTATCATTCTCGTCTTTCGGAGTTATCACTCAGTGAAGGCAGCGTAATTAAACGTGCAACCAGCATAGGGTACGATGTTAGCTATGTAGGTAAATGGCATTTAGGTGCACAAGGCCCAGCACTGCGCGGTGCAAACTTTATGTGGGGGCACGATAAAGATGAAGAACGTAACGGCCGTCCTTTTACGCCTTATCAAACGCAAAAAAATGTAGCCCGTATGAACGCAGGAGAACGTGATAAAAATGGCGAAAAGCATGATTACTATAAAACGCTTCCTGGTACATACGCAGATACAGTAACGGCTAAAGAAGTAAACGAAGGCAAACTAATGCTGCAAAATGCGGCTAAATCAGACAAGCCATTTTTTGGTATTGTTAGCTTTGAACAACCTCATCCACCGTACCGAGTACCAGAGCCTTACGCCAGCATGTACGACTACAAGGATATAAAATTCCCCAAAAACTTTGGTATAAAACGTAAACATAAACCAATGGCGCAAGATGATATTTGGTGGCCTTGGCATGACGTAAGCCATATGAGTGAAACCGATTGGCGCAAAGCACATAGTTTTTACTATGGTGCCATTGCCATGATTGACCACGCAGTTGGCGAGCTCATTAATACGGCTAAAGAAGAAGGTTTATACGACGACCTGCACATTATTTTAGTCGGCGATCAGGGCAGTATGTTAGGTGAGCATAACCTTTATGACAAAGGCCCATATGCGTATGACGAATTAATGCGTATGCCACTTATTATTCGTGACCCTAGCCTTGAGCCTAAAATAATTAACCGCCAAGTGTCTATGCTCGACATAGCGCCAACACTTCGCCAGTGGATGACACTACCACTTGATGGCGACGAAGATGGGCGTTCACTTTTACCATTAATGAAACAAGGTGATAGTGCGGATGCTGGTAAAGATGATATTTCGTTATATGCCTACGAATGGTACAACGGCGGATGGTTTGGTATTAGAGCTATACGTACCCCTGAAATGAAATTTGTATGGAATCCAGGTGATAGCCGCGATGAATTATACGACTTAAAAAATGATCCGTACGAAATCACAAACCAAATAGATAATCCTAAATACAAAAAACAGCTTACTGATTTAGTGCATAAAATGGCGGGAGAGTTAAACCGTATTGACGACCCATCATTAACAAAATTTAACCACCACATGAAAGCTTTTTTATAGCCGAGTAATGCCCTTTGGTAGGCCATAATTGGCCTACTATTTTTATTTTCAAAATTGAGATTGGCACTATGAAAACACACACAAAATTATTGAGCGCTTTATCATCGCTTGCATTATTAATTGGCTCTGCGGGGGGACACGCAAGTGAACAAAAACCCAATATTATTCTTATTGTTGCAGATGACTTAGGTTATGCAGATGTTGGTTTTAATGGCTCTAAGGACATTATTACCCCAAATATTGATGATCTTGCTAAATCGGGTACCTCTTTTTCAGACGCTTACGTAGCGCACCCATTCTGTGGCCCAAGCCGAGCGGCATTAATGACCGGTCGTTATCCACATAAGATTGGCTCACAATTTAATTTACCGACACGCGGCTCAAACGTAGGCGTGCCTACTGACGCCAAGTTTATTAGTAAACTACTAAACGAAAACAACTATTTTACCGGTGCATTAGGTAAATGGCATATGGGCGATGCGCCGCAGTATCATCCAAATAAACGTGGTTTTGATGAATACTATGGCTTTTTAGGGGGTGGGCATAATTACTTTCCTGATCAGTACCAACCCCAGTATAAAAAGCAACAGGCACAAGGCTTAAAAAATATTTTTGAGTACATTACACCGCTAGAGCACAACGGCAAAGAAGTAAAAGAAACGCAGTACATTACTGATGCACTTTCGCGCGAAGCCGTTAATTTTGTAGACAAAGCAGTGAACAAAAAAAATCCATTCTTTTTATATTTAGCTTACAACGCACCGCATGTGCCATTGCAAGCTAAGGATGAAGATATGGCGATGTTTCCTAATATAAAAAATAAAGACCGTAAAACATACGCAGGTATGGTTTACGCAGTTGACCGCGGCGTGGGTAAACTAGTAGAAACCCTGAAAAAAAATAATCAATATGATAATACGCTTATCGTATTTATGAGTGATAACGGTGGCAAATTAAGTAAAGGTGCTAATAACTTCCCACTTAAAGCAGGTAAGGGCAGTACACAAGAAGGTGGCTTTAGAGTCCCTATGTTGTTTCATTGGCCTAAGCATGTACCTGCGGGCAAACGCTTTTCGCATCCTGTATCGGCACTTGATCTGTACCCAACATTTGCAGCTTTAGCGGGCGCTAAAGTTGAAGAAAACCAACATTTAGACGGCACAAATATGTGGCCTGCGTTTATTAAAAATGAAAACCCACATAAAGATGAGCCTATTTATGCACTTCGCCATCGTAAAGGTTACAGCGATGCTGCAATTCGTATGAACCAGTGGAAAGCATTAAAAGTTAACCAGCAACCGTGGCAGTTATTTAATATAGAAAACGATATTTCTGAAAAACATGATGTAAGTAAATCTAACAAGGCACTGTTAACCGACATGGTTCGCGAAATGGAAAAATGGAGCTGGGATAACCAACAGCCAAAATGGTTTCACGAAACTACTGAAGGTGCGAATTGGCGATTAGATGCGATGCCACGATTTGATAAAACGTTTAAGACAACCAAGTAAGTTTCATCAAATTCAAGGAGGCTTTATGAAAGTAAAAACAATTGTATGGCATGTTTCTTTATTATGCATGAGCGCAAGCTTACTAGGTTGTCAACGAGCGAGTGCCCTAGCGGGCGCTCAGCTAACAACTAGCAGCACATTATTTACTGAGCAACACCAAGCAATTAAATTAGAAAACAAAAACCGCCGTAAATGGGATAACGCATTAATAAGCGATTTAGACCAAGACGGTTACCCTGATTTATTACTTACTGATCATGGTTATACCATTCGTTTGTATTGGAACAATAAAGGCGTTTACGACAAAGGGCGCGATCTTATTGTGGGTGATATGCACGGTATTGGCGTAGGCGATTACGATAAAGATGGCAAAATGGACATTTTGCTTTCGCGTGGTGGTGGCTCTGGCGATAACGCGCGTAATGCTAAGTTATTTCACTTTAACAAAAGAGAAATTATTGAAGGCGGTGATTTTTCACCCAAATTGCCAACGTTACGTGGGCGCACTAGTAAGTTTTTTGATGCCAATAACAACGGCCACTTAGATTTATTACTAATGGGATTCCCGCAGGCTAATAGCGGTAAACAAACCAGTAATTTTATTTATAAAAATGATGGTACTGGTAATATAACCCACGCAACTGATTTACCAAAAACTAATCGAGACGGTCAAAAAGTCCTTATTACCGATTTTAATAACGATAAAGTTGACGATTTAGTGATTTACGGCGACGGCGCTTTACGTATTTTAAAAGGCAATGGCGACTTTACCTTTAGTGACGTAACCGGCAACATTTTACCTAATAAAATAATGGATGCGACGGGTGTTAGCGAAATCGATTTTGATAACGATGGTGACTTTGATTTATATATAAGTCGTGCTAACCCATTACAAGCAGGCGATACGTTTTTTGATGCTAAAAGCAAAACATTTGGTTTTTACACTAAACGCGGGTCATTTAAATTCAACGACTTACTTATTGGCGACACGCTCAATATAGTTAATTACCAATCACCTTATCCGAATCAAGATGTGTTTGTAGGAGAAGGTGCCTATAAATACAAATTTGAAGGTGAAAGGCACAGCGGTCAAAACGTTAATATTGTTAGCAGTAACGGATTAGGATGGCCTGATACTCAACCTAATAAAGGACTTTATGTTGGTTATATAGGTAACAATAAGTGGCGCATAGCGGGTAATACGTTTTCACCGACTACGGGAGTGGTAACCGGTGTTAAGCACTATGCAGAAAATAAAAAGCCAGTGGCACCATCAGATTTGTTATTAAAAAATGAAGGTGGAAAATTCGTTGATGTAAGTGATAAAGCCGGTGTTAAAACCAATTTAAATACCACGGGAGTGAGTGTAGGCGATTTTAACAACAGCGGATATCAAGATTTATTTGTTGTTAAACAAGGTAACTTGGTAACCCCCACGTCGCAAATACTGTATTTAAATAATGGCGATAATACATTTAGCCAAGCTACTCATTCGGGATTAATTACAAATACCTTAGGTACCATTGGTTCAGGCGCAAATGTATTTGATTACAACTTAGACGGCCAGATCGATATTATTATGAATAACGACAGAGGTCAGTGGCACTTATTTAGTAATCAAGCCAATAACAGTAATCACTATGCATTACTGCGTATAAGTAATTCACTTAAGCATAATACAAGCCCAATTGGTGCTATAGCGACACTTAAAGGCTGTGGTAAAACCCTAACAAAGCGAGTATCGCCTGATGCAGCACCTTATACACAATCATTTGATAACGTGGTTCATTTTGGTTTGGGTCAGTGCAACGAAATAGATAACGTGAGTGTGCGTTACAGCAATGGAGAAGTCATAAGTAAATCTAAGGTTGAAACAGATCGAGTAATCAATTTTTAATTACAACGTTTGATTACGACAAAGTTAACTTTGAGAGGTAAAAAGCAAGGTTTGGTAACGAGCCTTGCTTTTTTTTAGCTAAAATTAACAACAAAAAGAGTGATAATAAAATTAATACATGTAAAGAAACGTTCTTAGCTAGATTAAAACGTAAAGCTTTCGGTATAAATTTTTTCTATAGGTACGCCTATGGCGGCTAAATACTCAGTCATATCCCTCATAAATTGCGTAGGACCACATATATAAGCATGTTGATCTGCAGCGTTAGACACTAAATTAGCTAGAGACTCTTTTGTTAATCTTCCATCACGATTACTAATAAGCGTAGTGTAATTAAAATTAGGATATTCCTTTGAACGACGCAGCAATTCAGACTGAGCAATTAAGTTCTGTTCGTTTCTTTCGATATGGATCATAGTAATCTTAGTTTTGTCTTGTAATAAAAAGGCACCAATTCCCCTGACCATCGCTAAATTTGGCGTGATGCCAATACCTGCACTCAATAATAATAAATGTTCAGGCACAATAGGATTTTGCGTATTTTCATCTATTGTAAGAGGCGTCATCTCACCTTGAATACCAAGTAACTTTACCTCCACTCCTATTTTTGCATGATCATGTAGCCAATTTGTTACTAACCCATTTGGCATGCGCTTTACGGTAATATCTAATGTGTTATCACCATTAATACTATTAGATGTCTCCGATAACGTCCAAGTACGAACTTCGATAGGCTCACAACCGGGAAGATTGCCAAACTCAAAGGTAGCATATTGGCCTGGTAAAAAAGCAATGCGCCGTGGAACAATAAAGCGAAAAGTCTTGACACTGGCGTTTTCATCTACAATTTTGGCCAATGTTGCAACTTGAGGAAAGTCACTTTCACTATTCGTGATATCGGTTCCCGACACTGCAGGGTTATAAGGCGAGTAACCTAGTCGTTTCCAACGATGGTTAGTCACCTTATTCGTTCGAACAAGGCTGGTAATGTGAAAAACTATTTTTCTTGAAGCTCCCTCATAGCTACCATCGTGATCCCAATCAACCCTCGCTTTCCCCGTCATTTGAATCATGCTGCCAGACTCGAAATCAACAAGTGTTACCCCAGCTCTATCATAAGATTCCAAATTGCCCGAGGTAAAGAACATGCCATTCCCTCTGTACTCTGGCCACTCAATTGTAGATGGAGAAACAACACGGATAAAGCCTGGTTTACCACCTCTATGATTGCAGTCGGCACCTACGCCTGGTGCGTAGCTACCTATCCATAAGGTATCCATATTTCGGACAAATATTTGATCATCTGCAGTAAGCTCAGTACGAGCCTCAGCTTCAGCATCTTTGTTTAACGTAGGCGTACCATCAGAGGCAGGTATTATATCTCGGCGATTAATGTACTTAGGGCAATTAGGTGTATATTCAACAACTTGCAAATCAATGCTATGTTTGCCGTTATCTTCTGCGGCAATAGCATACCCATTAATTCGGTGTCTAATTCTTCGCTTTAGATCTATACCTAGTAGTGACAGTGGTGTACCAGGCTCTATAAAGTTAAGGATATCTAAATTTGGAATGCAATCTCTAGAGATAGCTATTTCCTTTTCTGAGATAGCGGCTAAATCACCGGGTTGGCCAAATAGCGGGGTCACCCATACTGATTCACTTTTCAAATCAACACTCGCTAGCGCTGCAAATGACTGGGCTGCTAAAAACATACCATGACCAGAAGCGAAACTGAGAGTACTACGCATACCGGCAGCAAGTTCAGCGGCTACACCTTTGGTACCTGCTTTGTCTTGCGCGCTTAGTTCACCTGGATGGTAAGTTGAAACCGACATAGTACTCTCCTCATTTTCACTATTGTTTAATTTGCGTGCATCATTGCTTTAAAACCATCAATGGCTTCTACAGCGCGAAGCCATTTTTGAATTGAAGGGTACGCATCAAGGCTAAAATTCCCTTCAGTCACTCGAGCGATATAGCTGTAACAAGCAATATCGGCAATAGTCGCATGCTCGCCTACTAGCCAGTTGTTGCTAGATAAATGAGGCTCAAACAAATCATGAAATAATTTTTCGGTTTTTTCTCTTGTTGCAGCCTCGTCGGCTGGCATACCGAATAGTTGAATTGCCCGCAAGACGAATGGCCCATTCATTATTTCGTGCACGGCAACTGACAACCATTGTTGAATTTGTGCTTGAACCAATGCCTCTTGTGGATACCAGCTATTGGATTTATCAAACGTTCGTGCAAGATAAATAAGAATCGCTGTTGAATCGCGCAGAGTTATATCACCATGCGTCAATGTAGGAACCTGACCTAAAGGGTTTTTCGCTAAGTATTCTGGGGCTTTATGCTCGCTTTTGGAAAGATCAACTACCTGGTCTGTATATTCCAACCCCAGGATATTTATAAAGTTAGCGACACGGTGGCTGTTACCTGAAATAGGGTGACCGTATAGTGTAATCATTGACATTACTCCTTAGTTTATTTAGTAAGCTACATTAAAAATCGTTCTAAAGTGCGCTGGGTTTTCTATTTCATCTAGCATTGCGATAGCAAAATCTTCGGCGCTGATATTGCTTTTGCCGCCTTGAGGATTAACTAGCATGGTTCTACCTGCAATGCGAAACGTTCCTATTTTTTCACCAGGTGCTATCATCCCACCTGGTGCTAATACAGTGAAATCAATGTCTGCTAGGGTCATTAAAGCAAAACCTTTCCGCATTCCGGTAGCCTCAGGCAAAATGCTTTCTGGTGTTAATTCTAGCGCACTTTGTCCATTTGGCATTTGTAATGAACTACCGCCGCCAACAGTCAGCAAGCGTTTGTTAGACTTCTGTTGAATTGTGATAAGTGCTTGCGTAAAGGCTACGGCTTCAGCTACACCATCACCGGTATTGCGTGGACTTAGTGCTGATACAATAACATCGGCTTGCACAGCATGTTCTGATATAAACTCAATATCGTAAACATCTCCTTTTACCACGTTTACATTTGCAAGACTCGGGACATTTTCAATATTACGACTTAGCGCTTTAATAGTATGTCCTCGCTCTACCGCTTCGTTCAAAATTCGGCTACCGATCATGCCGGTTGCACCAATTAAAAGAATGTTCATATGTAACTCCTAGTTAATAAAATCTATAAAACGTTTAAGCACTTGTTTCTAAAAGGCTTAAAACTAGTTCTGGTCGGCCATAAAACGCGCTGTGATCCACCTGTTCAACCTTTTCGCCCTTAACTTGTAGTATCGTTGGTACGCCAGTAGAACCAACACGACTCATTAGCTCGATAGCGCGCTGAGAAATGCTCTGCGCTTTTTTCGTATTTGAAGGGTAGTCAAGCTGTACGGCTTGGTCGTAATTAACACCTTCATCAACAAGAGCGTTGATCACTGCTTGCTTATCTTGTGCGGACGTCCCAGCGACAAAACGCAATTTCTCTAATCTACGACGAAGAGAAAATTCTTTTTTTGCGCCTTGATTATGCACAAGCGCAGCGGCGAGCGCTGAATAAGTGGAGTCTAAAACTTCGACTTTCGATCTAATAACATTACGCGTATAAATTTCGCTAAAATGTTGCTCTGTGAGCTGCGCAATACGCGCGTCCATGCCAACGATATAATCACCTTTACCATCTCGCATTCGCGGCGCATTTTCTCCTTGAAAAAGATGGTGATGTAACACTTCTACATTTGCATCGCTTTCCAACAATGCGTCGAAAATAGGGGCTGCGCCCTAGCACCAGCCACAATAGGTGTCGTAGATGATGATGAATTTGTTTTTGCTCATATTGCATCTCTATATAAAATCGCTCTAGTTGATGTAAAAACTATACGCTTACGAGCCCGTTTGTAATAGACTGACTTTAAATAAACACTGTCAGCTTTTTACTTACAATGAATAATCACCTTAAGTACAACCTCAATCGCTTGGCTTACTATGTCGCAATAGTCGAAGAAAAAACCATTACCGCAGCAGCCCAACGTTTAGGTCTTAGCAAAGCCGTAGTGAGTAAACAGTTACAACTACTTGAAGAGGAAGCCGGCGTTAACCTTATTGTGCGCAATACGAGGCATATGCATACAACAAAAGCAGGCAACGTTTTTTATTTACAGAGTAAGGACGTGCTAAATTATGCACAGCTTGCCTACGAAGGCTTAGCTCAAATAAGCCAAGAGCCTACTGGCACAATCCGCATAACCTCACCTATTGATTTTGGCGTTGCACAGTTATCAGCGTTTGTAGCTAATTTTTGCCAAAAATACCCGAAAATTCAGATTGAATTGAGATTGAACGATGATATTGTCGACATTGTCAGTCAAGGTTTCGACTTATCTTTTCGAATTGGCTGGCTTAGTGATTCCTCTAACCGCGCAAGAAAGCTTGGAACGTTTAAAGAAGTATTAGTGTGTGCTCCTAACAAAGCAAATGAATGGCACCCCGAGAACCCTAATGACCTTAAGCAACTTCCCTTTGCTGCGTATTATGGTATTGATCACTCCGCTCGTGTATTTACGAAAAAAAATAAAACCAATAACCAAATGCAAAGAACGGTAGTGCAGCTCCAATCAAACCTAACATTTAACGTTACGTCAGCGCTTCGACAGGCACTATTAGAAGGACATTATTTCGGCATCTTGCCCGACTTTGCCATACAACAAGATTTAGACAACGGGATATTGGTGCAACTTTTGCCACAATGGCAATTGAGAGAAGGAGGAATTTATATCGTGAGCCCACCTAGTACATTAAGAAGCCAAGCAGTGAAATTATTTATTAGAGAGCTAGAAAACAAGTTTATAGTCGATTAATTGACTTCTTTTAGGTTGGAAACAAATATAAAACTAAGTATCAAATTATACTAATAAAGGTCAATAAGCCGTTGTATTGATAATGACAAACGTTTACTAAACCAGCCTAGTTATCAAGACCAAATATTAAAGGTAAATCTCGATTACTTAAACTCATTTTAAAAATAATACGGTTAATAGCACATATATAGTTACTGAAGACATGAGCTCGCCAAACGGGGTCTATGGTTTTAAAGCCTTTAATTACAACGTGTTGGTAACTAATAGTACCGATATATGGGTATTAACTATTTTGACTAAAACGGTGATTAAGAGCTTAAATTTGAAACTGATGGAATTACTATTATTCCACATAGTATAAATGATAAGGTACTCAAAATTGATACAAACCAGAAGGTAGCCACTATTTACGCGAACTCTGGTCATAATTAAAAAAAGGTTTGCGCGCGCAACCACCTATATTATTTATTATCAAGGTTCTTAGGTGATATTGAGCGTTAAATTATTTGCAGAGCCTATTAAGACCAATACCTAACTTATGCGTTAAGTGAAAATAAATTACACGATAAGTAAGCGCTTAAATTGCGCTCTTCAATTAAATAGCTCATTTATTTTGCCTGTATATCTAAGCTTTATGCGTGGGCAATACATATAGCTAACAGTTCCTGAAGCGGCTTATTGGCCGTTTTGATAGCGTAAGTACGCTAATACACAAAACTAATATTACAAATTTCCGCAAACCTCTTCCTGAGAATACAATTTTATCTTTTTTAGCAACATTCTTTATTAATCAATAGGGGGTTTAGGTTTCATTCTTGTTTTTATAAATAATCTTAACCACTTCCTCTAAATAAAAATTATTTAAAGACAAGCGCATAAGCTTTACCCGTCGAAAATGGAAACAAAAGTGTAAAACTCAAAGTAAACAGCTTGTAAATGTAAACATCATATGTTTAACTTGATCGTAAGTTAAGTAAGGCTCTGAAACGAAATTAGGATACTAGAACGTTCATTCATTTTATCTGTGGCGTTTAACTAAAAATAAAAACAGACAACATCATCACACACTGGCATTGAGACACACGATGCCGAAAATAGGAGAGCACACAATGCAGCATAACTTTAGGTTATCAGCAGTCTCTGCAGCTATTATTACTTCGCTTATTTCATTATCTGCTTTTGCACAAGAAGATGAAGAAAAAGAGAAAATAAAACTACAAAAAGATATCGAAATAATTGAAGTCCAAGGAATCAAAAGTAGCTTACGAAAAGCGGTAAACGCAAAGCGCTTTTCCGACAACGTAAGTGACTCAATTCATGCTGAAGATGTAGGTAAATCAACAGATCAAAACATTGCTGATGCACTATCTAGAGTAACAGGGGTGAGTATTCAAGAAGAAGGCGGTGAAGGAACACGTATATCAATTCGTGGTGCCGGACCTTCTTTAAATCAAATATCAATGAATGGTGTAGCACTTACCGGCGGGCTAAGTACCGATGGCTCTAGTGCGGGCGCTACTAACGATAACAGTGTAGATTTAAGCTCTTTTTCGTCAGATATATTGTCATCTATCGATGTAATTAAAACATCCTCTGCTGATAACGATGAAGGCTCACTCGGCGCAAGTGTTGTGCTGATAACGATGAAGGCTCACTCGGCGCAAGTGTTGTGCTTAGAACTGTAAAACCGCTAAATTTAAACAAACCACGTCATTCTTTTACGGTTGAAGGGCGCTACAACGAGTTTTCTGATGAAAGTGACTCACGCATTAATTTTAGCTTTTCTGATAAATACTTCGACGACACTTTTGGCTTTATTATCACCGCCTCTAAAGATACACAAAAAACACGACAAGATCGTATCAATACCGATTGGGCTAACGGCGCAATTCCTATCGTTGATTTAGATGATGCGACAGGCCGTACAGCACATGACACCGTTACAGGCAAAGCAATTAGGGTACTTGGCAATCAACGTGATGCTGATGGAAATAAGCTTTTTGGTGAGAATGGAGAAGCATTATTAAACCCACTGAGTTCACTTAATAATTACGACCCTGAAAAGCAAATATTACATGAAGGTGATTTATTTGTTTTAGCGCGTGAGGTTATTGATTTTACATTAAATAATGACCAACGAGATCGCTTGTCAGTATCTACAGGTTTTCAATACCAACCAACAGAGTCACTCGATATTCAGCTAGATGTAACTCATACAGAGCAAGATGTGTTAACCGACAGTCAACGACTGCGTTTAAACATGGGACCTGTAACACCTTTAATTTATGCCGGTGATGACAATACAGCACTAAACGGGGTTGATTTATCGACCAATACCTTGCAGCAATCAAGTAGCCGCTCTACAGGTGGTAACTTTGTTCGCTCCTACGGACTTAGAGAAATTGATACTAATGTAGCGTCACTTGATATTGATTATCAGGTAACTGATTCATTAAATATGAATGTAAGAGCTGGTTTTTCTAAAACAACAGATGAAACACCAGACGATGATGAGAAAGATCGTTTTATCTCTATTAGTACAGCTACATGGGGCACGGCAGGTCGTCAAATAGTTGAATCAATGCCCGATGGCAGCCACGAAATGATTGGCTACGACTGTGGCGGCAGTGGAGAATGTAGTTACTCAACTGGCGTTACTCCAGGTGAGTTTGATGCCTTTGATGGTACGTCTAATGCAGTATACAGCCGTTTTAATCCGTATGACATGCAGCACAATCACTTAGGTAGTTTAGTGCTTCGTAAAAATAAATTAGCGGATACAAACAAATCACTGTTTGTTGATTTTGATTATGCACTTGATGGCGACTTTATCAGATCGATCGAGTTTGGGGTTAAGTGGTCAAATCGTAAAAAAGATGTCTCTATTCAAAATAGAGCAACCACAAATGGCCGTGACTTAATAGATTTAGAAGACCCTGATCAAGCTTTTGAAGTACGTGGGCTTGGTACAATTCGCTTAGCCGATATAATCGCTGATAGTGCCTATCCTTACGATAATTTTGGTGAAGATATTCAATCAGACCGCTCTGCAGAGTTTTTTAATGGCTGGCCGTTACTTGATGCCGAAAAAGCGCTTGAAATTGTTTCAGGCAAAGATGCCGGTGAAGTAGGTATACGCGAAACCATTACAGGCAGTCGTAATATTGAAACCGAAACAAAAGCCGCTTATTTTAAAGCAAACTTTGAGCTGATGGATGGCAAGCTAACAGGTAACTTAGGCCTTAGGTATGTAAAAGATGACACAACAGCAACTGGTGTAGGCGGTATTAACTATACGCGTTTTCCACAAATGGTTGATGCGTACAATTTGTTAGTTGAGCGTAGTTTAGCAAATACAAATTTAGATGCCTGTCCGGCAGCTGTTATGGGGGTATCTGACACGGGTCAGCCTGATCATCGTTACACACCAGCAAACGATGCTGAGCTACAAAACTGTTGGGCATGGCAAATCACCCATGCGTATAACCGCTCAAACCCGGCTACTTTCCCTGTTGATCCGCAAACGGGTCAGTTTGTAATTCCTGGAGCTGATGGCAACACCGGACTGGGTGTAAATCAGCAAGTGTTTGTAGATGAAAATGGCAACATTATAGCTAACAATGCATTACCTTCTTTAATTTACGATAGCAACGGAAATTTAGTTCCAACGTCAGCTAATGCGTGGGCACACTTTGCAAGCAACGGACAAATTTGGCCGTTTTTAGACAGAACAACCTCATTTACAGGGACACAAGGTAGCGGACGTGAAGTACAAGACCGCGTTGCATGGGTAACTAAAAAAGGCGGACATGACGCTTATTTACCTAGCTTGAACTTAAACTATGCAGTTAACGAAGAAATGATTGCACGTTTTGCAGTTAGTAGAACAATGACACGTCCTCGTTTTGATTCATTAAACCCACGTACACAAATTTTTGAACAACAATGGGACTCTGCTAATGGCTCAGCAGGAAATGCAAATTTAAAACCGCTTAAATCAACCAATCTCGACTTGTCTTATGAGTGGTACTTTAGTGATTCAGGCTTGCTGTCGGCAGCATTCTTTTACAAGGATATGAAAGACTTTGAAGAAACGGTTGTGGTTCCGTATCACTACAAAGACGTTAGGACTGAATACGATTTACAAACAGCCGATTTATTACTTGATTACGATGAGAATAGAACACCAGGTGGCGAAGAAGATTGTATGCCACTTAGGCAAGTTGCGGGCTTTTTTGACCAATGGCGCATTGAATGTGACGTTGTAAACGTAACCACAGTAACCAATGGCAAAGGCGCAGATATCAAAGGTGTTGAACTAGGTTACAACCAAAACTATGACTTTTTACCAAGTTATTGGGGTGGCTTAGGTTTAAACATGAACTATACCTATCAAGATTCAGAATCTGATCGTCAGCAGGTAGGTAATACCGATATATTTTTAAAACCACTACCACAACCTTACACTCCAAAGCATTCCCTAAATACAACACTGTATTGGGAACAAAAAGGGATTCAATTACGTTTAGCAAGTCGCTATACCGGGGAGCAATTAATTAACCGAGGTTTAGTTGGCGGTGCTACATGGCAAGAGGCAACCCATCGTTTGGACTTTAGCTCAAGTTATAAAATTAATAAAAACTTTAGCTTAACTTTTCAGGCACTTAACTTAACTGATGAAACTAACCGAATTTATTACACCAGTTCATTTACGCGTAATGCGTTTGAAGCTAACTCGCAAGAGGTTGTGCTTGATGAAGGCAACGCAATTGAAGATGGCAGTGTAACTACTTCGCGTACAGCATCAGTTTGGAAAACAGGCCGTCAGTTCCGTGTTGGTCTTCGCGGCACCTTTTAATTGAGAAACTATTAGCAGCGGGCCACATTATGCTCGCTGCCTTACAAATTTTGGAGAGTAAGATGAAACATAACTTACTAATAAAAAAAGCAATTAGCAGTGTTATATTTTCAGTATTAACAGGGGGCGGCGGAACGGATGAAGGTTACGATCCGCAGTTTAAATCTGATTTAGTACTTGTAATAGATACCGCAGTGATCACGAGCACATTAAATGAAGAGTCCGGAGTTCAAGAAATTGATTTACTGCAAGGCGTAACAATCGACGGTAAACCAGCCTCTGAGTCAGGAGCAACCATAAACGTAAGTGAGCTAGAGTTTGTGGTTAATAATAATTTCAATACCCCACAAACAAGCGCTAATACCATTGCGTCACACCGAATTTCACCTTTCACGCAATCAAGTGATAGCACTAAATTAGTTATAAATACCGATGCGTTTTCGGCGGCATTAAGACAATGCGACCAAACCGATATAAGAGGCGCTTTAGATGGCGATGGTAACCCTATTGCTGATGGTAACTTAGACTTTCCAAGTCAAGTTATTTATAACATTACATATTCTATCAATAATGGTGCAGCTATTGCTCCGGGCGGTGCGCTGCCTACTCGTACATTACAATTAACTGTCAATGCTATTGATGACGTTGTAACTGAGGTAAGCGTCTCGCCGATTGAAATCCCTGCTGGTGGTCAAGCAAGTGTATTCGCATCAGCGATACCAAGTTACGCGTGTAACCCCGCACTTATTTATTCAATTGCAGATGAAGATATTGCAACTATAGATGAAAATGGCCTTATTAGCGCTAAAAATACCGGTGAAACGACTATTACAGCCACAAGTGTTGATAACCCCGAAGCTTCAGCAAACGCCACACTTACAGTGACAGGTGCTTTTAGTCTTGCAATAACAAACGACGATAAAAACGAGTTAGGCGCTTCTTCAGGTAACAAGGACGTTCCAATCTGTGTGGCCAGTGGTGTAAAAGTGCAGCCTGCTTTACTAAACGCAGAGTTAAGTGGCGAGTATACTTTTGATTGGATACTTGGTGATGAGGTCTCATTTACTAAAAGCTTAACCGCCAAAAGTGGCTTTGGAGAAGTACTTGCCGTTAAAGCACCTACAACAATAGACAGCTCAAATACAGTAACGGTTGAACTTATTGATGGCGATACAGCAAGCACACCTTTATCACTCATTTCGAAAAAAAGTATTACGGTTAATACTGTTAATAACCAAATGTGTGAGCCGGGAGTGTCTGAACACGAAGCAGGCTTTAACACTGACTTTAACCTCAATGGTGAAGGCGCACCTTATAAAGGCAATGCCACTTATAGCGTATCGGCAACCTCTGTGTCGGGTAATGGTCGATCGCTTGAAATTACAGCGGGCACTGCTACTCAAGGTGAAGCGAATACACCGTACTCTTTTGCAACTCAGCAAGTATGGAATAAACAACGTAACTGGTATAGCGCCAACTATGGCCGTGGTGCTGAGTCTGTTGGTAAAACATACCGTTATGCCGTGTGGGTTAAGTTAAATCAAGTGCCAGTTGAACCCGTTACGTTACGCCATGTTGTTGTACCGTGGGTTTATGACGGCATACCTGAGGATGCAAATGGATTTACAGGTCGTTACTCAGAAGCTGGCTTATTTAGCGCAGCACTCGCAGCCACTACAGAGTGGCAATATATCGAGTTTGAAGAGGATTCAACTAGTACACGTGAATGGGCTATTCCAGCAACGTGGAGCTCAGTAACTGATGTGTTTACCCTTTGGGAAGTGTATGGACTACCAACGGGTGATTCAATCTTGATTGACGATTACGCAGTTACGCGTACCGATATTTAAGCGAGTACTAGACGCATAACATAATACTAATTAAAACGGCTTTAAACTAAATAGGTTTAAAGTCGTTTTGTTTGCTTATAAGCCACTAAAAAGCCTATTTATTTACGTATTAATTTTTAGCTTTCACACAAATTTACATACAAAATGATGAGACATCATGAACAACGCACAAAAAAATATAAAAACACATCAATTGACGCTCACAGCAGCATTATTGTCGGTAATAACCATTGGCGGTTGTAGCAGCGATTCGACGACTAATATGCAAAAGCTTCCCCAAACTAAAAATAATCAACTGCCATTAACGGATCCGCAAAATACTGGTAAATGGGTACTTAACACCCAAGTAAGTGATGAATTTGAAGCCAGCACTATCGATGAAGAACGTTGGTACATTGTGGGTAAACTAGAAAACGGTAAACCCGTTTATAAGCACCCAGATAAGCCAAATAAAAAAGTATGGAAAGGCCGAGCACCTTCGCAATTTTCGGGTAATAACTACCGTTTAGAAGATGGTAAGTTAAAGCTTGAAACACGTTGGGAGCCAGACTTTCCATTTGAAGAAAAAATACATAAGCCCGTGTTTGGCGATGCACTTAAATACGAAAACCTGACAACGGCATGCTTTATTGGCAGAAAGTCATTTCAGTACGGATACATAGAAATTAAAAGTAAAGCCGCTGATGCGCAAATAAGCAGCGCATTTTGGTCGATGGGTGAAAAGTTAGAAGTTGATTTTTTTGAATTATTTGGCGACTCGCTTGATCCTAAAAAAGATCACATAGACAGTGAATTATGGTGGTCAATCCGCGATTGGAATAAAAAGGTGATGGGCAAGCCCACTTACACAGAGCGAAAAGACTTAGGTTTTAGAGTGGCTGATGGCTTTCATGTGTATGGAATCGATTGGAGGGCTGATGGAATTAAATACTATGTTGACGGTAAATTATTTAGCGAAGTATCTGCAGCACAAGCTGATGCCTGGGCTAAAGAGCATCGTGGGGTTGATACAGGCTATGTAGCCACTAAGCCACTGTTTTTATGGCTTGATCAGGAGACTTTTCCTTGGCATGGCGTACCAAAAAGTAAAGAAGAGCTTGAACGTAATAGCCCTGAAGGTAAAAAAGATGATGGTGTAGTCGACTTTGAAATTGAATACATCCGTGTTTGGCAGCAAAAACCAATACAGTCAGTTAAGTAAGGAGTGGGTTAAATGAAAAAAAATACTAAGCCAGCAAGCACATTATTTTGTTTATCACTGATTGCTACAAGTATTCTGCTTTGTGGATGTAACACTACTCAAAGGGTAAGCAATGAAACACTAAGCGACAACCGCAGTAATAAATTAATGTTTAGCGAATCGCAAAACATTATACCTTTTGAGCCGCTATCGCGCCGTAAGTGGGATAGCGCGCTGATTGCAGACTTTGATAAAGATGGTTATCAAGATGTATTAATTACTGAGCATACCCACGCAGTAAAAATTTTTTGGAATAACAAAGATAATACCTTTTCAGCACCACAGATAATTATTAAAGGCGACACACATGGTGTTGCTGTTGCTGATTACGACTTAGATGGTCGTATGGATTTAATAATTGCCCAAGGAGGTGGTGGTGGCTTAAAACCTCGTTTACCTGTGTCGTTTCAAATAAATCATGACCGCACTGTTGAAGGCGGAAAAACGTTTGATGATTTTGAACGTACACGCGGACGTGCGGTTAAATTAGTTGATGGTAATAACAGTGGCGTACTAGATTTAGTACTTTCTGCTTTTCCATTAAATAGGCAAAAAAAGGGAGCGAACCATATATACAAAAACGAAGGACATAATCATTTTAAGTTTGTCGATTACTTACCTAATGCTAAATGGCTTGGTTATAAAACCTTAGTAAGTGATTTTAATAATGACGGGCACGATGATTTATTTTTTTACGGTGGAGATGACATTGTTGCAGTGCAGAGCAAATCTGATTTAGGCTATAAAAATAAAAGTAAGGCTGTATTAGGAAATAACCGTAATATTAGTCATGTAAGTAGCATGACCGAAATCGACTTTGATAATGACGGTGATTTTGATTTATTTTTAACGCGCGCTAAACATCAATTTGAACAACAAACCTTTTACGATGCTCAATCTCAAAACTTTGCTTTTTTTGCTCGTAACGAAGCATTTAAATTTGAAGACTTTAAAATATCGGGTGACTTTGAAATAGAAAACCTGCAAATGGCTTACCCTCATTTTAATGTGTTTATTGGAGAAAATAGCGCACCTTTAACATTAAAAGGGCACGGCGGCAGTGAACGTACGGTACATGTAACAAAAGAGCAAGCAACCGGCTGGCCTAAAAATTTAAGTAAAAAAGGTTTATATATAGGTTACTTAGGTAATGATACTTGGCGCGTCGCGGGGGATACTAAATCGCCTACAGCGGGTGTTATTAAAAGAGTGATTAATTCACCTAACGTAAAAGGGCTTGAGCCATTACCAGCGGTATTATTAGAAAACCAGCAAGGTAAATTTGTTGATGCAACAGCCAAGCTAAATATTAATCTTAGCGAGCCTACAACCAGTGCAGTAGCCGGGGATTTTAATAACGATGGTTGGAGCGACTTAATTGTATTACGTTATGGTAATCCAGCAAGAGCTAACGAGCAGGTACTGTATTTAAATCAGCACGGTCAAGGATTTGAGGCTTTACAAAATCATGGTCTTATTTCAACTGAACTTGGAGCAACCGGGGGGAGTGCACAGGCCTTTGATTACAATAATGACGGCGACCTTGATTTAATCTACTCAAACGAGCGGGGCCGTTGGCACCTATTTACTAATAACAGTGTTTTAGATGCACAGCATAATTTTTTGATCACTAATATTGGTTACTCACCTAACGCTGGCGTGTCTGCATTGGGAGCTACTGCTACTATAAAAGCGTGTGGGCATACTTATAAGCGTGTTGTAGGCGCAACGGGTGCAGGTTTTTCACAAAGTGAAAATAACAAGCTACACGTTGGTTTAGGTACGTGTACACAGATAAATAATGTATCGGTTCGTTGGAATAATAATGAGTATATAGATATTAGTAATGCGGTTATAAATGATGCTAACGGGGAGTTAGTTGGTAGAAAAGAGCCGTTGTAAGTAATTAAGTGTAAGTAAGAAAATGAAGAAAAAAATAGCGCTTATTAAGCGCTATTTTTTTGTATTGATACTTTAATTAAAAGCTATATTGAACACTTGCACCCACATAACGACTCCAGTCACGAGGATAGAATGCTTCCCCGAAACCTTCAGAGTTTATACGTTGGCGAGTAGTGTACGACTTATCAAATAAGTTTTTAATGAATACACTAAACTGAAGGTTATCTTTGCTTACACTCAAGTAACCATCCCAAATGCTTGACGATGGGTTAGCTGATTCGCCAAAGGCAAGTTCATTAATTGATTGCGTATGGCTACCATTATAACGCCAAACTGCACTAGTATTTGCTTTCCAGCCAGTATCAGCAATTTGTGTATTGTATGAAATAGTACTTAAAAATTGTTGCTCAGCATTATTAGGGAAAGATAAACCCGTTTGATCAAAGCTCTGACGACCTGTTGAATCAGTAGTACAGCGAGAAGCAAGTAAACCACCATCACCAGCAGGACAATTTATAGGTGTATCAGCAAAGTCTTCGTAACGTGCATCAAAATAAGCGTAGTTAAATGACCACTTCAATTTATCTGATATTTTAACCACTACATCGGCTTCAATACCGGTTGAACGCGCTTGTGCTGCGTTCACGTAGCCTGCAAAAATAATGTTATTTTCTTCATCTATTACACGGCTGGCACGTACTTGATAATCGTCAACTCTCATATCAAAGTAGGTAAAGTTAAACAGTAAATCGTTATCAAAATACGCTGAACGCAGGCCTACTTCAAAGTTTGAAGAGTTTTCAGGATCGGTAGGGAAGTTGTCTGCATCAGCAGGGTCTGTATTTGTTGTTACAAAGTAAGAAGCCCCTTTATAGCCGGTAGAATAATTTACATAACCGCGAATATCATCGGTAAAGTCATACCCTACAACTGCTTTGTAAATAAAGGCTGTGTCTGAGTTATCAAACTTAGTTGGCGCGTCTTGGCGTAAAATAAGCGATGGATCTGTTTGAGCAAGTTCTAATACTTCATTGAATGTTTCCATTCCAACACCCGTAGAAGGTGTTGCCAAATCTGTACGAGCAAAGGTCGCATTACTTTTTTCGTGTAATAATCTAAAACCGAAAGTAGCATCTAATTGCTCAGTTATTTGATATTCAAGTTGTCCAAAAATAGCGACGTTTTCAAAGCCAGTTGTAAAATCACCACCATTTAGTAAACGAGATGGCGTCAATAATGAGCGGTCGTCATCGCCAGTGGCTGTATAGTTAGCTAAAAAAGCATCTGTTGACTGTCTTGAATAACAACCAGTTAATTCGCCGCCTTCAATAAATCCTCGGTTACCTGCAATACAGCCATCGCGTACCTCTGAGCGTTGGCCGTCGGTATCATGATAAAAAAGACCTAATACCCAATCAAACCTTTCATTGTTAAACGATGAGATACGAAACTCTTGCTGAAGTACATCAACTGATTCGTTTCCACCAAAGGCGGTACGTTCTACAGGGAAATTAATAGTGAAAAATGCTGAGCTGTTATATAAATCAAAGTCTCTATAACTACCATTATAGCTAAGCGTAACTTCATCATTTAGGTAGTAATCAGCAGATATTGAAAAGCCAAAGTTTTCTGTTCTGCCAAAATTACCTTCAGCATTACGTGATGTTACCGGGCCGCCGGCTTCTTCAAAAGTAGACTCAGGATTAACACGGTTATAAGTGGTACCTTCAATAGTGCCATCGTCTTTCACATTAACGATTGGACGAGGGCCAAAATCTGGGTTTATTCCACCTAAACGAGTAAGAGAGCAACAGTTTGTGTCTGTTTCTGAATATTCTAAGCGAAATAGAACATTTAATTCTTGGCCGTTATCGTATAAAAGTTGGCCGCGACCAGCTTTTGTTGTTTTTGCGCCAATAGTGTAGTCTTCTTCACCAGGCATAGTGTTTTTTATCCAGCCATCAATATCACTGTATTGTGCATTAAATCGAGCTGCCCAGTTTTCGTTAAGTGGTACATTTACAGTACCGCTAAAATCAGTGCCATCAAACTCAGTAACTTGTGCTCTAACCGTACCTGAAACCCTGTCATCTAGTTGAGGTTTTTTAGTTACATAATGTAATAGGCCTGTTGATGTGTTTTGGCCAAATAAAGTGCCTTGCGGCCCGCGCATCGCTTCTACACGCTTTACATCTGAAATTGGTAAGTTAAGCATTGATTGACGTGGTAGCACTTCGCCATCTATAACGACTAAGTTTGAAGACTGTAAGCCAATGGAGTTTGTAAAAGTGCCTATACCACGTGTTTTTAATGTTGTAGTTCGTATTTCACTGCTGTCATCAATACCAAAGCCAGGTAAGTAGGTGACTAAATCAAACCCATTATCGATGCCAATTTCTTGAATTAAATCACCGCTAAGTACTTCAATTGAAGACGGTACTTCTTTTAGTGCTTGATCGCGTTTTTGTGCGCTTACTAAAATAACTTCAAAATCGTCTGAATTGCTTTTAGCTTGCTTTGCGGTTGTTTCTTCTTGTGCATATGCAGTGTGTGTGAAAGCTGATAAAGAACAACATGCAAGTAATATTGCTGTATGCAATTTACTGTGTTTAAGCATTTTAACCACTCCGTTTCTTCATAATTACTGTGTGTGCAGATAATGCAACGGCAGTATCTGTTATTTAGAATCAGGCTAATTAAACAGCGATCCTTAATTGCGATAAAGCTATAAGCAATCAAGAAATGTAAATAATCAGGAATGATTCATTCTAACAATTTAAACATATGATGTTTGCAAGTGCAATGTGTTGATTACTTGTTTATTAAATGTTGCTTATAATATTGAGGTTATAACCTTGTATTACCGTTTAAGTAACACAAGATTATTAAGTTAAGTGGTTGAATTTTAATCTCTAATCTAAAGTACAGATTCAGAGTGAAAAATAATTTATTTTCAAAAAATTATTTTAAACGAGAAAAAAAGTGGTAATCCTCAGCATTTTTAAGCTTTTGAGCAAAACTCATCCCTAAGTTTTTGAGCTGCTGCGCGTTATTATAAGTACTAATTTTAAGTTTTAACTCACTCACGGCCTGCGCCGTTGCGCCAATGCTATCAAGTGCTAAAAAGTACAAGTAAGCGTATTGCACGTTGTTACTTTCAAGTGCCATTGCGTGTTTAAATGAGTCAACAGCAGCGGGTTTGTTACCGTTTCTAATAAGCGCCATACCGTTTGCATAATGTAGCGGCGCAGAGGTAGTTACTGCCTTTAAACCACTATTCAATGTGCTTTGCATTTGTACTGTTTGACCAAGTCGATAATAAATGTCGGCTAAATTCACATAACTTGCATCAAAGTAAGGATCAACGCTAATGCCTTTTTGTAACGACTTTATAGCGCCGTTTATGTCTTGTTTATTAAGCGCGAGCATACTTTGATTGATGTTACCTTCACCGCGCCATGTATTTACAGTATTAGCGTGTGCAAGCTCTATAATTGATTGATTAAGCCCATTTAACTGCGCTGTTGTTTGGCTTAGGTTTTGCGCTGCAGCAACACGCACCGACTTTAATTTGTCGGTTAATAGTTTCTTATAGCTTTTTAAGCGCTCTGCTTCGGGCAGCAAAAAGCCTACTTTAGCAATAGCCAAGCGAATAAGCGGAAGCGGTGAATTAACCCAACTTTTTACTGTGGCATCGTTTAGCTCAGCCCCTGAATTGCCTAAATAAGCAATCGCACTGGCGCGATCTATTTCGTTTAACGAAAAGTCATTAATTAAGCTCATATGTGCATTTTGCGATATGGATTTTAATGAGCGCAACTCAAGCATACTGTGCTCGCTTGCACTTAATGCCGGTGCTTTACCATGCCATTTTTCAAGCGTGCTTGCTGCCCATTCGTTTGTTTGATCGTCGTGGCATTGCACACACGCATTGGGTGTATCGTATTTTATTGATATATCAGGGCGAGGAATTTTAAAGCTATGGTCGCGCCTGTCATCAACGCCCATGTATCTGTTGGTTGGCATATGACAGCTAACACATTGTGCACCGGTTGATTGTTCTTTATGACGATGATGCTCGGATTTGTTGTATTCACTGGCACTGTGACACTGCAAGCATAGCCCATTCGTTTTTGTTTTAACTTTCATAGTGTGTTTATCGTGGCAGTCAACGCAGTTAACACCGGCTTTGTACATTTTACTTTGTACAAAAGAACCAAACACATACACTTCTTCTTTAATTTGACCATCGGCGTGATACAAATTAGGTTCTAAAAATGAAGGACTAAATTGGTCCAAAAACGCTTGGTTGTTATCAAAACCATCAGTAAGCGGGCTTCTAAGCGAGTGGCACGCATAACAGCCTTGCATAAAGCTGTTATCGCGGGGCTCACCTTGCCAAGTGGCAATTTTATCATCACCGATAATTTTCCATTGCGACATATTGGTCGGGCTTGTTTGAGCTGCCTTTATGATTTTTTTAGTTTTATGTTCGTCCGTTATATCGTTGTGGCAAGATTTACAGCCCACATTTATATTTGAAAAGTGCGTATCAAAGTTTTCTTTTTCAGTATTGTAATTACGCTTTAAATTATCCGAATGGCAATCGGCGCACATACCGTTCCAGTTTTGCAGTGGTTGCAACCAATGGAGGCGGTCGTTGGGTTTTACATCCTCGTTAGCATAGTTTGCATACCAACGCTGCCCGCCAAGTGCTTTGGCGCGACTATCCCATGCAAAAGGAAATACTTGGTACTTACCTTTTTCAACTTCAATTAGATACTGTTGCAGCGGGTCAAAGCCAAATACATAACTTACGGTGTAAGTTTTTTTAGTGCCTTGCTCGGTCAAATCAATTAAAAAGGCATCTTTTTCTTTATAAAACACGGCTTTTTGGGAAAAGTGGGTAGTAGTTACATTATTAAAATCCCCAAGCACTGTATCTTTATTCGCTAAAGCCATTGAACTTGCATGATCTGATTGTTTCCAATCACGGTTTTGTGGTTGATGACAAGACTGGCACTCATCGTTTGCAATCGTTGAAAAACAGCTGCATAAAAAAAGAACAACAAAAAGGCTGTTTTTTATATTTATCATTTTAGAATCCACCTTTAATAGCTCACGAATGCATACTTAAAATTAAATAACGGGCCGCAGCTAAGCACTTAATAAATGGGCTTTACCTTTAAGCTGATACTGTTATTAGGCTTAAGTAATAGTGAGAAATTGAAAAATTAATTTTAAAATATCATACATCATATGTTTGCAATATTGTTATGTTTTGTTTAGTGTAGCGATATTGTGATTTATAAACGCATTATTTACAACTCAACCATAAAATTAACTAGCCGTAATAGTCTAATATAACCAATATGTTAGCTATGGTGTAATTAATATTTTTTAGCTATGTGCTTAACTATTATATTAAATAGGAAACTGTGATGAATAAGCTACTTGTTCTTCTTTCTGTATGTTTAGGCTTTTGCGTTAGTGCTAATGCAATGGCAAAAGCACAAACAGAAAAACCTAATATTGTTTTAATTTTTGCTGATGACGCAGGTTTTGGTGATTTTGGCTTTCAAGGTAGTACGCAGCTTAAAACACCTAATTTAGATAAACTCGCCCAAAGCGGTGTCCGTTTTACCCAAGGTTACGTGAGTGATTCTACTTGTGGTCCTTCACGCGCAGGTTTAATGACAGGTAAGTACCAGCAACGTTTTGGTTACGAAGAAATTAATGTACCTGGTTTTATGAGCGATAACTCGGCACTTAAAGGTGCAGATATGGGCTTGCCATTAGATCAAAAAACAATGGGCGATTACCTTAAGGAGCAGGGTTATAAAACAGCGGTATTTGGTAAGTGGCATTTAGGTGACGCCGACAGATTTCATCCTTTAAAACGTGGTTTTGATACCTTTTTAGGTTTTAGAGGTGGCGACAGAAGCTACTTTAACTATTCAGAACAAGAAATGAATAATGGAAACAAACATTTTTTTGATAAAAAATTAGAACGCGACTTTGGTAATTACGAAGAGCCAAAAGAGTACTTAACCGATGTGTTAGGTAAAGAAGCCGCTAAATACATTGAACAAAACAAAGACGAACCATTTTTCATCTACTTAGCTTTTAATGCAGTACATACTCCGCTTGAATCAGATCCTAAAGATTTAGCTAAGTTTCCAAACTTAACGGGTAAACGTAAAGAACTTGCTGCAATGACCCTAGGTCTAGACAGAGCCAGTGGTTACGTACTTGATAAACTTAAAGAGCTAGGCTTAGATGACAATACTATTGTAGTTTTTTCAAACGACAACGGTGGCCCATCTGATAAAAACGCATCAAATAATGCACCACTTGCAGGTACTAAATCAAACCAGTTAGAAGGGGGAATTCGTGTACCATTTTTAATTAGTTGGCCAAAGCATATTAAACCAGGTTCGACTTACGACTACCCAGTAAGCACACTCGATTTACTGCCTACTTTTTACAGTGCAGCTAAAGGTAAAGCGTTAGGTAGTGATATTGATGGCGTTGATTTACTCCCTTATATTCAAGGTGAAAACACAGCACGCCCACATAAAGTGATGTACTGGAAAAAAGAAAACAGAGCTGTAATACGCGATAACGATTGGAAACTCATTCGTTACCCAGACAGACCAGCAGAGCTATACGACCTAAGCTCTGACATTAGTGAACAAACAGATTTAGCAGCAAAAAATCCTGAACGTGTTAAAACTATGTTTAAATCATTGTTTGAATGGGAATTAACGTTAGAGCGCCCGCGCTGGTTATTAAAAAGAAAATATGAAAAATATGATATAGACCGCATGGATAAATACCGTTTACCAGCAACTCAACCTTAATAACGCATAGGTAATAATAATGAAAATAGAATCCGTTGAAGCGCTTTTAGGCTGCGTAGGAAAACGTAATCAGCTATTAGTAAAAGTAGTAACCGAATGTGGCATAGTTGGCTGGGGCGAATCGGGTTTATCAAATCGAGAGCAGGCAGTTATTGGCGCAATACAGCACTTTTCGGGTTTTTTAAAAGGGCAAGATCCGCGTAAAATAGGCCGTATTTGGCAAGAGCTTTATCGTAGTCATTATTTTGAAGGGGGCCGTGTAATTACGGCTGCTATTTCGGCAATTGATATTGCACTTTATGATATTTTAGGTAAGTCATTACAAGTGCCTGTTTATCAGTTGTTAGGGGGTAAACAACGCGAGCACATAGCGTGCTTTGCGTGTTGTTATACAGAAGCAGATCCTGATAAATTTGACGATTTAGTTAAAGAAGCAAAAGCGCTTATCGCGCTCGGCTGGACAACAATAAGAGTCATACCGAGTCGTTTTGACGATTTACAGTTTTTTGAACCACAAGAATCTATAACGCGAACAGCGCGTTGCTTAAATGAATTACGAAAAGTACTGGGGCCTGATATTACACTCGGTATTGATTACCATCACAGATTAAGCGTGGCTGAGGCCGCTTCGTTTTGCCAACGTTTAAAGCCCGACACACTCGATTTTATTGAAGAACCGATTCGTCATGAATCTCCTGATGCCTATAAAACACTGCGTACTTTAACGCATATTCCTTTTGCAATTGGTGAAGAGTTTAGCTCTAAATGGGCAGCTAAGCCTTATATAGAACAGGGGCTTACGCAGTATTTACGTGTGGATGTGTGTAACATTGGAGGCTTAACAGAAGCAATGAAAGTGGCTGGTTGGGCTGAGGCACATTATATAGATGTTATGCCACACAACCCGCTTGGTCCCGTGTGTACAGCAGCAACAAATCACTTTGCAGCAGCACTACCAAACCTAGGCTTAATGGAAACACACCAAGGTCCGTTTAGTGAATTTGGCGCCCATGATCCACTTCTTTTTCCGAAGCAGCATGTATTAACAGGCAATAAATTTACTATTCCTGAAGTACCAGGTTTAGGTGTTGAAGTGAACGAAGCCGCCTTTAGATTGGCAACCCCAGTAGAAACCGAAGCGCCGCATTTATCAAAGCGTGATGGTTCACATACCAACTGGTAACTAGTTAGAGAGTTAAATGAATACACTTACAGCGACTGTTTTTGATAACACACTAAATTTTGTCGGCGAGGGCCCTTTGTGGCACCCGATCACACAAACGCTTTATTGGGTTGATTTTCCAAACCATATTTTGTACAGCAAAAAAGGCGACCATAAAGTTGGGCAACGCTTAGATGATATGGTTACCGCTCTGGCTTGGGTAAACAAGGAAACCCTATTACTAGCAAGTGATAAAGGCCTAAGTGCCTATAATACCAGTACGCATAAGCAAACTTTCTTGTGCAGTGTTGAAGCAGATAAACCTGACAACAGAAGTAACGATGGACGTGCCGATCCGTGGGGTGGGTTTTGGATAAGCTCAATGCATGGCGATGCTAAAGAAAACGAAGGGGCTATATATCGTTTTCACAACGGAGTACTTACTCAGGTTGTTAGTGATTTAACGATACCCAACGGTATTTGTTTTGATAAGTCGCGTGCTAAAGCTTATTACGCAGATTCGAAAACGCAAAAAATTTACCGATTTGACGTCGACTCACTTACGGGTTCGCCAATAGGGGAGAGTGTGTTGTTTTTTGACTATTCAAGTTCAGCTGTATCACCTGATGGGGCTGTAATTGATAGCGAAGGCAACATGTGGATTGCACTTTGGGATGGCGCGCGTGTAGATTGCATATCACCCGAAGCAAAGGTAATTGAAAGCTTAGCGACTCAAACACCTCGCCCTACCTGCCCAGCGTTTGGCGATGACGGTACAACACTTTACGTAACGTCAGCACAATGTGGCCTAGAAGATACCCCATTTGATGCCATACCTCACGGCACTACGCTTGCATTTAAAAATGCGGTAAAAGGCGTGTTTGAGCCTTGCGTTAAAATAGACGGCTTTTAATTTTAAGTATTTACTTTAAATATTAATTTTGTGTTTTTCCTCTTACATTAATTAGATGTGAGAGGAAAAACACATTGCACAGATAAACATCATATGTTTATATTGTTTTTACTAATTCTATCAATGTTATTCTTTTATATGTTGTAAAGCACTCATTACCAACACAGTAAAAGTATAAAAATAAAACTAAGGGTAATACATTGAAAGACACACACACACAATCAACAAAAGCAATTAAGTACTCCCTCATTGCAGCATTTGGCGGATTTGTATTTGGCCTAGACGCGGCCAATATATCGGGGGCGTTACGCTATGTTAGCTCGCAGTTTGAGCTAACCAGTTTGCAAACAGGTAATGTTGTTGGTTGCGCCATTGTTGGCGTAATCATCGCACTGTTTTTTACAGGTACTTTATGTCAAAAATTTGGTCGTAAAAAGGTACTTATTGGCATTGCTTTAACGTATTCACTCTCTACGGTTATTTCTGCTTTTGCAGTAAGTTACCCCATGCTGGTTGTTGGACGCTTTATAGGAGGGGTCGCATTTGCCTCTATAACTGTCTCAGCCATGTATATTGGTGAAATTGCACCCGCTAATAAACGAGGCCAATTTGTATCAGTTAATCAGTTGCTTATAACGTTAGGTAGTTTATTTGCGTTTGTTGTTAATTACTTTTTTGTTAAAAACATGGGCTCAATTGAATGGTTAAATGAAGCCAATATTTGGCGTTATATGCTTGGCTTTGAAATTGTGCCTAATATTATTTGGTTTTCGTTATTAATGACTATTCCTGAATCTCCGCGCTGGTTAATGAGCAAAAAACGTGATGAAGAAGCACGCGCCGTATTCAAAGGTATGGGAATCAATAACAACGATACCGAAGTAGTACTTAATGATATTAAAGCAACCATTCAAGAAGATTCAAAAAACAGTGCGCTTGAACAACTTAAAGTCTTGTTTAGTAAGCCTATGCGTTTTGTTGTATTACTTGCTGTATGTTACGCAGTAGTGCAGGGCGCAACCGGCATGAACGCGGTATTGTTTTATGCACCTACGGTATTTGAACAAATAGGTATGAGCGTCGAAAACTCATTCTTGCAAACAATAGTACTTGGTGCGGTATCTGTATTATTTACATTGGTCGCCATATTCTTTGTTGAAAAACTCGGCAGAAGAACATTAACGATTACCGGTTTACTGCTTATTGCTGTTGCGCATGTATCAATTTGGTATGGCTTTGAAAATGCCACGTACTCACTTAACAGTGAAGCAATAACCAAAGTTGAAGAGCAAAAAGTAGATATTACAAAGCTGCACGTTTTCGAAAATAAAATATACAGCACCGATGTTGCTCTAAAAGCAGATCTTGCCACTATTTACAGTAAAAAAGAGCTACCAGTTGTTACTGGTGCAATTATTAATGCTTCTATAAATATTAGTCCTGCGTATGTTTTATTTGGATTATTTGCATTTTTAGCGGCTTTCAATATGTCGATAGGGCCAATAATGTGGGTGATATTTTCGGAGATATTTTCAAGCCGAGTACGCAGCGTTGCGCTACCATTTGCTGCCTTAGTACAGAGTATTTCTAGCTGGAGTATTCAGCAGTTTTTCCCTTGGCAGTTAGAGAATATGGGCGCAGCAAACACGTTTTTATATTACGGAGGCGTCGCTATTGTAGGCTGTATTGTTATGGCATTCATACTTCCCGAAACTAAGGGCAAGTCTATTGAGGCCATTGAACGCGATTTGGTCCCTGGGTTCAATAAATAAGGAATATGACTATGTCATCACGATTATTAAACGAAGTTGCTATTGTCACTGGCGCAGCCGATGGTATTGGAAAAACAGTTGCACGCGTATTTTGTGAGCAAGGTGCTAAAGTGTGTGTTGCTGATATAAATAAAGAAATGGGTGAAAGTGTTGTAGCAGAGCTAAAAAGCAAAGGTTTTGATGCTATTTTTGCTCATACCGATATTAGTGACGAAACTGCTATAAAAAACATGGTTGAAAAAGTAGTTAATGAGATCGGCAAGCCCAGTATTTTAGTTAATAACGCGGCTTTAATTAGCCCTGGGCGAAATGTAGATGACGTTACTCCACAAATGTGGCGAGATAGCTTTGCGGTTAATGTTGAAGGAATGTGGCAGTGTGCTGTAGCTGTACTTGAGCATATGAAAGACTTAGGCCGGGGCAGTATTATAAATGTAGGTTCTGTGCATTCTTATAAAATTGTACCAGGATATTTTCCGTATGCGGTAACTAAGCATGCGGTTATAGGGTTAACTAAAAACTTGGCCGTTGAATACGCAAAGCACAACATACGAGTAAACGCACTGTGCCCAGGCATGATAGAAACACCTATGGCGTTTAAGTCGTGGGAGCAAACAGACGATCCGCAAGCTTCACGCAAAGCAATGGGCGATGTACACCCTTTAAAACGAAATGGAACAACTGAAGAAATCGCTTATCCAGCAGTATTTTTAGCCAGTTCAGATTCGAGTTTTATGACAGGGCAAAGCTTAATCATCGATGGTGGCCGTTCTGTAATTTATCACGATTAAGGTGCTTAACTTAACACACTGTAAAGCTCATGGGTTTGAGGCTATTTTGCTAAAAAATAGTGAGCTTGCTATTACAGTTATTCCTCAGTTAGGTGCAAAAATCACCTCTATTGTAAGCTTAAAGCACAATAGAGAGTGGCTTGCTCACGATAAACAAATCACTTTAAAAATTACAAAAAGCAATGATTTTTCAGAGCATGATAGCGGTGGCTGGGATGAATGTTTCCCGGGTATTTCTTCTCAGTTATACGAACACATCCCCAATAAAACGCATTTTTCACATGATCATGGTGAGTTGTGGTGCCAAGCATGGCAGATAACTCATACCCATATTAGCGATGAAGAAATAGTACTTAGCTTACAGGCTGAGGTTTTTGACTCTACTTTTACATTTATAAGAACGTTTAACTTAAAAAAACACAGTAAACGGTTGCTTGTTGATTACCACGTAAAAAATAACACAACTTACAATCTCCCTTTTGTTTGGTCAGCGCATCCAATTTTTGCCATAAAACCAGAGATGCGTATTTTAATAAATAACAAACATATGGAGTTTAAAGTTGATGAAGGGCTTAGTCGTTTTTATAACGTTAATAGTGCCTTTATTAACTGGAGTGAGTGCTCAGCTAAAATCCCGCCGCTAAATAAGGTTATGCCCTATAACAGTGGTTTTGCAAGTAAGGTTTTTAGCAAACACTTAAATACGGGCACTCATAAAGATCAAAATATAATTGTAAAACTGGTTGATGATAAAGCCAATCAAAGCTGCGGGTTTGAATTTTCATCAACAAGCATAAGTCACTTAGGGCTTTGGTTTAATTACAATGGTTGGTCTGCCAATGAGCATATACCCCCTTTTGTACTTGGGATAGAACCTTGCATAGGCAATAACGATTCTTTACACAAAGCCATAGCGAGTGAAGAGGAAGGCTTAATTAAAGGCAATGCTCATAAATCTTGGTATATGATTTTTTTTGTTAACTAAATGTATTTTCTGTTTGCTCATTCAAACATCATATGTTTAAATAGTTGGTATGTATTGAGGCCGGTGAGTCTTTCTTTAGCCCTTATGGGTGTTGTAGATAATAATGGAGCGACAGAATGCTTTCTAAACAACTGTATATTGGCGGTAAATTAATAACCAGTGAAGTAACAACTGATGTTATTAACCCTGCAACACTTGAAGCCGTTGGGCAAATATCAGCAGCGGGTATTAATGAAGCTTTGTTAGCACTCGATGCTGCGCAAAGTGCATTTGCACCGTGGTCAGCAACTCCAGCAAAAGAACGCGCTCAGTGGATGCTTAAACTGCGTGATGCTGTAATCGAAAATGAGGAACACCTGCGTGAGTGTGTTCATTTAGAAATGGCAAAACCGTGGGGTTCAACGGCTGATGATTATCAAATGCTAGTTGATAGCCTTACCTTTTACGCCGACGCTATTGTTAATATCGCTGACGAAAAATTAAATGATACCGAAGGTACTCATAGCCATATGTTAAGTCGAGAGCCTGCAGGTGTCGCTGCTGCCTTTTTAGCGTGGAATTTTCCATTATTAAACTTGGCTTATAAATTAGGCCCAGCAATGGCTGCGGGTTGTCCGCTTGTAGTAAAGCCGTCAAGTAAAACGCCTTTGTCTGCTTATGCTGTAGGCGAATTATGTGAACAAATCGGCTTGCCAGCTGGTGTGGTTAACATACTTTCGGGCACGGATAGCACCGTAGGTGATGCTATTTCAGCATCAACTATTCCCTCTGTACTTACTTTAATTGGTTCTACTAATGTGGGTAAGCATGTAATTGCAACAGGTGCTACGTCAATCAAGCGTTATTCAATGGAGCTTGGTGGTAATGCACCTGCCATTGTATGTAGCGATGCAAATCTAGATAACGCAGCAGATGTAATTTGTGGCGTTAAGTTTGCCAACGCAGGGCAAATTTGTGTTACTCCAAATCGTGTATTTGTACACGAAAGCGTTGCTGATGAATTTATTGAAAAAGTACTTACTCGTGCAAAAGCAGTAAAAGTTGGTTTTGATAAAAACGAGGCCATTGATATGGGCCCCGTTATGGATGCTAACTCATGGCAGCGTATTGATGATCTTGTCAAAGATGCACAGCAAAATGGCGCTAAATTACAGTGTGGTGGTAAAAAGCCCGCAGGTGTTATTGGCTATTTTTACGAGCCAACGGTGCTTACCAATATTGACTCGAACATGAAAATTTATAAAGAAGAAATATTTGGCCCGGTTATTAGCATTGTTACATTTAGCGATGAAGAACAGGTACTTAAAGATGCGAACGACACCGATGCTGGTTTGAGCTCATTTATTTTTAGCAGCAACGAAGACACAATATCTCACTTTGCAAAGCATTTACGTTTTGGCGAAGTACAAGTAAACGGTATTAAATACAGTATTAATTTACCGCACTTTGGCATTAAACAATCGGGTGTTGGGGCTGATTGCTCGTTATTAGCTTTAGATGATTATCTTGTCTATAAGCGTGTTTCACGTGCGTTAAAGGTTTAAGGAAGAGACAATGAAAATCACTCAAATTATTAGCCACGTTTTACAATATGACCTAGACGAAGAACTTGGTTATTCGCAGCAATATTACGCTAAACGCACTGCGCATTTAGTTGAAGTTCGTACCGACATAGGTATTACAGGTTGGGGCGAATGTTTTGGCGGTGGTGGCGTGGCATTTGCTAATAAAACAATTGTTGAGCATGTTATTCAACCCATGATTTTGGGAATGGACCCACTCGACAGAGAAGTAATTTGGCATAAAGTTTATAACTTACTGCGCGATCATGGTCAAAAAGGTATGCCTATTCAGTCTTTATCTGGTGTAGATATTGCTTTGTGGGACATTGCAGGTAAATTTTTAGATCAACCCGTTTATAAGTTGTTAGGGGGGGCTTTTAGAGACCGAATTCCTGCTTATGGGTACGGCATGATGTTACAAAAGTTTCCTAACCTAGAAGAACGCTTTACCGAAGAAAGCCAACGTATTAAAGAAATGGGCTTTACGGCAATGAAAATGAAAATAGGCCTTTCACCAGATCGCGATATAAAGCTTGTTGAAGCTGTGCGAAAAGGCATTGGCCGCGATATGCGGCTAATGGTTGACGCTAACCATGCATACACCGCACGCGAAGCTATTCCGCTAGGTCGAGAGCTGCAAAATTTAGGCGTGTACTGGTTCGAAGAACCGGTCGCACCAGAGGATCATCAAGGCTACCGCGATTTATGTGAAGCACTTGATATGAGCATTGCTGGTGGCGAAGCTGAATTTACTCGTTGGGGCTTTAGAGATTTAATTAAAAACCGCTGCGTCGATTTATTGCAACCAGAAGTATGTGCACTAGGTGGTATTACCGAGTATCAAAAAGTATTAGCGATGGCGCACGCGCATTTTGTTCCTGTTATAAACCATGTGTGGGGTTCGGCTATTGCGGTTGGCACTAACCTACATTTATTGGCTGCATTACCTGATTTACCTGGTGCTGCACACCCAGTACAGCCTATGCTTGAGTACGATACAACGCCAAACTTATTTAGAGAGCAGCTATTGCAAGAGTCTCTAAACATTAACGAGCAAGTTAAAAATAACAACGGAACTGTTGCGCTACCACAAGGTCCAGGCCTTGGTATTGAGCCCGACCTTGATTTTATTAAACATTACGAAGTATCAATTTAATAAATAAGGGCAAGGCTTATGAATGATAACAAAAGCAACTTACCAGCATTAATTGTGGTTGATTGGGGAAGCTCCAACTTTAGAGCTTTCTTAGTCGATAGCAAAGGTAGCATTTTAGATACTGTTAATGGTGAGCAGGGCGTACTTTCGATTAAAAACAATTGTTTAGAGACCGTATTACTTAGCTACATATCAGATTGGTTATCAAAACACAAAACGCCGATTATTATGGCTGGTATGGTAGGCGGTGCTATTGGTTGGCAAGATACAGGCTATGTAAATACGCCTGTTAATCTTGACAGTATGAGCGTAAATCTTTGTAAAGCAAATAATAACGCAGGCCTACAAATTAGTATTGTGCCGGGTGTTAAATACGTTATGAAAAATAACGTATGCGATGTAATGCGCGGTGAAGAAGTGCAAGTATTTGGTGCCGTATTAGATGTAGAACAAACAACGGGTGAGCTAAGTAATCAAACCTTGGGTGAGACTATGTTTTGTCTCCCGGGAACTCATTCTAAATGGGTTCAAGTTGCAAAAGATGCTCAACATAAAACGGTTATTACTTGCCTCAGTACGTTTATGACCGGTGAAATGTTTGATTTATTGACTAAACAAAGCATTTTAGGTGAAGGATTAGAGTCTCTAGGTAAATCACCAACAAATATGTCAAGTTTTTTAAAAGGCGTCGGTGTTAGCCAAGTTCAGAGCAGTTTATTAAGTGCATTATTTAGTGCGCGTACTTTAAAGCTAGATAAACAATTAACGCTGAAAAACGTACCTAGTTACTTATCTGGTTTACTTATTGGCGCTGAGCTTGCGGGTATTAAAAGTAAGTTAAATGACATTAAGCATGTTTATTTAATTGGTAACTCAAGTTTAAACACTCTCTATTGTGAAGCATTGAAAGAACTCGGCTTTACTTCTTCTATTCTAAGCAGTGCAACTGCATCTACTAAAGGCATGTTTACACTTGCTGTACAGGCCGGTTTGGTCATTGAAAAGGAAACTCAATTATGTCATTAATTTCGTTAACTCACGCTATGAAGCAATTACCACTGGTTGCTATTTTACGAGGTATTACACCAAGCGAAGTGCTTGATTATGCAGAGGTACTTATTGATATTGGCTACCGCGTAATTGAAGTGCCACTTAATTCTCCTGATGCTTTAAAGAGTATTAAGTTATTAAGTGATAAATACGCAGATATAGCCATTATTGGGGCAGGCACGGTTGTTACCAAGGACGAAGTTGATCAGGTAATTAAAGCGGGTGGTCGTATTATTATATCGCCGCATAGCGATGTAGAGCTGATCCGTTTTAGTAAATTAAAAGGGCTGTACTGTGTGCCAGGGTTCTATACACCGACTGAAGGTTTTGCTGCATTGCATGCTGGTGCAGACGCACTTAAGTTTTTTCCAGCAGATACAGCAGGTCCAAAAGGCTTAAAAGCAATTACAACAGTGCTTTCTAATATTGATATTTACCCTGTTGGCGGTGTATCGCCTCAAAATCAGGGTGAATTTGTTAATGCAGGGGCATCGGGTTTTGGTTTAGGAAGTGGCTTGTATAAAGCAGGAATAGGTTTAGAAGAATTTACGACTAATGCTAAAAATTATGCTGAATATTACCTTTAATTAATTTTTTAAAAAATTGGTATAAACGTTGTTGTGCTTGCATCGCTACTCATCATTCCTCTCACATTAAATGATGAGTTAGCGGTGCTATTTAGAATAAATTAAATATCCATTAACTTAGCTAAATTGGCTTTAGCATCATCTAAAAGCTTTTCTGTAAGGGCCTGAGCTTTTTCACTATTACCGTTAGCAATAGCATCAAATACTTCTCTGTGAAACGGAATCGAAGCATGATTACTTTCAGCGCTTTGGTTCGTTACTTTAATACTGACAAGCAGCGCTGAAAAAATAACGCATTCCATCGAAATGAATAATTCATTATGAGAAGCCCGTAAAATAGCGCCATGAAAATGTGCATCAGCAATAACAAATTTATCTAAATCGCTTACTGAACTTTGCATTTCATTTAATGCATCTTCTATGGCTTCAATATCTTCAGGCTCTGCGCGCAGCGCTGCAACACTGGCTGCTTTTGGCTCAAATGCTAAGCGAAATTCCATTAATTGAGTTAAAAACTCAGGGTTAAGTGGGGCGCTTAAATGCCAAGCAAGAACATCATCGTCAAGTAATGCCCAGTTATCACGGGTTTTTACGCGAGTGCCAATGCCTCTGCGTACATCTAAAAGCCCTTTACCAACAAGAATTTTTACTGCATCACGAACAACAACTCGACTTACTTGAAAACGTTCAGCTAAACGGTTTTCATCATCAATCAGTGTGCCAGGAGTATATGTGCCAGCAACAATTCTACGGCCTAATTCTTTAGCGACCTGTACCGGTAAGCTAGGTGACATGGCGCTGCTGCGTCTTAGATCGTAGTATGTTAATTCGCTCATAGTATCTTAGTGTCCGTATTATTTATTTATACGTACTATTTATATGAATTTTCGACAATAAACAATGGCTATTTGTTATTTACTGTCGCAGAAAGGCGAAAGCTGGCATCTTTTAGGAGTTTTTCGGTGAGGAATTCGGCCTTGTCGCCATCTTTTGCAGCAATGGCTTCGTATACTTCACGATGAAACGGAATAGATGCACCGTTATCGCGGGGGTCTTTATTCGTTACTTTAATACTGACTAAAAGGGCTGAATAAATAACGCCTTCCATTGAGGCTAAAAAGCTATTTTGAGCTGCTTTTATAATGGCTTTGTGAAAAAGGGAGTCTGCAATAATAAAATCTTCTGCACTGTTGTCGGTTCTAGCCATGCGCTCGCATGCTGCGGCTATTTCGATTAAGTCTTCGGGACGAGCGCGTTCTGCAGCCCAGCGAGCAGCTTTTGGTTCAAAAGCCAAACGAACATCCATTAATTGCTCTAAAAACTTGCGATTAGGCGGTGCTGACAAATGCCATGCTAATACGTCATCGTCCAGCATGTTCCATCTATCTCGAGGTAGTACACGCGTGCCGATACCTCTGCGTACATCAAGTAGGCCTTTGCTTACTAAGATTTTTACCGCATCGCGTACTACTACACGGCTTACTTGGTAGCGTTTAGCGAGTGCATCTTCATCATCAATTAAACTGCCGGCTTCAAATGATCCAGACACAATGCGTCTGCCAATTTCTTTAGCCACTTGAACAGAAAGGCTCGCTGCCATTCCTGATGTTTGTTTTAGGTCGTAATATATAAGTTCGCTCATACCTTTAATATAAACATATTATGTTTGGCTGGTCAATGTAATGTGTACAAAATAGGGGGGGGTAACTAATTTTAAACGTTGCATAGTGGGAATATAATAAAGATCGCTGATGAGCGATCTTTATAGCAATTTGGGTTACTGCAATAAAGCGTTAAAACTTAGCGCGTAAACCTATACGGTAGCGCGGACCAGTATATTGGGTATTAATTACACGCTCTTTTACATCGGCATATTGGTAGGTACGTTCATCAGTTATATTTATTGCTTCACCCGTAAGCGTAAAGTTATCGTTAACCGCATAGGACATACTAAAGTCGAGCTGACCATAGGCTGCAGTATGCTCTGGTAATCCACCACTGCGTATACCTGCTCGGCTACTTAAAAAGTCATCTCGCCAGTTGTAGGCTAAACGCGCTTGAAATGCATTTTTATCGTAGTAGGCAACAATGTTATAAGAGTTTTCGGCAAATCCCTCCAATTTATCACCAGGGTCGGTGACACCTGGAAGTTCTATTTTTTGTGTGTTTTTATTTGTTGTATCAGCCCATGTATAGTTTGCTTGCACACCTAAGCCATTTAAAAAGCTCGGTAAATACCCCATATTATGTTGTACAGCAAGTTCTACCCCACTAATTGAGCCGCCTGATTGGTTTTGCTTCGTATTAATGGTTTCGTTTACATTGCCGTATCCATCAATACTTACTGATGAATCAATATATTGCGACCCATCCCAAATGTCGGGTGTATTATCTAAATAAGTTATTTGTGCAATTGTGCTAGATATATCCTTTTTGAAAAAGTTAACTGCGTAAGCATCGCCGCTATCACTATAATATTCAAAAGATAAATCGTATTGATTAGCCTTATAGGGTGCTAAATAAGGATTGCCACCTGTTTGAGAAAAGCTACCTGCTTGCATATCTGTATACGTTGTTTGTACACCAATGTCGTCAATGGCAGGGCGCGACATTACTTTAGCAGCTGCGGCTCTTACCAATAAATTATCACTTAAATTAATACTAAAATTAACGCTAGGTAACCAGTTGGTGTAACTATTTTTTGCTTTAAGGCTTCCTGAGTCTGTGTAATCAACTACTAATAAAGGTTGGCCATTATCAAGTTCACCGGTATAACCTAAACGTCGTTTACCGTAACCACTTGAACTTGTATCAGTTTTTACGTAACGAACTCCTACATTACCGCGCCAATCGTAATCACTAATTAAGCCGCTTAGGTTCAACTGCGAATAAGCACTTATTTTCTCTTCTTTCACACTTGATGATGCAATTTCGTTATATTGCTCGTTTGGCCAATTTGGGTTTTTGGTCATATCACGAATAGCGCTATGGTATTTATTTATATCAGCAAACAAAAAGTCACGCGGAAAATTACCCGCCTCACTGCTTAAAAAATCTGAATAGGGACTTGCTGAAAATATGTCATCAGGCATGTCTCTAAGTTCGCCACAAATATCGGCATCTGGTGCTACTAAGCCACAGTTATCTTCATGGAATGTTTCAAAGCGATCTCTTATTTTTTCACGATCTGAATACGCAATACCAAAATCGATTGAATCTAAGGTTAGGCTTTCAGTGAACTCTAAGTCGAGTAGGTATTTCCCTTTTGTTTGTAGCTCCGTAATCGTGTCTTGTAATTCGTAATGTGAAACTTGATTCCAATGTGCTCTCACGCTTGTCGGCGAAGCATAATCAATGGTTGTGTCTAAATTAACGGTATCAGTGTTTCTAAAATCAAAATCTAAACTGTCGTTTCGCTCAGGTGAGATATAATTAGGAACTAATAAGTCATTTCGCGGCGTTGATTTAGATGTTGAATGGCTTATATCAAACTCAAGTGTTAATACATCAAACTCTTTTACAGAATTAAATCCAAACGCCTGTGTTTTTGATTTTGATTCAAGCTCTTGAAATAAACCATCAATTCTAAAATCTACATTGTCACCGGTTCCGCCCAGTGTTCTTCCCGAAAACTTAGTGCCTGATAAAATTGTACCGTTGTCTGACACGACCACATTTCGCCAATTAGGATATTGTAAACCGGCTTGTAAACCTTGAGTTTGAGTTTCTACCGAGAGGTCGGTATACATGTAATCAAATGTATTGGTAAAACTTGAATCTGGTGCCCACTGAAAACTGGTATTAATACCAATACGTTCGCGATGCTCTTGTCCTAATGCGTACTCAATTCGACCTGCATGGCGAAGCATGCTCGGCGTCACCACATTTCCATCTAAATTATGAATGTCGCCTTCAATAACACCTGGCTCATTATTAAGTAATAACCAGCGAGTTGTACCCATTGAATCGTATCGGTTATCACTTTTTTGTTGCGAAAGAGCAATATTAAAACCGAATGTTTCATCAGCAAACGTATTGCTAAATAATGCAGAGTATTCAGGGCTTGTTTCGCCAGAAAGCTCACTGTATTTAGCGTTTATAGAGCCCAGCACATGCAATCCAGGATTATCTAAAGGGCGTGCTGTTTTAACGTTAACATAAGCACCAATACTGCCTTCAGGCGTTTTAGCGGTGGGAGACTTAACTACATCAGCACCCGATATTAGCTCTGCTGCTAATACTTGAAAATCAAATGAGCGACCAATTTCAGAGGTTGCTAATGTACGTCCGTTTAAAGTAACAACGTTAAATTCTGGGCCGAAACCACGAACGGTTATTTTTGAGCCCTCACCATTTACACGGTTAATTGAAACACCTGGAATACGCTGCAAGGATTCGGCAACGTTTTGATCTGGAAACTTACCAATATCTTCAGCAACAATACTATCTTGAACACTATCGCTGTAACGTTTTAATGATGATGCAGCCTCGAGGCTTGAGCGCACGCCAGTCACTACAATCACTTCTGTATCGTTATTATCTTTAGTTGGTACAGAAACATCTGAAGCCTGTGCGTACGAATAACTTGATAGTGAAGTTAATATAGCAAGTACTAGTTTCTTTTTATTGTGCATTGTAATTCTCCTTATTGTTATAGATAGAAGTCAGTATTTAAATAGTAAAAAGGTGGTTATACATTTTACTAATCTAAACATCATATGTTTGTGCGTCAAGTAAAGAATCTCTTTAGCTTTTTCTGGGTATGACAATTAAGTAGGTATTTACAAATATTTAAATCAAATGCTTTGCAGTTAACGCTTCGATTACAATTTATTTCTGGTTTATTTGTTTTATTTATATAAACATACTATGTATTGTTTTTGGGTATAAGGTGAAAGGGTGTGATAGACAATCTGCTGACGTGGGGTGTATTTTTGCGCTGTATAGTTCCGATGTTAGTCGCAACTATTTTTTTTACTGCGTTTGTGTACTTTTCTTTAGAGCGACGCCGCTTTGGTTCGTCGTATAACTACTTCGCTGTATTTTTTGTAACATTTATTTTTTATTTATGCGGCCCTACTTTTAATATTCTCCCTATTGAGTATGCCAAGCCATTCATCCAATTAGGACGAACAATTTTATTTTTTTGGTTAGGTTTACCTTCTTTGTTAATTGCACTTTTTAGATTTTCGAATGTTAAATTACCCAAACCAGTTACGTATTTTAGTTACAGCTTTGGGTTGGCTTTTTCAGTGTGTTTTTTAGTTTTAACGGAGTTAGCACACCCCAAAATTAACGTACTTGAAGGTTTTGGGATAAAAATAACTCCCATTGATTGGCTTAAACTAACTCATATTTACTATTTCCAGGTCGTCACCTTTATGGTTTTGTTAATTATCCCATGTAGCTATCTATTGCTGCATACGCATAAATCACAAAACAAAGGTTATATATATAGCGCTATAAGTTTAGGTGTTATCGCGGTTTTAGGCAGTATGGCGGAGCATTGGGTTACGTACTATTCAGGCACCAGTCTATGTGGATTAATTTGGTTAGCTACCATGTTTAAAGATATACAAACAGCAAATTACGCTGTTGAAACTAAAAGTAACCTTATTACTTCTTCGAAAATAGCTGCTTCTCAAAATAACCAAATACTTAGCTCTACTCCTGAAACTAATAAAATTAGTTTTAGCAGGCAATTAAATCCGCTAACTCCAGAGCTTTTTGAGAGTACATTGCACCAGCAAGATAATAGCCAGTGTAATAGTAATAAGACAAAGCAGACTCACATTAATAGCTGCGTCGTAAAGAATGCGCTTTTGTATATAGAAAATAATTACTTCAAAGATATAAATATAGACACGGTTGCTCTTTCTGTTGGTGTAAGCCGCTCATGTCTTGTTAAGCAATTCAAGTTAGCAACTAACGAGACAATCAATAATAAAATTATTGAAGTAAGAATAGAGCAAGCTAAAAAAGTACTACTAAAAAAGTCTGTTACAGAAACAGCTTACGAAGTAGGTTTTAATAACTCAAACTACTTTGCTACTGTTTTTAAAAAACGAACAAACTGTACCCCTAAGCAATTTAAAAGTACTTTTACCCGCTAAAACTACAACTAAATAACGAATAAAAGCCATTTTTAGAGAACAATAAAACCATTTTTTGAGGTTTGGTGTTGTATATCAATATTAAATATACCGACCCGCTAAGTTTACTTTTAATTATTAGCAGGTATGAGAGTTAAGTTTACTTTTAATTATTAGCAGGTATGAGAGTTAAGTTTACAGCTGTGGAAGCATATCTGTGAAATTCAATATATTAAATATAACACTGTAACTATTGCTGGCTCTGACTCAGCGTACACAAACAATGGATATAAAATGAAACCTATAAATTTAGTAATCTTTCCTTTATCAGCATTAAGTCTGCTTATATTAAGTTCAGCATCTCAGGCGGCTGATATACAGCCACCTATTGCTAAACCTGGCGAGACGTGGATTTTGCAAGCTAAGCGCTCTGATGAGTTTGACGTAAAAGATGCTACAAAGTGGAACTTTCAAACCGAAAATTATGGTGTATGGTCGTGGAAAAATCAAAATGCGACAGTGTCTAACGGAAAACTAAAATTGACCACTAAGCGAGAGTCTCATCAACGTACATTTTGGGACGGCTGTAATCAACAGCAAGTTGCTAATTATCCACTTTATTATACATCGGGTGTAGCTAAATCAAGAGCTACTGGTAACTATGGTTATTACGAAGCACGCATTAAAGGGGCGAGTACATTTCCCGGTGTCTCACCTGCTTTTTGGATGTATAGCACAATTGACCGCTCTTTAACGAAAGAAGGGGATGTTCAATATAGTGAAATAGACGTAGTAGAGCTTACTCAAAAAAGCGCAGTTAGGGAGTCTGATCATGATTTGCATAATATTGTGGTAAAAAATGGTAAACCAACATGGATGCGTCCGGGGTCTTTTCCTCAGACAAATCACAGTGGATACCACCTACCTTTCGATCCACGTAATGATTTCCACATCTATGGTGTAAATGTGACTAAAGACAAGATCACTTGGTACGTAGATGGTGAAGTTGTGGGTGAAAAGGACAATTTATACTGGCACCGTCAAATGAATCTAACATTGTCTCAAGGTTTACGCGCGCCACATACTCAGTGGAAATGTAACCAATTTTACCCATCAGATAATAAGTCGGAAGAAGGTTTCCCAACATCAATGGAAGTTGATTATGTAAGAACCTGGGTAAAGATAGGCAATAACAATTCGGATCCAAGCGAAGGTCAATCATGTCCTAACACCTTTGTCGCTGTTAACAATGTGCAAGTAAGCGCACCAAAACAAACGCTACGAAACGGTCAATCTACAACGCTAGCAAGTACAGTACTACCAAATTGTGCAACCAACAAACAAGTCATTTATTCATCAAGCAATAAAAACGTGGCAACTGTGAATAGTGCTGGAGTTGTAAAAGCAAAAAATAAAGGCACAGCCACGATTACGGCTAAAACTAAGAATAAAGGTAAAACAGATAAATTAATCATAACGGTGAATTAAGCTAACTAAAGCTAGCCTCAAAGGATTGAGGCATTTTACTTGTAGGATCTCAGGCTTCTACTTCTTTGGAGGGGGTATGAAAAAATTAAATTTACACGGCAAGTGGGTTATTGGTATTAGTTTACTCATCATCAGTTGTTATGTTTGCTTAATAAAAACAAACGATAATGGGCGGATTTACAAAGAAACCCCTGTACAAATGCACATCGAAATAAAAGATACAAAGCAATCAAAAATAGCAATTAATCCTATTGCTGCACATGCAATAGACTTTGAAATAGAACAGCCAACATATACGACCATGCTTAATAAAGCATTGTTAATAAAAGACACAGAATTACGTATAAAAACCATAAGCAATCATTTACTTAATTGGGCCAAAGAAGCGCCATATGAATGTGTCTATTGGCTGGATGATCAATATAAAACTCCGGAACAAACTTTATACATAAGCAAAGTAATACACTTTTTAATTGCAGAGAATTTACCGGTAGCTGGAAACATTATTTCAAACTTTGAAGCACTTCACTCTGACCTAAGTATTGTAGACGACTACTTAAGTACCCAAGTAGCAGTATCACCCTATGAAGGACTCGAATGGTTGAATAGTTTAAATAATAACGAAGTTAAACAAGAGGCAGAATTAAGGCTTTTACAAAATTGGGCTGTAATAGACCCAACACAATTATTAAATTACCTTGAGGTACACACTGAGATACCAGCTAACAAACGTACTATTATTCAGCACCAATTAGCGCAAGCATTAATTGAAAAAAACTCACAGCAAATACAGGATGAGTTTTACAGTTACCCTTCAGTATTTCAACCTAGCCTAGCTTATTCTGTAATTAGCCAATGGCCAGAACACAAGCTAAGTGATGCTCGGGAGTGGATATCTATGTTAGAAGGGGAGCAATCGAAGTTTTACGCTATAAAAAGCTATATTGATTATACCGGATCTTCCAGCGTAAACGTGAACGAATTAATTGAGCAAATCCGTAGCTCTAAATTACGCGCGCGTTTGCTTGAAAGATTACAATAAAGCAGAAAATAAAAAGTATTATAAATATAAAGGTAGTATGTTTTTGGGTGTGTTCAATGTATTATTCAAAGCTGCAACATAATCTTTTACGTTATTACTAGATAGCGAACAACCTAAAGGCAATTAAATGGAAAAATCAGAAAAGTTTAGGCATATAGCAGGACACTTATTAAGTAAAAGAGAAAGTGGTAATGGCGTATCTGATTTCCCTGAAGGTTTAACGCTTGACGCGATTGAAGACGTTTTAGCCATTCAAAAATTGATGATAAAGCTAAATGATGAGACCGTTTACGGTTGGAAATGTATGCTTCCATCAAGCAATGGAGCAATCACTTTAGCCCCACTGTTGCATAAGCCAATTAGTGCCACTAAGAACTGCCCGTTAAATACAAAAAATAATAAAGCGTTGATAGAACCTGAAATTGCCTTTATTTTAAACAAAGACTTATGGGCATTAAAAGAATATACAAATGAGCAAATAGACAATGCTATAGGAAGCGCACACCTAGCGTTAGAACTTATTGAAAACAGGTTTTGTGAACAATACGTGGCAACACAGTTTGAAAAGCTTGCCGATGGATTATCTAATCAAGGCGTATATATCGGCCCAGAAGTAAGACTTGAAAAAGCATATAAGAGTAATAATATTACGCTTATAGTGAAGCAGGAGGGCCACAAGAGCTCTAATGTTATAGGGCAGCATCCTGGCGATTTACCTCAAAAACCACTTTATTGGGCTATTAATTTTTTATCTGCGAATGGATTTAAGTTAGAAAAAAATCAAGTATTTATAACCGGCTCATATAATGGCCTCATGGAAGTGGATATAAATAAAGATGTACAAATAATATATGAAGGACTAGGTGAAATACACGTCAAATTTGAAAAGAAACTTACATAAACCTTGTACTATAATAAGGTTAGCTAGCTACATAATAATTCAGGTATGAGCGAAAACCGGACACTGAAAAAGTTAAATTTATTCCTATTTTGATGAGTCGATTAATAATTTTGGCCGACAACATTATTAATCGCCCTTTTGGTGAAAAGTAACACTATTTTAATTACTTGTTTACCAATGAAATGATAGATACCATTATCATGGTATCTAATTTACGCCGTTTTGGTCTGTTATAAACCACTAAAATGGTGTTCAATAAGCTGTTAAAAGTATTTGCAAAGGAAGGTATAAATGTTCAGGTTTAATCTTAAAACTATATTGATGCTCGTACCTGTTATTGCTTTACAAGGATGCGGGCCAAGTTCCGATGAACGATTCGATACTGGCTACAGTGATGGATATGCTGAAGGTTACAACACCACATGTAAAATTAGAGCTACGATGGTCGAAGGTGATTGGGACGACGAAAATTACTCAAGAGGTTATAGGTCTGGTAATACTGCGGGGGCTCAAGCTTGTAGAGGTAAAGGCTAGGAGTGTCATATTTCTAATAAGGTCTTCAAGCGGTCAAAATACCGTTGACTATTTTTACTTCGTTCAATGTTTTAGCCTACAATATTTTACCGCTTAAGGTGGTTTTAAGGCTGGGAAATTACTCTTTTAAATAAAAACAGCTTGTTTTATGAGTTCCAAACGCACTACCTAATGCTTTAGAAACGCTTAGAGTTAATTACAGGAACTCATTTTTTAATTGAATTTGGCTGTTAGAGTCATTCTACAGTCTCGTTATGTATTGTTGGTGGTTCGCCGACATTTTGAGCATGTTAATAGGTTTTTATGAAATTGAATGATCAGAAAAAAATCGAAGATATGCTTGACGAGTGCTATAAAGACCTTTCTTTCATTGCTACCTCAATGGGAAAACCAGATTCATTAAGTGACAGATTTTTGCTAAATATGCACTTATTTAAGGCATTAAATAATGAAATATTACTGTGGTTGAAAAACTTGGATAATGGTTCGATCCTAACCCTAGCAAGTCGCAATATTTTTGAGCTGTATTTAATACTTATTGAAGTAAACCAAAATGAGTATTCCATGAAAAGATTCTTTGCTCAGTTGGGCAGTGATATAGATGAACTAAATAATGCATTTATGAATAAATGTGAAGCAGTGGGGTATGAACTTTCTGATAGTGATAAAAGCATAGCCGAAGAAAAGCTGGATAAATCTCCGTTTGAAAACATTGAAACACATAGCTTCCGTATGCATCACTTAGCAAAGGCACATGGATATCAGGAAGACTATAACTTTTTCTATAAACTAAGTTCTAAAATTATCCATCCATCTGCTTACAAAGTATTTGGGATGGACGATTCTAGTCCACAATATGAAGTTGTAGCAATGATTGGTTATCATTTCATTTCTAAAGCAACGGATTTTGCAGTGGATTTCTATAACAAAAATGTAGTATTGGCAAAGTCCAATACATAACAAGTGACTAAGGTTACAACTGACCGCTTATGGCACTCTCCAGCCATTCGACAACATAAGATGTTGATAATAATTGGGGCAAGGTATTTTACTGTGCCGGATGGCGCTTCGCTTATCCGACCTACACTGGCACAAACCGGAAATAACCGACCCGTAAATTCCGTATTTACACATTAAGGTTTTTAAAGGCTCAATGTAATTAATTTGCAACCGTTCAAATATTTACCTAAACCTAATCTTACTTAGATTTAAGGTGAACTCTAATTAATAAATCTCAATCTAAGTGCCACACCTTGTTTAAAATTCAAACTATTCTCAAGCTGCCGCGAATTCCCGACTTATGTGGCACTGGCCACAAAAAAAGTTTAAAATATTACATTTTTTCAAATAACAATTGATAACCATTTTCGTTTAGATTAGTATGTACGCACTAAATGAAATTGAGAGTGGTTTGTATTCATGTATATTTGTCTATGTCACGGTGTGACTGATAAAAAAATTGAGCAAACAATTGACGATGGTGCAACAACCATGCGTGAATTAACTAAAGAGCTTAAAGTAGGCAGCCAATGCGGTAAGTGTTGTGGTTGTACTAAAAAGATCCTTAATCGCAGACTTATTCAGATTGCGAATGTAACGGATCAAGTTGCTTAATTACATATAAAATTTAGATATAAAAAAAGCAGCTTATAGCTGCTTTTTTTATATCTACTACTATTTACAGTTGAGACTGCAAGTAGTTTTTAATACCCGTATTTTTAATAAGTAATTGTTGGGTTTCTAACCAATCAATTTGCTCTTCTTGTTCATTTAAAATGTGATCAAGAGCTTCACGGGTAATATAATCTTTTTTGTTTTCAGCCAGTTTAACTGCGCTACGTAACTCATCAATAGTATCGAGTTCAAAACTCATGTTAGCTGCAATCATTTCTTCGCTGTTTTCACCAATACGTAATCGGCCTAAGTCTTGAAGATTTGGTAAGCCTTCTAAAAACAAAATACGTTCGATTAAACGATCAGCATTTTTCATTTTTTGAATTGATACTTTGTAATCTGCTTTGTCTAGTTGAGTGAAACCAAAATCTTTAAACATGCGTGCATGTAAAAAGTATTGGTTAATACCAACAAGCTCATTAGCGAGTACTTTATTAAGTGCTGCAATAACGTCTTTATCGCCTTTCATAATATGCTCCTACTAAGCCATTTGTGCTTGATGATAATTTTCAGAACCAATTTTATCAATTAAGCCAAGTTGTTGCTCTAACCAGTAAACATGGTCTTCTTCGGTATCAAATAACAGCTTTTCTAAAATGCTACGAGATTGATAATCTTGTTGTTCTTCACATATTGCGATGACGTCTTTAACACACGCAACTACTTCAAGCTCTAGTGTTAAATCGTTTTGCATCATGCTTTTTACATCGTTACCGATAAGTAAATCACGGCGCTTAGTCATATTTGGTACACCTTCTAAAAACAAGATGCGCTTAATAAGCCAGTCTGCGTGATCTTTTTCTTCTTCCATTTCGTGGTTAAGGCGCTCGTATAGCTTATTTAAACCCCAGTCGTCATACATGCGCGAGTGTATAAAATACTGATCGATTGCTGCTAATTCGTTAGCTAACAATGTATTAAACGCATCGATTACTTTTTGATTACCTTTCATGATAAATCGCCTTAACTATTTCAATTGTATGCAGTGTAGTACAAATAGCCTATATTGCAAGTTTTCTCTATAAAAATCATTGCGTTACTATTGGTTTTGATTCTTATTTAAGTTTGCGTTACTGCTTGGTTTATGGACAGTTTTTTATTTGCATTAGCATCTAATACAAGATCATGATTGCTAGATAAAAAGTGAGATGTTTATTTATGTGGGATTTGCTAAGCATATAGGCATGCAGGGCATGCCTATTACGTGCGTTTATTTGTTAAAATTGATATTTAGCACCCAGCGTTGCGGTTGTGCCTAATCCTTTAATGTTATATCCACCGTAGGTGTAAGCCTGTGCGCGGGCAGGGTAGTAATCACTATTGAATAGGTTTTCTATTCCAAAATACCCACTCCATTGAGCGTTAACATTGTATTGGCCACTTAAGTTAAATGTGTTGTAGCTACTAACAGGGCCCTGATCGCCAGAGTATTGGCCTTGCGCATTTTTATCAAAACGCTTTCTGTCGCCTACATATAAAAAGCTCATTGCAAGAGATAGTTCGTCATTTGTTTGCCACGTTACATTCGCTGTTGCTTTAGGTGGGCTAATTTGACTTGCGCCTAGATAGTCATCAGCTTCGGTGTTTTTACCTTCTACGTAACTGTATGTGGCGCTTAACTTAAGGTCTTGGGTAATAGTGTAATTAACTAACCCTTCGTAACCCCATATTTCTTGTGGCGCACGTACAGGTTCGTAAACTCCTGTTACTTCATTATACTCATTACTTGTACCAAGCTCTGAGGTACTTCTGTAAAGAGCAAATTCAAAACGTACGTTTTCAAACTGTGAGGTAAAACCAACTTCGTAATTGTCGATTATTGAGGCTTGTGTTTGAATAAGTGCAATGTCGTCAACGGTTGCAGCGCGAAGTAAGCGACCAATATCAGAAATATCAGAGCCCTGTGAGTAACTAAAGAACGGGCTAAAGGCATCTGTTAAGTTATATTTAATACCGGCATTATAGGTTGTTGCATCGTAATTAATGGTGTCGCCACGCACATTTAATGGTACTGAACATTGTGATACGGTTTTGCAAAGTTTTAGCGTTTGGTAGTCACTTACGCTCAAATCAATGCTTTCGTTTCTTACACCCGCTTTTACAATAATGTCGTCGTTTATTACCCATTTGGTTTGTAAAAAGCCTGCCACACTTTCCATGTCCATTTCTGGCACCCACACACGGCCATCTACTAAAGGTTGCGATGTTTTATCGTTTAAGGCATCAATACCGTAGATTAGGGTGGCTGTTACGTTATCAAAATCAAACTGGCTATTAAATGTAGCTCTGGCACCATGCTTGTCTGATTTAATAACCGATTGACCACCGCTATAACCTTCATCAAGATTGGCTAAAGCGGTTGAGAAAAAGAATACGTTTTCTATATTTTGTTTATACAGATCGAGGGTCATTTGTGTGTTTTCAAACAACGCGTAATCAACATATTTTAAGGTTATATTTTCGTTGCCTTCTGGGCCTTGCGGTTTACCTTGTTTTTGAAGCTCTAAGGGGACGTGTATAGCGTATGTTTTCTCCCCTATATTGCCATCGCCTGTAACATCGCCTAAATCAGTTTTTTGCTGTGAGCTGTAAAAGTTATAGCTAAACTGCAGTTGCTTTTCGTCGTCAAAATCATAAGTTAGTTTGGTAAAATAGTTTTGAGTTTCAGAATCAGATAAACCATATTGCAAGCCTAAAATATCGCCCTCTGCATCGCGTTGTACGCCGTTTTCTTCATAGCTTGCCGTTAACAGGTAGCTTAGTTTATCGAGCTTTCCGTTTACTGCAGCCGCTATTCTACCGCCGCCACTTTCTGCTAATTTAACAGCACTAAAGCGACTTGAAATACTTATTTCACCTTCCGGTTTACCATCACTGCGAGCCTGTTTTGTTATGTAGTTAATAATGCCACCTGAGGCACCATTACCATAAATAGACGTTGCGCCTTTTATGACTTCAATGCGCGCTATGGCACTTGCATCAAGCGTTTTTACGCCTAAAGAGCCATTACGAAGAGGGGTTGATTGCGGTACGCCATCAATCATTATTAATGGCGCACGGCCGCGTAGTGTTTGTCCTGAATTACTTGAACTGCCAGTATTGGGAGCAAGCCCTGGAACCATTTGCGCGAGTAAACTTCCCAGTTCTGAGCTTACTTTTAAATGCTGTTGTATTTGTTGCTGATTAATAACGGTAATCGAGGCGGGTACTTCGTCAATGTTCTCTGACATTCGGCTGCCAGATACAATGACATGCTCTAACTGGTCAGAAGTGTATTCATTTTTATTATTTTCATTTGCTAACGTGTTAGTACTTATTGCAACAGCAATAAGGCAAAGCGAAGTTTTTAACATGGGGTGTCTTAGTTGATAATAATTTACGTAATGGTAATTATTATCAACTAATGACGCAAGTGTTAATGAGATTTATTTCCATTTATGGCGTTTTAACCAAAAATATACACCGCTTACAATAAAAAATGCGAGTGAAAGGGCTATTAATAACCATAAAAACTGCACAATAGGACCTGCAAAATCACCAATGTGAAACTTATACTTAAAGTTCCATGCTTGTGTTGTGAAGTTGGTTTTACTGGCGTCAAATGAGTTTAATACTTTACCAGTAAATGGGTTAGTCCAAACCCAGCTGTAAGCGTGGCTTTCGCCAGGGTTTTGCATTCTCAGTGCAATTGCTTCGTCATCTTTTTTAGGTAAGTAAATTCTATATACTTTACCATCCGGAAATGCGTCCTCTGCATTTTTAATAGCTTCATTGTAGTTTAACGCAGCTTGAGAAGGGGCTATTATTTTTGGCGCTTTAGGTCTTTGTTCTACTTTGTTAAACATTACAAACTCTAATACAGATTGAGTTTGTGTTTTCCAGTTAAATGCCATGCCAGTAAAGGCAATAAGCATAAGCGGTATAAAAAAGTAAACACCAAGCACTGTATGTAATTGATACATGAGCACTCTAAATTTGGCTTTTGGTTTTATAGCTAAACGTTTAACTCTGTTTTTGGGCTTTACCCATAAATAAAAGCCGAGTAATACATTTATTAAAAGTAGCAATGCACACACGGACATCCAATTTCGAAAGGTTTTTTCACCCTTACTGTTTTCAAACAACAGCCAACGATGTAATCCCATAGCAAACCCATAAATCGTATCTGTTGATTCATAGACGTTTAGTACATCCCCTGAGTAGGGGTTAACGCTGGCGTAGTGTTTATTGGCTAACCTAAATTGCCATGCGGCGTTTGGCGATTGTTCGGGCATAAAAAAAGTGATTTTTTGCTTAGTTTGAGCTCGTACATTTTGTATAAGTTCATCGTAAGGCATTAAATTTTCTTGTGGTGTTACTTGCCATTTTGCAGGTTCTATTAAGTGCTGTATATCTTTTGCATAAATCATAACAGCACCGGTTAAGCTCACTATTAATAAAAATAGTCCGCTAATAAGGGCAAGGCCTAGATGAATTCTACGTAACCAAAGTTTCAAAAACGGTATCTCATTATGAGTCAATGGCAATATTGTAAATGATAATACGAGCTGTTTTCAATTAAATAGTTATGTATTTGGTTTAGCTTGTTATTAAGAACATTAAATTGGGCTTTAATTTGCAATAGATTGGGTTTCAATTATGCAATTTCTAATATTAAAATTGTCGTGTAAAAAGCTTTTTACTGCTGGCAAATTAATTAAGTGCTGAGTGCCAATAACAAGCTCACAATAATTTTCTTTATCATCCAGTTGCCAAAGCTTAATACTAACTACCGATTCGATATTAAATTCATTACTAATAGCATGTGATATTGCGTGTGTATCAATGTTGCTAGGCGCTGCTTGCATTAAAATTTTGCAGCTTTGCTTTAATAGTAAAATGCCGTGAAAAATTACATAGATAGAAATAAGCACAGTGGCAATTAAATCAACAATATACCATTGGTATAAAATAATTAAGGTGCCTGCAATAATAACAACAATAGATGCCATTGCATCTGATACGTTATGAATAAAGGCCGCTTTTATATTTATACTGTGATTTGCTCCAGCTCGGTAGGTTAAAAATGCGGTTGCTAAATCAATTACCAACGCTATTGCTGCCACCCACACAACTATCCAGCCATTGATTGGTTGAGGGTTTAAATAGCTCGAAATGGCTTCAAAAATTAAATACACGCCAATTAATATTAATGTACTGCTATTAAAAAGTGTGGCAAGTATTTCAGCGCGTTTATAGCCAAAATGATGAGTGGCGTCAGCAGGTTTATTACCAACTTTACGTGCAACCAAGGCTATAAATATAGCGGCAGCATCACTTAAATTATGAAGGGCGTCGGCTATAAGTGACAAGCTGCCCGAAAATATCCCGCCAATAACTTGGGCTACGGTTAGCAATACATTAATAACCACAGCGACGGTGAGCTGTTTATTGCTTTGGTTGTCGTCTACATGACTATGTGAGTGATCGTGCGCCATAATGCCCTCAAACGCATTGATTAAATACTGCTTATATCACGAGGGGTTTAAAACAGCTACAGAAGTTGTAGCGTAAGCAAGCGTAATTATAAGTTAGTAATAAAAGCGTATTTTTTAAAAAATGTGAATTTAAGATTGTAACGCTAAATACCCAGTTTTTAAGGAGTTTACCTCTCAAAACTTGCGTCTTTATATATTTAGTGCATTAATGTAAGTAATATTAAATGATTATAAGTTGCTGGATATTAAGCATGGACAAAGGTTTAAACTTTGGTGAATTAACAGGTAAAGGACAGTCTGTACGAAGTAAGTTAATTATAACCTTTATAATTATAGCCTTAGGGCCACTTTGTATACTTACGTGGTTTAGTCTTGAACATGTAAATAGCACGCTTAAACAAAATGCAGACACTGAACTTAACGAGCTTAATAATATAGGGAAGCAATTTGCTGATATTTGGTTTGCAGACCATGTTAAAGATTTATATTTGCTTAGGGCACAATTTGATATCAGCCCCAATAAAAAACAAAAATTAATTAATCAGTTTATTGAGCAGTATGACTTTGTTAATCATGTAGAGCTTATAGATATAAACCTCGTTAACTCACGATCTTTATCACCTTTTTTTAATATTATTAAAGATCAACGCTTTGACGACATACGCACGGGTATTAAAAATACAGGAAAAATTCAATTCCAGTCAATGACTGCCTCAGGGCGTGAATATCATATTATTGGCTTACCGATATTAAATGATGAAAATAAGCTACAAGCAATATTGCTTGCAGATATAAATTTAAATGGCTTATTAAATAATCTAAGTAAAATACACGCTGCTAATAAAGACATAACATTTTATGTTATGCACAATAATAAAATTCAAAAAAGTAATATTTCAGACGATACCCAGCCATCATTTTTCTCTCAAAATGGCTCACCAACGCAACGTGTTTTTTCTTATATTGATAAAAATGAAGTCACTTTATATGGGTATATTAATTCATTAGAGTTTTTAAATGAGTCTGGCTGGCAGCTACTTGTATCAAAACCAAAAGAAGTTGCACTACAAGGTGCTAATTATTATAAGCAGCTCGCTGTATTAACTAATTCAGGTGCCTTACTGCTGATATTAACGTTGTCGTGGTGGTTTGGTCGCCGGCTGTCTCAGCCTTTAATTAACTTAGCTAAAATTGTCGAAAATATTACAAAAGGCGATTTAGTTAAAGTTCCAATAATAAACGATAGCATTGAATTTAATCAGCTTTCATTAGGCTTACGTAAGTTAGTAGCCGTAAAAGAAGAACAACAAAGTATATTACAAAAACAACGTTCGGCACTTCAAATTGCATTAAAACAATTAGCAGAACAAAAAAGTGCATTAGATGAACATGCCATTGTTGCGGTAACTGACTTACATGGCACTATTACTTTTGTAAATAAGAAATTTTGTGAGATCAGTGGTTTCGACGAACATGAATTAATAGGCGAAAACCATCGCCTTTTAAATTCAGGTAAACACGAAAAAGAATTCTTTAAAAATATGTACAAAACGCTTAAACGCGGTGATGTATGGAACGGGCAAATCTGTAATAAAGCTAAAAATGGTGGTTTTTATTGGGTAGATACCACCATTGCACCATTTTTAGATGAAAACGGTATACCAAAAAACTATATTGCTATTCGTACCGACATTACAGCGCTTAAGTTACAAGAGCTAGAGCTTGAACAGCACAAAACACAGCTACAACTAGTGATTGACTCAACAGCAGTGGGTATTTGGGATTGGTACATTGATACTAAAAATGTGACATTTAATAACCGCTGGGCCGAGATTATAGGTTACAAGCTCAGTGATATTGAACCTTGTACTATAGATACTTGGTATACCTACGCTCACCCTGATGATTTAGCTATGTCGGAGAAAAAACTTCAAGCGTATTTTTCCGGCGAGACTGACTATTATGTTAGTGAAGCCCGCATGAAACATAAAAATGGGCATTGGATTTGGGTTCTCGATACTGCAAAAATAGTTGAGTGGAATACCGATGGCTCTCCAAAACGCATGATCGGTACGCATTTAGATATATCAGATCGAAAATCTACAGAGCTTGAGCTACAAGGAAGCCGAGACAGATTTGCATCTTTGGTATCAAATATCCCTGGCATTATTTATAGATGTAAGTTTGATGACAAATTAAGCATGCTTTACATGAGCGAGCAAGCGAGTGAAATTACCGGTTATTCACCCGATGAGTTGATACACAATGAAGACCTTTGCTTCTTTGATTTAATATGTGAAGACGATTCTCAAAAAATAAAAGATGAAATTGTCCGTTGTGTTAGCGCTAAGCAGTCATGGTCTGTTGAGTATAGAATTAAAGCCCGCGATGGCTCTTTGCATTGGGTAAACGAAAAAGGCCAAGCGATTTACGCAGATGATGGCAATATATTGTATTTAGATGGATTTATTTTAGATATTACAGAACGTTACAATACACAATTAAAAATAAGCCGTCAGCAAAGCCTATTAGAATCAATGAGTAAACAAGGGCAAATTGGCGCATGGGAAATAGACTTAGAAGCGCAAACGCTTTATTGGTCTGATGAGGTTAAGGTGATTCATGAGGTCCCTGAAGATTTTGAACCGAATATAGATACTGCCATTGAGTTTTATAAACCTGGCGTACATCAAGATACTATAAATACTCTGTTTGAATGCGCTGTTACGCTTGGAGAGAGTTGGAGTGTTGAACTTATTATTTTAACTTATACAGGGCAGGAGCGCTGGGTTAAATCGATGGGGCAAACAGAGTTTAAAGATGGTAAATGTGTGCGTGTTTTTGGCTCATTTCAAAGTATCGATGCACATAAACGCCTTGAACTTGAAAGCGAAAAAGCCAACAGGTATAACAAAAACTTAGCCGCGCTTACGGTTGCACCTGAAGTACAAAATAGTGATGTAGAGCAAGTTAAAAAGCTAGCGGTTAAATCTATGTGTGAAGTGCTAAATGTTGGACGTGCTTCGGTATGGATTTTTAACGAACAACGAGACGCAATGGCGTGTCAAAGTTTATATATAGATGGTCAAGGGTTTGTAGATACAGATGCTGTTTTAACAGCCAAAGATTACCCTGCTTATTATGATGCCATCTATATGCATAATTTAGTGGCTATTGATGATGTTTATACTCACCCGGCAACTGTTGATTTTATAGAAGCGTATGCAAAACCACTAAACATTAAATCTATGCTTGGTGCCGTTATAGCAACAGGCGATGGTAATTTAGGTATTTTATGTGCTGAAACCGTTGGCGAGCACCACTATTGGACGCAAAGTGAAGAAACCTATCTTCGATCATTAGCTACTTTAGTGGGTAGTACTTTAGTTTCTCAAAAACGAAAAGTAATTAGTGAAGAGCTTAAAGTTGCGCTTGTGAAAGCAGAGGATGCAGCTATTGCTAAGAGTCAGTTTTTAGCAACCATGAGCCATGAAATCAGAACGCCAATGAATGGCGTACTCGGTATGCTAGAACTTGTTCAATTAGAGTCATTATCTAAACCAATAGAAACAAAAGTAGATATAGCCAAAAAAAGTGCACATTCTTTATTGGGTGTAATTAACGATATTTTAGATTTCTCTAAAGCTGAAGCAGGTAAAATCGAGCTTGAAGAGATTAACTTTAATGGACGTGATTTAATTGGTGAAGTTGCTGCTGCACAAGCATTTACAGCTCAAGATAAAGGTATTGAAATTATTTTGGATCTGGTAGCGCTGGAACCTTCGCAGTTATGCGGCGATCCTGGACGCATTCGCCAAGTAATTACTAATTTATTGAGCAACGCCGTTAAGTTTACGAATAAAGGCGAGGTGGTTGTAAGCGCGAAAATTAATAAAGTAGTTCAAGGTTTAGAGTTTGTTGTAAGTATAAAGGACTCAGGCATAGGAATAAGTTTAGAAAAACAAGAGCAATTATTTACTCCTTTTTCTCAAGTCGATGCATCAACAACGCGTGAATATGGAGGCAGTGGCTTAGGGCTGGCTATTTGTAAGCAGCTTTGTGAGCTAATGGGAGGAGCCATCTCTCTCACTAGCGAAGCCGGTAAAGGGAGTACCTTTACTGCCACTATAATGCTAACTCCGGGTGATCAAAAAGAACGTTATATTCCAAATATTAATATGGAAGAGCTAACCGTTCTGGTTGTTGATGATAACGAGACAAATCGAATTGTAATTTCACAACAGCTTGAACATTGGGGCGCTAAGGTTGCACTTGCATGTGATGCGCATCAAGCACTTGATATGTGTGCGCAGCAATATAAAGATAAAAGTTGCATGTACGATATTGCAGTGCTTGATATGCAAATGCCAGGAATGGATGGTATAGAGCTGTGTAAAGCACTAAAAGCACATGAACATTATAAATCAATGCCACTTGTAATGATGACCAGTATTGCTGGTATGGAAGGCGCGCAGCGTTATTCTGATGCTGGCTTTCAGGCATATTTCCCTAAACCAGTAACCACTGCCGATTTAATTTCTGCACTGTCGGTTATAACGAGTAATGATGCAGGCGAGACGCTCCCACTTGTTACGTCAGGCTATATTTCGTCACTTAAAAAAGAAAAGGTGCAGGAATCTTCCCAAATATTACTGGTAGAAGATAATCCTATTAATCAACAGGTAGCTAGATTAATGCTCAAGAAGCTTAATTGTGACGTTACCATTGCTGAGAATGGCCAATTAGCGATTGATATATTAGAAGCGCATGATTCAGGATACTTTAAGCTCGTACTTATGGATTGCCAAATGCCTGTTATGGATGGTTTTGCTGCAACCGTTGCTATTCGTAAAGGCGTGGCGGGCATACAGCATAAAAACATTAAAATAATCGCTATCACCGCAAATGCAATGAACTCAGATAAAGAGCGTTGTATAACCGCTGGAATGGATGACTACTTGAGTAAACCTATTCAATTAGATATTTTAAAAGATAAATTAGAGCAGTATATTTAAGGTAAAAATACAATGAGCCAACCCGTTATAATACGTGATGCAAAACCAAGTGACGCAAAAACAATTTTGCACTTTATTACCGAACTTGCCATATATGAAAAAGAACCTGATGCAGTAAAAACAGACGAGCAGGCAATTTTAGATACTCTGTTTAGTGAAGGTGCAACTGCGCACAGCATAATTTGTTTAGAAGGTGATGAGCCAATTGGTTTTGCGGTATATTTTTATAATTACTCTACCTGGTTAGGTAAAAATGGCCTATACCTTGAAGATTTATACGTAAGCCCAGATAGCCGTGGCAATGGCGCAGGTAAAGCCATTATGAAACACTTAGCTAATAAGGCCATTAGTAATGACTGTGGTCGTTTTGAATGGGTAGTGCTTGATTGGAATAAACCCGCTATCGATTTTTACAATAGCATTGGTGCAAAGCCACAAAACGAATGGATTATATATCGCTTAACAGGGCAGGAATTATTAGACTTCGCTAGGTAGTTAATGAAAATCATTTGCATTTAGTTTTGTGGGTGTGTAAGTTAAATACACACTCATAAATAAACGTGCAGATGATTATATGATCTCAAGTCAAAAACAACCCCAATCAGATTTACTTTATCTTGATCAAGCATTAAGCCCTTGGCAGTCGAATATAATGCAAGGTAATTATGCATTTGAACAAGGTGCACTTCTCGAAGCCCGCGATAAATACTTATTAGCTAAAACACTTGCAGATCATCTTCTTCAGCAGTTTTTATATGCTCAGATTAATAACACTGTCATTCATGCTATTGAGCACTGTATACCCGCACTTGTTGTTGCGTCACATAATTTAGCTGATACCTATATAGCTATGCAACAGCCTGAAAATGCATGCAAATGGCTATGCGAAGTACACTTAACACTCTCTTCACTAATTAAGCATACTCATTACGATATACAAAAAGTGAGTAAGCATCATTACATTAAAACTTCCTCTGAACTTGTATCATTTGCAAGACGCTATCATTTTTTACCTGAGCTAATAGAGCAAGTGAATTTTTGCTTATGCTCTAAAGACTCAACAAACAGCCTGCTACATTAAAATAAGGAGTAATTTATGGCGTTTAAATTGCCAGCACTTGATTATGAATATGATGCGCTTGAGCCTCATTTAGACAGCAAAACGATGCATATTCACCACACATTGCATCATCAAACGTATATCAATAAAGCCAATGCTGCTTTAGCAGATACTGTATATGCAACCGCAAATGCTGAAAAATTACTTAAGGGAATAAACAGCCTGCCTAGTAATCTACAAAAAGCAGTACAAGAGCATGTAGGAGGGCATTTTAATCACAGCTTATTTTGGCAAGTAATGAGCCCTCAAGGAGGAGGTGAACCTGAAGGTAGTGTAGCTCAGGCAATAAATGAACAGTTTGGCAGTTTTGATAAGTTTAAAGACCAATTTACTGCTGCTGCAATTAGTCAATTTGGCAGTGGTTGGGCGTGGCTATGTGTGACCCCAGATAAAAAGTTGATTGTAGAAAATAGTGCTAATCAAGATTGCCCTTTAATGCAGGGAAATACCCCTATTTTGGGACTTGATGTATGGGAGCATGCCTACTATTTGAAGTATCAAAATAAGCGTCCTGACTATATTGCTGCATTTTATAATGTAATTAATTGGCAAGAAGTACAAAGGCGTTATTTATTGGCTATTGGTTGAGTGCCGAATATGGCTAGTAATACAGTTTATTTTCTATAAGCTAGGCTCTATTAGATTAATTTATAGAGCCGTTTATGGACACTTCACATTGGCAAAAAGCACGTCAGAGTCGCGATCCTCGTTTTGACGGGCTTTTTTACGTAGCGGTAAAAAGTACCGGTATTTATTGCAGACCAATTTGCCCTGCACCAACGGCTCACGAAAAAAACGTTGCTTATTATCAGTTTGCCCATAACGCGGCGCAAGATGGTTTTAGGCCCTGTATTCGTTGCAGGCCCGATAGTGCCCCTGGCAGCGCAGCATGGCAGGGTACAAAAACGACTGCACTTAGAGCAAAACAGTTAATAGATCAAAATGATGAACACGACTGCGAAAAATTAGCAGCTTGTTTAGGTATAAGTAGTCGTTATTTAAGGCAGTTGTTTAAGCAGTATTTTGGCGTGTCGATTACGCAATATCGATTATTTAACCAATGCCACTTTGCTAAAAAACTGATTCAAGAAACACATTTACCCCTTACCGAAATAGCGTTTGCCGCAGGCTTTAAAAGCATTAGGCGTTTTAATGATGCATTTTTACAGCAGTTAAATATAGCTCCCTCGAAGCTGCGCAGTGGCGATAAAAAACCAACGTCAAAACTCACTTTAACCCTGCCATTTAGGCCGCCTTATAATTGGCCTGCTTTGCAGGGCTTTTTACAACGGCGCTTGATAAAACCAATGGAGTGGATGACACAAACGAGCTACGGACGTACTTTTGCAAGTGAGGAATATAAAGGAAGCTTTACCGCTGAATTTATAGCGAGTAAAAACCACTTTAGTGTATCTATCAATATAGACAATACGGTGTACTTACAACCTGTTATAAATAATATACGCCGTGTGCTTGATTTAGATGCCAATATTAATTTAATTGAAACGCATTTAAGCGCCAATATAAACAATGCGTTTACAGTATGTGAAGGGCTCAGGCTTCCAGGGATTTGGTCAAGTTTTGAAGCCGGTATAAGGGCGGTACTCGGACAACAAGTGAGTGTTACTGCGGCGCATAATTTAGTAACAAAGTTAGTTGATGAATTAGGCGAAAAAGAGGGCGATGTTATTTACTTCCCTACGGCTAAAATTGTCGCTAATAGTGATATTGCATTTTTTAAAATGCCACAAGCACGCAAAAATGCGCTACACAACTTAGCCCAGTTTTGTGCACTAAATCCTGAAAATGACGATTTAGACGAATGGCTTAATTTAAAGGGAATTGGTCCTTGGACAGTAAATTATGCAAAGTTGCGAGGGCAAAGCCAGCCCGATATATTACTTGATGGCGACTTAGGTGTTAAAAAAGCTCAAGCGGCGGCAAACCCTTTCGTACCTGCTAACAGCGCTCCTTTTCGCTCTTACTTAACGTTTCAACTTTGGCAGCAATTATAATGATTATTCAAACATCAATTTCGAGCCCTATAGACGACATAATTATTCAAGCGACTGATAAAGGCGTGAGTTACGTTGGGTTTTATCCTCCAGTTGAGCACCCTCATACGCCATTTGAGCAAGTCGCTAACAAGGCGGTGCTTATTTGTGCTGCGCAGTTAAATGAGTACTTTGCAAAAAAACGCACTACTTTTGATGTACCACTTGATACAAACGGTACAGCATTTCAACAAAGCGTATGGCAAGCACTATTAACGGTACCTTTTGGAAAGTCGCAAACATACGGCTATATTGCAAACCAACTCAATAATCCAAAAGCAGTGAGGGCAGTAGGTGCTGCGAATGGTAAAAATCCGATTAGTATTATAGTGCCTTGCCACCGAATTATTGGCGCAAATGCAAAGTTAACGGGCTATGCTGGTGGGCTTGATAGGAAACTTTGGTTGCTGAAACACGAAGGATTAATGTAAATTAATTTAACGAATATTTTGTATGTTTAGTTCTACATACTACACTGTAGATTTAGTTTATAAATAAAAATCACTATGAAAATTAGAACGTTACTTTATATTTTTGTTTTGAAGTGTATTGTTTTTTGCGATGGCGTTATGGCCAAAGAATTACTTTTTTGTTATGAAGATAAAAACGCAGCACCACTATTTTTAGGTGTTGATAAGGCTTTACCTATTGATCAACCTGATGCCTCAGTTGAGGTTTTAAGTTTATTAGATAAAGCGATTGATGGTGTTGAGATTAAGTTTGTTAGAAAACCATGGCGTAGATGCTTAAGCGATTTAGAATTTAATCGAGTTAATGCTGTTATTGCCAGTTACCGCAAAGGACGAGAAAACGTTGCTGTTTACCCTGTTGATCAGCAAGGTAAGTTACAAGATGACTATGCAGTAAGTGAATTTAGTAGCTGCCTTATAGGGCGATATAAATTTCATAAAGAATGGGAGACTCGCGAAGTATTTCAAAATAAAGCATTTACTATAGCCATTCCTAATGGCTATGGACTAAATAGCGCGTTGAAAGAAGAACCATTTTTTATTCATAATACGTTTTCTAAAAGCAAAGCTTTTGAGTTGCTAGATAAGGGCGTGGTGCAGGCGAGCGTTGATCTATGCCAAGTTGATGGCTTAAAAGTGTCGAGTTATCCGTATGAGGGTAATAATGTTAAACCTATTTATCCCCCTTACGAAACCAGCCATGGTTACCTTGTTTTTTCAAAAAAATTCTACGAAGAAAATAACGATCTAAGCTTGGAAATGTGGCAATGGTTATCAAAGTTTGAAAGTGCACCTATCTATATTAAATATTTACAAACATTTAAATAACCTCGTTAAATTCGCGTTTGTAAATTGGTATTAATTTAATATTAAGGTAGCATAAGCGCACTTTTTATAAAATGGCACCACAATGGCTCAATTATACTTTTACTACTCTGCAATGAATGCAGGTAAATCAACCACGTTATTACAATCTGCATTTAATTATAAAGAACGTGGCATGGAACCTGTGATCCTTACTGCTGCCATTGATGATAGACAAGGCGTGGGTAAAGTATCGTCTCGTATTGGCTTGCAAGCAGATGCGCATGTATTTGATGCTAGCAAAGATGTTTTTGATCTTATTCAATCACTCAACAATGATAAAAAACGCCATTGTGTATTAGTTGACGAGTGCCAATTTTTATCAAAAGAACAAGTAATGCAATTAACCGATGTGGTTGATGAATTAGGTATACCGGTATTGTGTTATGGCTTGCGTAACGACTTTAGAGGCGAGCTATTTATAGGGTCGCAATATTTGCTTGCGTGGGCTGATAAGTTAGTTGAGCTTAAAACTGTATGCCACTGCGGACGTAAAGCTAACCATGTACTGCGTACCGATGAAAATGGTGAAGCAATAGCCGATGGTAACCAAGTAGAAATTGGCGGCAATGACCGATATGTTTCGGTATGCCGCAAACATTATAAAGCCGCGTTAAATATGGGCCGACAAAGCATTTAAAAATGTATCAATATCTTCGCGCGTAATATCTAAATGCGTTACTAGCCTAAGCTGCTTGCTTGGGCTAAATAGTATACCTTGTTGTTTAAGTGCCTCAGCAATCTCTTCAATGTTTATACTGCTAGTGTATGTTGCGTAAACCATATTAGTGGTGTTACTCATATCTACAGTAAAGCCACTGATTTCACTTAATTTTTGAGCCAAATAACGTGCATTTGCATGATCGTCTTTTAAGCGCTCTACATTGTGCTCAAGTGCAAACTGCCCGGCAGCTGCAAGCATTCCGGCTTGGCGCATACCGCCACCAAGTACTTTTCTCCATCGTCTTGCTTTATTAATAAGTGCTGGTGAGCCTAATAATAAAGAGCCTACGGGCGCCCCCAAACCTTTAGATAAACAAATAGAAACTGAATCAAAGTGTTTTGTAATTTCAGTGATATCAATATCTAGCTCAACAGCGGCATTAAAAGCACGTGCGCCGTCTAAGTGCAGCGCTAAATTATGCGTGTTAACAAAGTCACGAGCTTGGGCTAAGTACTCAAGCGGGAGTACTTTTCCGCCTATGGTATTTTCTAAGCTAAGTAATCGCGTTTTTGCAAAATGACAATCGTCTGGTTTTATTGCTGCAGCTATTTTACTAAAAGGTATACTGCCATCAGCATCGTTTTCAATAGGCTGTGGTTGCACAGACCCTAAAACAGCTGCTCCGCCGCCCTCAAACTTATAGTTGTGAGCATTTTGGCCACAAATGTATTCGTCACCTCGTTCACAATGCGCCATTATTGCAAGTAAGTTGGCTTGTGTACCTGAGCTACAATAAAGTGCGGCTTTAAAGTTAAAACGCTTACACGCATAGGCTTCTAGTTGGTTAACGCTTTCATCATCACCGTATACATCGTCACCAACCGGTGCGCTGTACATAATATCGCGCATTGTGTTTGTTGGTTTTGTAACTGTATCAGAGCGAAAATCTATCATGATTGCCTTATCCTTTTTATTGTTTTTAATAAAATTGGTATTAATCAAGCTCGCTACAAATTTGCTCACGAGTGTCTTTATCAAAGTAAGTCCATGCAATAAAGCGGCTGATTTTTTGACCTTGTGCCATATCAACTATTTTATATTGTGCTATTGGGTGGGCTTTTAATACTTCTTCAAGAGCTGCAATATTATCTTTTTTGGATACTAACGACGTAAACCACAGTACTTGCTCTGCAAAGTCTTCGCTCTCTTTAATCATGTTAGAGATAAACTGTACTTCACCGCCTTCACACCATAATTCATTATTATGGCCACCAAAGTTAAGTGTGCTACTGGGTGCTTTTCCTAGGTTTTTCCACTTACGTTCACTGCCTTTACTTGCCTCTTCTTCGCTTGCATGAAACGGAGGGTTGCAGAGCGTTAAGTGGTATAAATCTTTTTGATTTACAACGCCTTTAAAAATATGTGATGCGTTTTTTTGTTGTTTTAGGGTTATTTTTAAACCATTAAACTGAGCAATTTGCTTTGCTATTTTTACCGAAGCTGCATCAATATCAGTCCCTGTAAAATGCCACTTATATTCACTTGTACCAGTAAGCGGATAAACTAAGTTAGCGCCAGTGCCAATATCAAGCACTTTAATTTGCTTACCTAAAGGTATTTGTTGTTGGTTATCATCACTTAATAAGTCGGCTAAGTAATGAATGTAGTCAACACGCCCAGGTATAGGTGGACATAAGTTGTGCTCGGGAATATCCCAAAAATCAATATTATAATGTGCTTTCAAAAGGGCTTGATTGAGTGTTTTAACGGCTTTGTTATCACTAAAATCAATACTTTTAGTACCTGCAGGTGTGGTTATAACAAAAGGCAGTAGAGCAGGGTGCTCTGTTGTTAATAAATCGAAGTCGTACCCATTTTTATGTAGGTTACGAGGGTGTAATTTTGAACGTGCTTTATTTTCTTTCATGGCTTCATTTTAACAACAGATATGATGTGGTGATTGTAACAAATGCTGATGAGTAAAGTGCAGACATTTCCTTTGGTATATTTAATATTGCTGGTAGGATGAGTTGAAAATAATAAAAAGGAATAACTGTGGCGATTTCTCAGCAATCAATAATTATCAATTTAGCTGATCAACAAACACTTCATTTACGCCGTATCAGCGATGAAAATCAGCAAGGGCCTGTCGTATTTTTTATGCATGGAGCTGTAGAAAACGGTAAAATTTTTTACACCCATTCTAATAAAGGACTAGCCCCTTTTTTGGCTGAGCATGGGTACCGATGCTATGTGGCTGATTTACGTGGCCGAGGTGATAGTAAGCCGATTATTTCAAGTGACGCTAAGTACGGTCAAACCGAGGCCATTTTAGAAGATATTCCAGCCTTTATTAAGCAAATAGAGTTGATTGAAGGCAAGAAGCCTGACTACTGGGTCGCTCACTCTTGGGGCGGGGTATTGATGAACAGCGCGTTTGCACGTTTTCCAGAATATATTAATGATGTAAAAGCGTGTGTGTATTTTGGCTCTAAGCGCTCTTTATTTAATAATCATCCTCAAAAATTATTACAAGCCAATTTAATTTGGTATTTTATGGCACCTTTACTTGCTAAAAAACACGGCTATTTAAATGCTAAAGGTTATAAGTGGGGAAGCGATAACGAAACTCAAAAGTCGCATTATCAAAGTATGCAATGGGCTAAAAAGAAGCCATGGATAGATTCTGATGATAATTTTGATTATGCAAAAGCTCTAAACAACCTGCATTTACCGCCAACGCTTCATATTGCTGCGGTAAAAGATAAAGCATTAGCGCAACCAATCGATATTCAAAAATTTATGGACGAATCAGGGCCTGGCATTCAACAAATGCGAATTTACGGTCGTAAACACGGGCATAATTTTGATTACGATCATATTAATATGCTTACCCACCCAAGTGCGCGTGATGATCAATTTAAAGATTTACTTAATTGGTTTAAAGCACATCCGATTAATTCTCATCAAGTAACTTTAAAAGAGGTGTTTTGTAACGCTCCCACTTAGCGATTGCGGCGTTATTAATAGGTTGGCGAATAGCATGTTTACTCAACGTGGTTACCGGTGTTTTTTGTTTATAAAACGCTAAGCAGCGCTCTTCAAAATGACAGTTTAAAAAACCAAGTAACTGCGTTAGCTGCTCTTTTGGGTTACTCACTAAATCTTCGTAACTGACATCATAAATTGGCATACCTTTAAAGGAGTGCCAATGGCTCATCAGTTTTTCATACACACTATGGTAAAGCTTAAACTCAGGTAGTGAGCAAAAATAAGGCTCGTTTTCGGCAAAGTAATTAGTGAAAATAGAAAACGCAGTAGCATTAAAATTACGACTTAAATTTATAAATTTGGCATTTGGAAATAGGATATATATTAGTCCGAGCGACTGATAATTACTCGGCAGTTTATTTATTATAAAAGGTCTGATGGGCGATGCTGTTTTTAATGTTGTGATATACAGCTCGCGGGCTTTTTTGATTAAGTCAGGCGTTAAATGCGCTAAGCATTGCGGGTAAGCAACTCCCGTTTTTTGTTCGATAAAAGCAACCGCGTTATTACTAATACTCGTACTTTCTCCTAGGCTCGAAAACTGACTATGGCTTGCCAATATTTGCTCCAGGAGGGTAGAGCCACTACGAGGCATACCAATAATAAAGACAGGTGTAATATTACCTGTAAATTTTTTATCGGCAGAGGCAATAAATTCCTCGGTGTTGTATTTTATTATTTCATTGTAAAAAGGGATTAAATCTTTAGTGCTAAATTCACTTAATTTTTTTTGTAATTTATTTGCCAATATAAAATAATTAAATGCTTGCTCGGTATCTTCCAGTGCATCGTAACTGTTTGCTAATGCGTAGTAACACACCATTTTTAAACGTAAATTGCTCGTTTGAGTTAGTAAGTGGTGTAAATTACTTACATAATTATGCTCTTTATCAAAGCGGCCTAACTGCACAAGTTCAAATAAAATATAAGCTGTTACAGGGTATACCCCAATACTGAGTGCATGAGCAAAGGTTGTATGGGCTTTATCTAACTCGCCATGTGTTAAATAGTGCTGTGCTAAGTAATAATGAGGCTCTGGGTTATGACTTGCTAATTTTTTTGCGTATTCGAGCACCGTTAACGCATCGTTTGGCGAATTAACACCGTTAAATGCATCAGCAAGGGCATGTAATGGTTCAAGCATATGAGGCATGCGCTCACACGCTTTTTGGAGTAAGTACACGGCAGCGTCATAACGCTCTAATCGTAGGGCAATTCTGCCTAAGCCAAATAAAGCTTCACCATTTTCGGGATTACTATTTAATAGCGTTTTAAAATGAAACTCAGCTTCTTTGAGTTTATTTTGTTGCAGTAGTTGGTTGGCTTTATTAAGTAGCATAGTTATACCAATTTTATTAAAAAAATAATCATTCTATCGCATTAAATAGCGTACTCACTGCGTTAAAAATTATTCATATAGAGCAACTATATATCATAGTTTTCGCCTTGTTATTACGCTATTTTCTGAGCGCTATAATAGAACACTTATTCAATGCAATTGGTATTGTTCATTATTATTTTTATTAACTATAAAATTAAAAAGGCGAAATGTCTTTAACATTTCGCCTTTGGTTCTTCATGAAAATAGTTTAAAAAGTATATGTTGCTTTAGCGTAGTAAAAGCCACCGTTAATACCAAACGGAGATGTTTCGTAGAACTGACCACCCCAGTTGTTATTAGGGATACCCGTTGCATCTGCAAAATCAAGTTTTTCAGCATCTTGGTCGAATAAGTTTTGAGCGCCTACAGAGAAGCTAACTGATTCATTTAAGAAGTAAGTTACTTCAGCATCAATAGTGACTGCAGCATCTGCTGTTTTAGCTGTTGCATCATAATCAACGTGAACACCTTGGTATTCGCCGTAGTAGTTTGCACGAGCAAATGCAGAAACTGATTCCCATTGTTGAGACAATGTGAACGTTGCACGATGGTTAGGTAAATCTTCTTCTAAGCGTTTAACTTTAAACGCACCTGTAATTTCACTAAATTGAGTTACTTCAGTATCATTCCAGTTATAAGCAAGGCTAAATGTAGAGCTACCGCCCATTAGTTCAGCAGTATAGTTTGCAACTAAATCGATACCTTGAGTTGTTGTATCAAAGTCATTTGTAAAAAAGCTTACCTGAGCAAGACCTTGTACATTAGGAACTCCAGCGGCTGTAAGTGTATCTTTATCTGCTTGGCTTAAGTTGATTTTATCTGATTGGCTAATACGGTCATCTACTTGAATGTTGTAGTAATCAAGCGTTAAAAATAACTCGCCGATTGTGTATACAGCACCAAGTGTATAGCTTTGTGATTCTTCCGGCTCAAGCTCTGTACCACCTAATTGCACTGCAATTGGGTTTGTTGGCGGAAGAAGCGCTGAATCTTGTAATACACCGCTGTCTAAGCTTGTTTGTACGTTACTTACGTTAGCTTGACCAACTGTAGGTGCACGGAAACCGCTACTTACAGAACCTCGAATATTTAAATCTTCAGTTAAATGGTATTGAGCCATTACTTTGTAGTTAGTTGTAGTACCAAAGCTGTCGTAGTCTTCAAAGCGAAGCGCTACGCCCATTAAGAAATCTTCAGTAAAGGGTGCTTCAACATCAACATACGCTGCATAGTTACGACGAGAAAACTCACCTGCTTGTGATGGTTTAAAACCAGGGAAGCCGTTAGAGCCAATACCAAAACCTTGCTCTGTTAAAGGGCCTGCTGTGTAAGATTCTTCATCACCAGAAATGATAGTGAATGTTTCTTCATGCCATTCAAAACCACCGGCAATGTTTACATCATAAGCTAAACCAAAGTCGACACCCTTTGATAAATCAAAGTTAAAGTTTTTCTCTAGCTGTTCATATTTACCCGGACTGAAATCACGTGGCGTATCTGCACCTAAAGAAGCATTAACCGTGTCATAGATGAAGTAACGTGATTCATTTAAACCCACAGTACCGCTTAAGTCATAGTAAGTATCTTTTAAGAAACCACCAGTGAATCGCCCTTTAGTACCAATAGTTAAAGAAGTATCAGTAATGTTGCCGCCAAAGTTAGGTGTAAAGCCACCTGGAAGCGTTTCGTTAAAGGCAAAACAATCTGGGTTGTTCGCTACACCATTTATATAAGCAGGATCATCTAATACGTTGCCATCTGTTATTGCAATAGTAGGACAGTTAGCGCTCATATCAGGTGTTAAATCTGCAACAAGTAGTGTTTCGCCACCATCATTTGAGTAAACGCCAGAACGTGTTTGCGGGTTACGGTAGTAAAAGCCACCACGTACATCACGTTCAGAGTAATTACCAAACATGTAAAATTCAGAATCGTTTGTTAGCTCTAAACCTACGTTACCAAAAATTGTAATATCGTCGTTTACTTCTGGTGCGCCCCATACTTGTGCAAGAGAAGATACATCAGGAACACCGGCAGCTGAAAGTGCTGCGGCATCGGCACGTTGAACTGAGCGGCTTGTTGCATCAGCTGTTTTATATTGAAAGCTTAAATTAGCAAAGCCATTGTCGGTAAACGGTAAACCCACGTTACCCGACACTTGTGTTGTATCGCCGTCACCTTCATAAAATTGACCATGGCGGATTTCTAATTTACCACCTTCAGAAGCGTCTTTTAGTTGGAAGTTCATTACACCCGCGATTGCATCAGAACCATATTGTGCAGCTGCGCCATCACGAAGTACTTCTACTTGTTTAATAGCAATGCTTGGAATAACTGAAATATCTGCGCCTTGCGCGCCATCGTTAATACCACCGCCTAAAAATGCAATTACAGAAGCACGATGACGACGTTTGCCGTTTAAAAGAACCAATGTGCTGTCTGATGGTAAACCACGTAAGTTAGCTGGGCGAACAAGAGAGGCCGCATCGCTAATAGGATTTTGATGTACGTTAAAAGATGGCACGGCACCTTTTAAAAGCTCAAGCATGTCGGTATTGCCTGATCTTTCTAATTCTTCGCCGCCAATAATATCGATTGGAACTGGTGAGTCACCGATTGAACGTGGAGCTGAGCGCGTACCTACTACGGCAATTTTCTCTACGTTTTTATTTACTTTAGTTTGCTGTTGCTCGTCTGCTGCAATAGCAGAACCCGAAAAAAACAACCCTGCAGTGGTTGTAGCTAAAGCAAATTTGATTGCTTGGTTTAGCGCATTATTTTTTAATTTCATTCTAATTTTCCCCAGTTAGAATAATTCTTATTTTTGATGCTAATTTCACATCATTTATTTTTAACTTAATTTTTTGTTTCACATAAGTTTGAGGGTTTAGCTCAAAAGCCTAATCAATTAAGCTTACTTTTTGTGAAGTCCTATTTACAGACTATAGGTAAAAAACGGGAAGGGCAATTACTAATTAACCATTTGATAACAAAAAGATTCAATTTAAGAAAAAATGCAACAATGGTGCAAAGTAAAGCTAAAATGAACTAAATAAGTGCAAATAGGGTTGTTGAGAGGAAAATTAATGCGTTATCAGTATTTAAATGTTATTTATTTGTTTCTTTTTGGTGGGGTTTTCAATGTTTTGTGCGCATCGCCAAGTTGCTAATTTTTCTTTATATTCATCCCACACGCAGGGGCAGCAACTGCCGCCACCACAACATTCATCAGATTTTGGTTTTTCAGGTTTTTGCGGTAGTTGGTTTGTCATATTCAGTGTTGTTGTATGTATTTAATACTAATTTGGTGCAAAGGATAAGTTAAAGGATGTTGTAAGTAAATTATTCTTTGTGAACCCGTGCTGCTGTGTGAAAATAAAAGTTATGCGATTATATAAAGTTATTCACCGTGCACCTTGGCGGGTAGTTAAAATTAGTAAAAAACGCCAACAGCTGCGTTTTCGCCGTGCTATGGTGGCGCTCAAAATTGCACTTGCGCAAGAAAAACAAGAAACCAAAGAAATGCTCTCTATTTATAGGCGCTACACTCAAGGCCAAACAAGTAAAGAGGAGTTAAAACGCGCTAATGAACAATTTGTTGATATTTTAAAAGGGTTAGGGCTCGGTGTGTTTGCAGTATTACCTTTTGCCCCGCTTACAATTCCTTTAGTTGTTAAATTAGGGAGTTTAGTGGGAGTTGATGTACTGCCAAGTTCGTTTAATATGAACAAATCTATTAAAGAACTTGATGCTAAAATAGATCAAGAAAATCAAAAGCAAGAATCCAAAAATAGCTTAAAAAAGTAGCTAAAATCCCTTCAAATTAGCGATACCTTTTAGGTGCGCTTATTGATATGCTCTTAAGTACCATTTTTATATTATATGAGCTTTTTAATGAGTGCATTACTACGTCATACATCTTCTGGTATTCCTTTATCTTTTATTCTTAAAAACGAATTATCTGACTGGCAAGCACAGCAGCCTGCATTTATACAAAATTGGTTAACTAATACAGGTTTCGAAAAGCAAGGTGTTGCTTTAATCCCTGATGCTAAGACGGGCGAGTTAAGCCAGGTATTTTGTTTAATGCAAAGTAGCGATGATTTTTGGGCTGCGGGTAATTTAGCAAATACACTTCCTACTGGTACTTATCAAATTCAAGGCGAGAGCGCTTTTGTAGAGCAAGTTGCTTTAGGGTTTGTGCTTGGTGGTTACGAATTTAGTGAATATAAAGAAAAACCAACAGCAAAAGCGCAATTAGCCATTAGCGATAAAGCGTTGTTTGAGCGTATTAGCCAACAAGCTGATGCCATTACACTTGCACGTGATTTAGTTAATACGCCAGCGGTAGACATGATGCCGCAACATTTATCGCAAGTAATGGAAGATTTAGCTGCAACTTACAATGGCGAATTTTCACAGTGGATTGGCGATGAGTTACTAGAGCAAAACTACCCGACTATTCACATGGTGGGCCGTGCAAGCGAAAATAAACCGCGTTTACTCGATTTAAAATGGGGTGCAACAGATGCTCCATTAATTACACTAGTAGGTAAGGGCGTATGTTTTGACTCAGGCGGACTTGATTTAAAACCGAGCTCTGGCATGCGTAACATGAAAAAAGACATGGGCGGCGCCGCGCATGTAATTGCACTAGCGCAGCTTATTATGGCAGCTAACTTACCAATTAGATTACGTGTACTTGTACCTGCTGTTGAAAATGCAGTATCGCGCAATGCATTTCGCCCTGGCGATGTTGTTAAAACACGCAAAGGCATTATGGTCGAAATTGATAATACAGACGCAGAAGGGCGCTTAGTATTGTGTGATGCATTAAGCGAAGCACAAAACGATAATCCTGAGCTAATTATTGATTTTGCTACCCTCACGGGTGCATGTCGTGTTGCGTTAGGCACGGAGCTTCCGGGCTTTTTCTCAACAGAGCGCGATGTAGCAAACGGTATTATTGATGCAGGTTTAAGTGTCCATGATCCTGTTTGGCAACTTCCGTTGTTTGAGCAATACAAAAGCTTACTAAAAAGTGATGTAGCCGATATGGCAAACTGCGCAAGTACACCGTTTGGTGGTGCTATTACTGCAGCGCTTTACTTAAAAGAATTTGTTGAGCCAACAACACCGTGGGTACATTTTGATGTAATGGCGTGGAACTTACGTGCATTACCAGGTCGTCCAACGGGTGGTGAAGCATTAGGTATTCGTGCTGTATTTAACTACTTACAAAATCGTTTTAATAAATAAGTTTTTGATTCAATAGTAAGAACTTGAGCTTATGAGTTTTAAACCTCATAAAGCTCAAGTGGCAAGTTATCTGGATCGGCAAAAAAGGTAAACTTTTTGCCGGTTATTTCATCCACTCTAATATCCTCAACATTTACTTCGCACGACTCTAAATACGTTTTTGCAATCTGTACATCCGCTACCTTAAAAGCTAAATGTCTTAAGCCTTGTGCTTCGGGATAGCTTGGTCTTGCGGGCGATCCATCAAACGAAAATAGCTCTATTTGGCTACCATCGGGCATGGCTAAATCTAATTTATATGAATTACGATCAGCTCTAAAATGCTCATTAATAACGTTAAGTTTAAGTACATTGCTATAAAAGTGTTTAGAACGCGCATAGTCACTACAAATAATCGCAGCGTGATGAATCCCTAAAAGTTTCAAATTTAATTCCTTAAAAAGCAAAAACGCACTTAAATAAGTGCGTTTTAAATGTGGCTTATTACATCTTGTGTTAGCTTGGCTGCGCTTCTTTACATGCTTTAACGGCCGGTGCTACAAGTTCTAAACCGGTTTTATCACATGGCGGTAAAGCGGCATCGCTTACACTAATAGGCGTTACGCGTTCGCCCCATTTTATGTAACTTGCAGCCCAGGTAAGGCCTGCACCAAATGCAGCAGACATAATGTTTGAATGCGGTTTAATTAACCCTTGCTCAACGGCTTCACATAACGCAATAGCAATCGTAGCAGCAGAGGTATTACCATACTCACCAATGTTAACCATTACTTTTTCGTCAGGTACTTTTAAACGATGCTGAATAGCCTGAATAATACGTAAGTTAGCTTGGTGTGGAACGAGTACATTAATGTCATCAAGGCTCAAATTGGCTTGTTTAAGTACATCGTCGCACGCTTCGCTCATGCCTTTAACAGCACGTTTGAAAATTTCACGACCTTCGAATAATAAATCAGATGGACCAATTGGCTCATATTTATTTAAATCACTACCAAAGTTAGTGATGTGTAAAATATCGCGGTCTTCACTGTCACAACCAGTTTTGGTTGCTAGTAAACCAGCTGGCGTATCTGCCGCTTCAAGTACTACTGCACCTGCGCCATCGCCAAATAAAACAGCGCTATCGCGACGTGCCCAGTTTACGTACCAGGTCATACGCTCAGCGGCAATGACCACTGCTTTTTTGATCATACCCGCTTGAATTTGTGCTGTAGCAGCTTGCAATGCATATAAAAAGCCCGAACATGCCGCGTTTGTATCCATTGCGGCAGCGCCTGTTGCACCAATGTTTTTTTGCACTTGTGAGGCGGTATTTGCCACAACAGTAGAAGGTGTACAGGTTGCTAATATTACTAAATCAATATCTTTAGGATCAACGCCTGCGCACGCAATAGCATGCTTAGCAGCAACGGTTGCCAGCTCGGCGGTACTTACATGGCTCACTCGGCGAGATTTAATGCCTGTACGCGAGGTTATCCACTCGTCGGTGGTATCAACTATTTCACTAATTTCATCGTTGCTAATGCTTGCTGGTGGAATGCATTTACCCCAACCAGTGATATGTGCGTAAGGCATAGTATGTTCTCTTAAGGTGGTCTGACATGTATTACTAATGGGTGAGTTATACCAAAAAACGGCTTTCAAGACTAGTTTATAGCATGCTTTGTGTCGTAAATATTCGCAATTACAGGTTATTTAAGGTAATGCTAGTATAAAAAAGGAGCAAGTATGAAAACAACACTAATAACAACATTCACTGCAATAACGCTGGCATTAATAGCAAATGGGGCTTTTGCTCAACAGCATAAAATTATTTATGCGGGCAGTTTACTTGCATCCGAGGATCAAAAAGTAAAAACAGAGCAAACGTTAGTCATAACAGATAATACAATAACAGCCATTAAAAACGGCTACCTCACAAAAGCAGAACTTAACCTACCTGATGCCGATATTATAAATCTTAAAAATCAATTTGTAATGCCTGGTCTTATTGATATGCATGTTCACGTTACGTTTGAGCGAGATGCTAAAGCAAACCCTCACCGCTGGGCAACTGAATATGATGCCGATTATGCTTTGCGCTCAATTAAATATTTACAACGTACGCTCGATGCGGGTTTTACATCAGTGCGAGATTTAGGTAGCGATCACAAAGTTATATTTCCGCTAAAACGTGCTATTGAGCGAAATGATATTAACGGCCCTCGCATTTTTGCAGCGGGTAATACAATATCGCCTACCGGTGGACACGCAGATATGCACGGTTATCGAAAAGATATTACAGATGCGGTTACAGGCGGGATTGGTATATGTAATGGCGCGGATGATTGTAGCCGTGCGGTACGCGAGGTAATTAAAAGTGGCGCTGATGTAATTAAAATTACTGCCACGGGTGGAGTACTAAGTAATACCGCTGCTGGTGTTAACCAACAACTTACAGATGCAGAGCTGATTGCAATTGTTGATACTGCTCATCACTTGGGGCGTAAAGTTACAGCGCATGCACACGGTACACAAGGTATAAAAGCGGCCTTAAAAGCCGGTGTAGATTCTATTGAGCATGGCTCTTATTTAGATAAAGAGGCAATAAAGTTATTTAAAAAAACGGGAGCTTATTTAGTACCGACGCTTTTAGCGGGTGCAACGGTAAGTGAAGAGGTGCTTACAAATCCAAATATGCCACCGGCAATAGCCGACAAAGTGCGTGAAGTTACTCCAAAAATGCAGGCTTCGTTTAAACTTGCACTAAAAAACAAGGTTAATATAGCTTTTGGAACAGACTCTGGGGTGTCGCGTCATGGGCTCAATGCTAACGAATTTAGTTTAATGGTAAACAATGGAATGAGCGAAGCCCAAGCTATTAAATCAGCAACTATACATGCAGCTAAACTGCTGGGGCAAAGCGCACTCATTGGCGACTTGAGTGTTGGTAAACAAGCAGATATTATCAGTGTGAATGGCTCACCGCTTAAAAATATCGACGTACTTAAAAACGTGCAATTTGTTATGAAAGCCGGGCAAGTTTATAAACAATAGGGAAGGTTATGAGCAGCAAAATAAAAGTGTCGTTGTTTAATCATTTGATTGACGCTGAGCGCCAGTTACTAGACCCAGACGTTCGCCAATCTGAGCGCGCATTAGATGCTTTACTCGATGATGAATTTATCGAAATTGCTGCCAACGGCACTACATTTAATAAATACCAAGTACTTACCCGCTTACCTACCGAGGTTGTGCCACAGTTTTATAATCAGCATTTTAAGGGCCGAATGCTGAGCGATGATGTAGTGCAACTTAGTTATCAAGCAGCTTATAGGCGCTCTGCTCGCAGTGAATTTAATTATTCATTGCGTATGTCGCTTTGGCGCCAAACTAACGAACAATGGAAAATGGTGTTTCATCAAGGAACGCCTTGTGCACCGTTTTCAATTTCGATGGATGATGATTAAAAATTACATAACCGTTAAAATAACCATATTAAACATTTGATTGGGCAATTACCTCTTGTTAATGCGTACCGACCCCACCATTAGTCGACTATTAATGCTGCGAAGCGGCGCTATTGCGGTGCAATTAATCGCGGTGCTTAGCGTTTATTTTTTACTTGAACATCAAATTGCATTACTGCCTTTACTGATTGTTATTGCCGTTGAGGCTGTTTTTCAGCTTATTAGCCTGTTTGCTTATCGTAATGTAAGCCAGGCTAAACCTTTGGGTATGTTGATGCAGCTAACTGCAGATGTATTATTTTTAACGGTTTTGCTTTCGCTAAGCGGCGGTGCAACCAATGCATTTGTATCGTTGTTATTGCTCCCGATAATGATCGCTGCTGTTACGCTGCGAGAAAAAGGATTAGCTTATATTGCAGTACTCGCCATTGCCGCATACAGTTTTTTACTGATAAAGATGCCCGATCACAGTATGCATCAAATGAATATGAGTGGTCACTTTATTGGTATGTGGGTCAATTTTGTTTTAAGTGCTAGTGTAATTGCACTTGTTATTGGCGCAATGAGTAGGGCACTTAAAGAGCGAGAGCGAATTATTGCAAACGTGCGTGAAAAACAATTACGTAACGAACAGCTTGTTACCTTAGATGGCGCTGCTGCACAAATAACCCATCAACTAGCGACCCCAATTGCAAATTTACAGCTATTGTTTGAAGAGTTATTAGAAGACCAACCAAACAACCCTATTGTTAAGCACATGCAAGCGCCGCTTACTCAGTGTAGTACGCAACTTAATGACTTTAGAAAACTCTCAGAGCAATTACGCCTTAAAAATTCGCAAGAGCATACCACCGTAAAGCAACTGCAAACGCAAATTACAGATACGCTTTTACTGCAATACCCTGATCAGCACATTAAATGGATTACGCCACCTATTGCAGCAACATTGATAAGTGATGCGATGTTATTGCCTGCTATTTTGAATTTATTGCAAAACGCCGCGCTCGCTAATCAAAAACAAGGTCAAACTCAATTAGAGCTGAGTTGGCAGCAAGATAACTTACATAGTGAATGCGTTTACTTGTTAATTCGCGATTTTGGCCCTGGCTTTTCATCATCGCAATTAGCAGAGCTGGGTGGTCAACTTATGCCAAGCGATAAAGGAATGGGGCTTGCTGTGCTTTTATCAAACGTTACTTTTGAGCGTTTAAATGGCTCACTTACCTTGTTTAACCATACCGATGGCGGCGCTGTCGCCAAAGTTAAACTCGCTATTGTAAACACCGAGAAAACAGCCTCATGAAGTTACTTATAATTGAAGACGACATTAATTTAGCCAGCACACTGGCAAGGCGCTTAACTAAACAAGGCTTTATCTGCGAGGTGGCACATAATCAAAGTGATGCGTTACTCACTGCACGCAAACTATTACCGGACTTTGTTTTGTTAGACATGAAACTAGGAGACGATAACGGACTTGCACTCATAAAGCCGCTGCGTAGTTTGCTCCCCCAAGCTCATATTGTTTTACTAACTGGGTTTGCAAGTATTGCAACCGCAGTAGAGGCAATGCGTTTAGGCGCAAACGACTACCTTACTAAGCCGGTTGATATGGCAACATTATTAAAAGCGCTTAACACCGAGCCTGTGGCATCGGCATCGAGTGTTATTGATGATGCGGTTATGTCGCCAGAGCGTTTAGAGTGGGAGCATATTCAACAAGTGCTTCACAGCAATAATGGCAATGTGTCGGTTACCGCGCGGCAACTTAATATGCATAGGCGCACGTTACAGCGTAAATTACAAAAAAAGCCCGTGCAGCAGTAAAGTACTTAATTTAAGGAAGGTGTTATGAGCGATGATGCAACTATATTAATGCTTAATCAAAAAATTATATTATTCGACGCGCAATGTAAGCTGTGCAGCGCGTGGTGTAATTTTATTATTAACAACGATGCCAATACCATTTTTAAATTATGCAGCGTGCAATCTCCAAAAGGGGAGCGGTTGTTAACATACTTTGGTTTTTCAACAATTGAGTACGCTTCAATGGTGCTTGTTGAAAATGGCAAAGTGCATACGCAAAGCCATGCTTTTTTTAACGTTGTTAAGCAGCTAGGTTACCCATATAAACTAGCAAACGTATTTAGTATTTTGCCAAATAGGTTTAATAATTGGTTATACGATAGGGTTGCTTTAAACCGCTATACCTTATTTGGAAAATATCAGTATTGCAGAATTCCCAACCCTGATGATGCTAAACATTATTTATAAATTAGTGGTTAATACACTGCAGTATAAGTAGATGCTAGGTTTATAGGGTTGTGTTAAAATCGCCACGTTTAATTTTAGCTAACGGTATAAAAGGCTTTTTTCATGGCAAATACAGCACATGCACTTCACATTTTGGTTAAGCACAAAGAAATTGCAGAAGATATTATTAAGCAATTAGGTAAAGGTGCAAAGTTTCAAACCCTAGCTAAAAAGTATTCGTCATGCCCATCGGGCAAAAAAGGCGGAGACTTAGGTGAATTTGGACGCGGACAAATGGTCCCACAGTTTGATAAAATTGCATTTAAAGGCGCAATTTTAGAGCCACACCTAGTTAAAACTAAATTTGGCTGGCATGTAATTAAAGTACTTTATCGTACTTAGTATACTTGAGCAGTTTGGCGAATTGACGCCGTATTGGGGAGCGTCCATCTCATCACCTATCCAAAACTTTACACTTTGACGAACTAAGAATTAGGATGGGTGTCATCTTAATTTTAGAGACCTCCGGCTACCCGATTATGTGTTTATTCAGACACTGGTAAGTTTATTTCCTCACGCTCCATAGTTCCTTTATTGGTAATCCTAACCCTGAACGCTTTTGTAATGCCAGACAGAAAATTTAATTTTAATATGTTCAAAACCTTGATTACTTCTGCATCAGGACACTTTAAGCCAAATGTTACGGATTCAATAGGAGATGCTAGTGAAATTAACCTTTTTGTTGGTTGGATAAGCATTAAGCGCCATTCTTCTTCATATTTCCATTCTTTTAACTTGCTATAAACTATATCATCAAAGAAAGAGCCCATATCGTATCCATTTTTAATTAACTCAAATGAATTTACTATAACTTTATCAGCTCTATTGTATTTAACTTTTCTAAAAGTTTCAGATTCTAATACACCTTCAACCTTATACTCAATGCAAATGCCACGGTGACTATTTGAATAATGTGCCCACATTAAAGGATTTAATGGATCAGTTGTAAAACATACAATTCCCAAATTTTGAACGTCATTTTTTATCCCCTCCTCTAAAGAAGACATTTCAACTTTATCAAACTTTAATTGCCCTTGCGTATTATTAATACTCACTAAATGATTTTTTAAATCTTCATTTAATTGTCCATCCCAGTAAAAATCGCAATCAAAAGGGTCATTAAATGCCGAAGGCTTAGATGCATAAAATGAAGACGTAGTTATTTCTAATAACGAGTTTACAGATATATCTCTATATCTAAATATTGTTTTTGGCTGAATATCGCTCATAATTTCCTAAAACACATAACGAGTTAATCTACAGGCTCGTTATATTTTTCTTAGAGTGCGGAATTAACATCCATGCTTTTATGCAATATCCGCACTATAAATATTTGGTTGTTCTTATATTCTTTGTAATAAATTACATGGCTAGCTTGCGGATATTTACTATAGCCTTCTCTAATGTAATCACAGTTAATGCCTAGCTCGGGATCAATCGACAATAAATGAAACGTATTATCTAATACTTTAAGATAATCATTTCGCTGGGAAAGTCCCCACGTTATTTGAGTATATTTAGCTATTTTTATTAAGTCTGTTTTTGCTTTCGACGATAATACAAACTTATCCATTAATGGTTATCTTTATCTAATTCAGTTAATAGGTTCTCATAGCTGTACTCGGCAACACCGCTTTGTTCACCTTGGATTAGCATATTACGTAAATTTAATAACTTAGCTTCTTGGTCTTCCAAAGCTCTTAATCCAGCTCTAACAATTTCACTTGCAGAGCCATAACGACCAGTGTTAAGTTGTTGGTTTATAAACTGATCGAAGTGATCGCCTAATGTTACGCTTGTATTTTTAGCCATAATATAAAACCTCATAAGTACCTAGATATAATATATTATGGTATAAAAAATATAACAAGTCACTTAAAAGGACAAATAACAATTGGTTTTTGCTCCTGCGTCGCTTATTTTAACCAACCACCTGTATCGAGAGTTGCGCCTTTGACGGAGTGTGGGATTAGCAAATGCTTTTCAGCAGTGAGGACTGCATCACACGAACAATATTGGTGAAGCGTACACAGAGAATTATGTAGGCCATAGGGGCTATCGTGGCTCTGAAGTGCTGGTATCGCTCCGATAAATATTAGATCTGACTGGCGAGGTTAATAAATTAACGTGACTAAATTAACATGACACCCATCTTAATTGGGATAGCTTTGCTTGTTCAATTAAGGAGTGTTCTGTTTGATTTTGCTATATAAATTAGCTGTTTATGTGCGTCGACACTCAAATAAGTTACTGTGTCGGATAGCGCTTTGCTTATCCGACCACCGTTTTTAAATATATTTGAAGAGTGGTGGTTACCTTCTCTGCCAGGCTAGTTGTCTAATATTAAATATTCGGTGGGTTTAACTTAAATTTTTACGCAGACGAAAATAGCGTTGCCTGAGCGTTCTGCTCATCAGCCGAAATTAGTTGAACACTACAGATACCCATCCTGATTTTTATACGGTGAAGATCATTTACGAGAATTGTAGAGGCAGGATTGAAGGCGGATTACTTATGCTTTTACAAATAATCACACGCATTCAGCACTGTATGTCGACGATGAAATATTAAATAAGTTTATAGTAAGATAATTCTTGTTCGCTTACTTATACGTAATAAAAAAGCTGCAATGTGCAGCCTTTTTTAAGTATTAAACAACAATTTTACTCGTTAAGCGTCTTGCTTGGCTTCTTCTTCACTAATTTGTTTTAGTGCTTGAATGAATGAGTCGCTTGGTTGTCCGCCAGTAAGCGCATATTTATCGTTTATGATAAACGTAGGTACTGAAGTAATACCCATCTGTTTAAAGTTGTCTTGCTCTTGGCGTACGTCTTGTACGTATTTGTCTGAATGTAGGATACCGCGAGCTGTTTCTTTATCAAGACCCACTTTTTCAACAACGTCGAGCAACGCTTCTTCTTGATTTAAGTATTTTAAATCTGTGAAGTGCGCTTCAAAAAAGGCGAGTTTAAGCTGCGTTTGCTTACCTTCTTCACGTGCCCACATTAATAAACGATGCAAATCAAAGCTGTTGATCATGATGCGTTTGCCATCAAAATTAAAGGTAAACCCAGCACGCTGACCGGCTTCGAACATGTTTTTACGATTTTCGTCGCCTTGTTCTTCACTTAGGTTGTACTTTTGCATTAAATGTTCGTTTAAGTCTTGACCTTCAATTGGCATATCTGGATTTAGTTCAAAAGGATGCCACGTAATATCTGCGCTCATTTCGTCTTTAAGTTGCTCTAGTGCAGTTTCTAGGTTTTTATAACCCACTACACACCAAGGGCACATTACGTCTGAAACGATATCAATTTTAAAGTTTTTCATATTTATCCTTTTGAGGATTGCTTTGGTATAACAGGGGATATTGGGATGAACTGCACTTTATCAATACCAAACTAAAAAGAGCAGCTAAACAGCTGCTCTTGAAGGTATTCAGTTTTAAGCGTTAAGCCCAAATGGGTCGTCAATGCTATGGCTAGGCTCTGTAAACCAATGAGGGCCGTTGTCGGTCATGTAAAAATGATCTTCTAAACGTACGCCAAATTCATCAGGTATAACTAACATTGGCTCGTTACTAAAGCACATGCCTGGGGCAAGTGGGGTTTTATCACCGCCAACTAAATATGGCCATTCGTGAATATCTAGCCCAATGCCGTGGCCCGTTCGATGCGGGCAACCCGGTGTTTGGTACTGCGGACCTAGCCCTTGCGCCGCTAAATAAGTACGTGCGCCAGCGTCTACGTCTTCGCACGTAGCACCGATTTTAGCTGCATTAAACGCCGCCATTTGCGCTGCTTTTTCATGATCCCAAAACATGCGTTGGCGCATTGTTGGTTCGCCAAATACATAGGTACGGGTTATATCTGATAGGTAATCGTGTACTTTACAGCCGGTATCAATTAATACCATATCGCCTTTTTTAAGTACTTGGGCGTCTTTAACACCGTGCGGAAAAGACGTTGCAACACCAAATAAAACAATACAAAAATAGTTACCTGGCGCGCCTACTTTTTGATGTGCTTGCTTAATAAAGGCTTCTACTTCGGTGGTGGTTATTCCCTCATAAAGCATGCTTGCTGTGGCTTGATGTACGGCTAAGGTCATATCCATCGCGCGCTGCATTAAGCTAAGCTCGTGAATTGATTTATGCATACGGCAATGCGCCGTTACAGGTTGTGCGTTTATGAGTGTTAAACCCGTTTGCGCTTTATTAATGCCGTCGAATATAAAAAACTGTGCGCTTTCATCAATGCCAATGGTTGCGTTTTCATTAATATTTAACTTTTTTAGTACTTCGACAAAAAGTGCATAAGGATTTTCGTGCTCTTGCCACCCATGAATAGGTCCCTCTATTACTTTAAACCCGTTTAGTGAACCAATTTCGAAATAAGGCGCAATGTATTGTACTTCACCAAGGGCCGGTAATATTGCGCCAACCATGCGCTCGCTCGCGTACCATTTCATACCTGTAAAGTAGGTTAGGTTGGTGCCAGCGTTTAAATAAATTGCATCTATGTTGTTTGCAAGCATATAAGCTTGCGCTTTGGCTATGCGCTCTAAATGTTCGTCAGCTGCAATAGGGGTTAGCGTTTGCGTCATATTACTTAGGCTTGCCAACGCTTGCTCGCTTGATTGTGTACCAATACCGATGGTAGTCATATTTTTCTCCTTGGATTTTTAGCTAGTGTGATTAATACCAAGGTAAAATTCAATGTTATGCGATAAGAGGCTAATAGTTTATAGCCTCTTAAATGGTCATATTATTTTTTAGCGTAAGGTAAACGCGTGAGTTTATTGCTTGTGTGGTAGCTATCAAGCCCGGTTACTGCGACTGTTTCTATTGCTTGTAAATCTAGGAAACCATCGCTTTGCAGCGCGGCTTTATCAACAAAAACATCCATAATTTCGCCAATAACGAGCTCAGTCCCATTGATGGCTAAATGTTGATTTTCTACGAATTTAACCGAGTACTTTAAGCGGCTTTCTTTTACAAAAGGGGCTGCAAAGTCGTTTAAGTATTCAGGTGTTAAGCCTGTAGCATCAAACTCAGACTCGTCTTTATCGTAACGGGCTGAAGTTTGATGAGCTTGTTTATAAATCGACTTATTCACTTGATTAATGGTGTAAGTGCCCGTTTGTAAAATATTTTCAAACGTATGACGCGGCACACTGTGAGGGCGCATAATCATTGCGACTAAAGGTGGGTTAGCCCCAAGGTGAATAACCGAGCTTACAATCGACAAGTTGGTATTGCCGAGTAAGTCTTGCGTGCCAATTAAATTAGCGCTTTTAAAACCCGAAAGAGAATTAATTAAATGTGTACGGGTATGTTTTTCAAGTGCGTCTATACGCGCTTTAGTAAAATGCATTAGAAGTCCTTACCACGGTATTGTAGAGCCTCGCCAATCTAAATAAGCAGGCTCACCGTTTAGTTTTAAATCAGGGTTATTGTTTGTTAATTCAAATAGTTGCTTGGCTACAAATTCAGGCGTAAATAATTTGCCTTCGGGTACATTTCTTTGAAAGGGCTTTGAAAGTGCTGTATCGGTAGTGCCAGGGTGAAACAAAATAAGTTTGGTATTTTTAGCTCGGCGTGAAAGCTCTATAGCAGCGGTTTTAAATAGCATGTTAAGCGCCGCTTTAGATGCGCGGTAAGTATACCAACCACCTAATTTATTGTCGTTTATGCTGCCTACGCGCGCACTTAATGCAGTAATAGTACACTGCGTTTTGTGGGTTAACAGCGGCAAAATACTCTGCAAGCAAAGTAGGGGAGTTAGGGTGTTTGAATTTAGAAGTTGGCTAAAATACTCAGCGTCTAAATCCTCCAGCTTTTTTTCAGGCATATGGGTTTCGTTGTGCAGTGTACCATTGAATATAATAACTTGTTGTATATCGGCATTTTGCTCTTTTAGGTAATTAGTAACGCGCGCTAAACTTTGTTTTGTGTAGTCAGTATGCAGGTGGACAACACTTGAGCCAGATTCAATACTTTTTGAACTGATACAAACGATCTGATGAGTAGGCGTGTTTATTTGTAGATGTTCTATATATGCATTTGCTATGGCACTGCTTGCGCCGAATAAAACAATAGTTTTCATTTATCACCTTTTGCTTTTAGTCCACATTGGCCGTTACTGCACTGAGTATTTGGCATTAAAAAGCGACTGATGGGGTGCCGATACTTAGCAAATAATAGGTATCCGCAGTCAGCGAAGAAGCGAATTATTGGCAAGCGAAAAATTTTCAACCAGCTGTGTTTACCCACTATTTTCCATGCTTCGTAAGTTACATCAAGCCCATAAATCATTTCACCTGATTGCTTTTGAGCTTGAAGGTAGTTCATTGCTTTGTCTTTATCAATATACGGGTAGCGCTCGCTGAAGTCGCTCGCGTTAAGATCTTCAAGCGTAATAAAGTTTTTGTTATCAGCGTGTTTTAGTTGCTGCATTTCGGTGCTACAAAGAGGGCAGTTACCATCGTAAAAAATGATCATGTGAATGCTTTGTGATTATTTTATATATACTTTTTTACGACAAGACATTGCAAATGGATCTATTAAATATCTCTTCATGATGATATTAATAGTGTCCTACGAAAAAATGGAGACTGATAAATGAGTGAACAATACGCCGCCTTGCGAGGTAATGTAAATTTACTAGGGCAACTACTAGGACAAACAATCAAAGATGCCCAAGGTCAAGCGATTTTAGATAAAGTGGAAGAAATTCGTGCTTTATCAAAATCATCTCGCAGTGGTAACGAAGACGACAGACAAGCGCTAATAGATGTTTTACATGCGCTTAGTGATGAAGAGCTTTTACCGGTTGCCCGTTCATTTAATCATTTTTTAAACCTTGCTAATGTAGCAGAGCAATTTCATACCGTTTCGCGTTTTAATGACGTTGGCCTTGGTCAACAAAACCCTCTCACTCAAACATTAAAAACGTTAGCTACAAAAGCAGAACAAGGCCAGTTAGACAGTAATCATTTGGCCGAAACACTCTCAAAACTCCACATAAACTTAGTATTGACCGCTCACCCAACCGAGGTTACGCGCCGTACTATTATTAACAAACACGTTGAACTAAGTGATTGCTTAGCGTCATTAGAGCGAAAAGATAACTTAGTGCAAGAGCGGGACAATATTTTAAATCGTATTGAACAGCTGATTAGCCAAGCTTGGCATACCGACGATATTCGTCGCTCTCGCCCAACGCCAGTTGATGAAGCCAAATGGGGCTATGCAGTAATAGAAAATAGCCTTTGGCATGCGGTTCCGCGCTTTTTACGTGAATTTTCAGCGAATGTTAAAGACCAGTTGAGCTTAGAGTTACCAATAGATTACAGCCCAATTGAGTTTACATCGTGGATGGGTGGAGACCGTGATGGTAATCCATTTGTAACATCGCAGGTAACAAAAGAAGTGCTTGATCATGGTCGTTGGATGGCACTTAACTTATACATTCAAGACTTAAAAACGTTGTGCGCTGAACTCTCTATGTCAGATGCCAGTGATGAGCTTGTTGAGCTTGCAGGGCAAGAGTTTGAACCATACAGAGCGGTAATCAAAAAGCTCAAAAATCAGGTTGCAGAAACAGTGGCGCACTTAGGTGCTAAAATTAAAAATAAGCGCAGCGATTCACAAGATTTAATTACTAATATTAATCAGCTTAAACACCCGGTTGAAGTGTGCTATCGCTCGTTATTAAAATGTAATATGAAAGTAGTTGCGGATGGCTTATTACTTGATTTACTGCACCGTATTAATAGCTTTGGTTTGCGTTTAGCTAAACTTGATGTGCGCCAAGATTCGTCTCGCCACGGCGATGTGTTTTCAGAACTGACGCGTTACTTAGGTTTAGGCGACTACAACCAATGGCAAGAGCAAGACAAACAAGCATTTTTACTTGCAGAGCTTAACTCGCGCAGACCGCTTATTCCAAAGCATTGGCAACCAAGCCCAGATGTACAAGAAGTACTTGATACCTTTGATGTAATTGCCAAGCAAGACGAAGCAACATTTGGTTTGTATATTATTTCGATGGCGCGAACAGCGTCAGACATTTTAGCAGTACAACTGTTGCTAAAAGAAAGCGGCTGTAGCTTTGATTTACCAGTAGCACCGTTGTTTGAAACACTCGACGATTTAAACGCAGGCAGTGATGTAATTACCACACTGCTTGATAATGTTTGGTATCGCGGGCACATTAAAAACACTCAAAACGTAATGATTGGTTACTCTGATTCAGCTAAAGATGCCGGCATGATGGCAGCAGGTTGGGCGCAGTACGAAGCAATGGATAAGCTAGTACAGCTTGCTGATGCACGCGGTATTGAGCTTGTTTTATTCCACGGACGTGGTGGTACAGTAGGACGTGGTGGTGCACCCGCTGCACAAGCGCTGCATTCACAACCACCTGGCTCATTAAAAGGTGGCTTGCGTGTAACCGAGCAAGGCGAGATGATTCGCTTTAAATTTGGTTTACCCGATGTAGCACTGCAAAGCTTAAATATTTACGCAGGCGCAGTTCTGCAAAGTAACTTATTACCGCCACCAGAGCCAAAACCGCAGTGGCGCGAAGTAATGAAGCTAATAAGTGAGGAGTCATGTGAGCATTACCGTAATGTAGTTCGTCATGATGAAAACTTTGTACCTTACTTTAGAATGGCAACACCTGAGCTTGAACTGTCTAAGCTACCGCTTGGCTCGCGTCCTGCAAAACGTAATCCTAATGGTGGCGTTGAAAGCCTGCGTGCTATTCCATGGATTTTTGCTTGGAGCCAAAACCGTTTAATGCTTCCAGCATGGTTAGGTGCGTTAACAGGGTTAAAAGCTGCGCTTGATAAATATGGCGCAGAAACCTTAAACGAAATGAGCTTACAGTGGCCGTTCTTTAGATCGCGCTTAGAAATGCTAGAAATGGTATTTAGTAAAGCCGATTGCTGGTTGAGTGAGCATTACGACAATGCGCTGGTGGAAGATATGTACAAACCACTGGGTGTAACACTTCGTAAAGAGCTTCAAGAAGCCATTAGCTTAGTGCAATCACTTAGCCCGCAAAAAAGCCTCTTAGCCGAACAGCCTTGGATTAAAGAGTCGATTAGTTTACGTAACCCGTACACCGATCCACTTAATTTATTACAAGTTGAGCTTTTACGCCGTGCTCGCTCAGAGGAAAAACGCAACGAAGGTGACATTGATAATGCATTAATGATCACAATGACAGGTATTGCAGCAGGTATGCGTAATACCGGCTAACATGTTATTTTATTAGGTATACCAGTTAAAATTAAAGGGAGCACGCGATGTGCTCCCTTTTTTTGCGTTTAATAACCTAGCAATTAGCGGCTTAACCTTTTAAACTACTTAGCCATTGAATAATGAAAAAATGTTATGGCTTCAGCAACTTTTACTGTACAGCAAGATACAGCACTTACAAATTCGCACATCACATTAAACGTAGCGCAAACAGCGTCATTACGTAGTCAATTAAAATCACAACGTGGCATATTAAATTCTAATAATATTAAACAGTTATGCACGCAGCTTAATGTATCTGATGATGCATTATTACAAGGTTTAGTGCCTTTAGCTTCTGAGTTTGCTGTTGCACCGGTATCGCATTTTCATGTAGGCGCAATTGTTAAAGCACTTGATGAAAACGATGAGGTAAAATTTTACTTTGGTGCAAATGTAGAGTTTGATCATCAAGCATTGAGTTTAGTGGTTCATGCAGAGCAATCGGCTATAAATAACGCATGGTTAAACGGCGCTAAAAAAATAGTTAAAATAGCGATTAGCGATGCACCGTGTGGGTATTGCCGCCAGTTTATGAACGAACTCGCTGATGCGAAAGAGTTTGATATTTTATTGCCAGAGCAACACTTTAAGTTGGCAGAATTACTGCCGCACTCGTTTGGGCCGACTGATTTAGGTAACGCGTTTAGCTTGTTTAATCCAGAGCCTCACCAGCAAGTATTTGCAAATGATCAACTAGATGAAAAACTAGCAAGTACAGCATTAAACGCATACGTACCCTATAGTAAAAACTTTAGTGCAGTAAAAATTAGTACATTTGAAAATGGTGATTTTTACGGAAGTTACGCAGAAAACGCAGCGTACAGCCCAAGCTTGTCGCCACTACAAAGTGCACTTAGCCAATTATTTATCGCAGGGCTTAGCTTTAACGAAAGTACAGTAAAATCAATTACACTTTTAGAAACCGCAGGCCATGAAAACCAAGCGGGTGTAGCACGTGCTGTACTTGCAAGTTTTAAAAATCTACCGGCAATAGAAGTAATTAGCGCTCAGCTAAAATAACCTCTTAAAAACAATAAAGCACAGCCAGAGCTGTGCTTTATAATTTTATCTATTGAGTTTACTTGGTATTAATCAAGTAATACTTTAGCCGCTTCTAATACTACCGCTACAGATTTACGCTCAATTTCACCATGGTCAACATTTGGTATTTCTTGTCGAGTACGATTAACAAGTACGCCGGCAACACATGCTGCTTGTAAACCAAGGGCTGCACACATAGTAAATAATGTTGCTGATTCCATTTCGTAGTTCATCACGCCCAGTTTTTGCCACTCTTCGCAGCTACCTTGTAGTGATTTAGGAACGTAACCAGAATGCGTATCGTAACGCTCTTGTCCTGGATAAAATGTATCGCTTGATGCAGTAATACCAATATGAAAATCGATATTTAAGTTTTTACATGCTTGTACCATAGCTTGTGTTGCATAAAAGTCAGACACAGCAGGGTAGCTAAGAGGAGCAAAATGCTGGCTTGCACCGTCTAAACGTACAGATGCTTGGCTAATTAAAATTTCGCCTTCGTTGATATGTGGCTGAATCGCACCTGTTGTACCAATACGTAAAAATTTACGCACGCCAAGTTGTGCTAATTCTTCTACTGCAATCGACGTAGATGGACCACCAATACCCGTAGAACAAACAACCACCGAATGGCCGTTTAGTTGACCTAAGTAAACATGAAACTCACGAGTTTGAGCAAGGCAGGTTGGGTTGTCTAGGAATTGTGAAATGCGTGCAGCACGATCTGGATCGCCCGGTACAATCGCAAGTTTTGCACCTTTAAGATCGTCAATACATAGTCCTAAGTGAAATACCTTTTCCATAGCTAAGCCTTTTTATAATAAATTGTGTCAATCTAGCATCATTGCTAGAAACGTTTATCAAGTACAGGACGATTGTCCGTTTTATCTTAACTCCTCCAATTAAGTCTTAATAATTTTAAGGATTAATTTGATTTATTCATCAACTATGAATATTCAATCAAGTGCTTATACAAGTAGCCTTGTTGTGCTGTTGACATGTTCAAGCAGACATAATAAGTATCAACCAAGCGCGTAACTACAATTAAATAGTTTATGGTAAATATTCATTAATATTAAATTAATTCAATGGCTTAAATTTGTATTAAGCACGTAAAAGATAACGTGTTTATTTATATTAGGCACAGACTTATTTAGCAAAGTGGAATTTATTTGAAGTTTAGGCACTTTTGGTGATTTTGCATAACTAATCAAAAGTAATTAGCTACGTACAGAATAAAAATCGAAGGAGTTTATTATGAGCACACAATTTGAAGCATTTAAAAACAAAGTTGAGCACTGTTTGTGCGCACCAGGTGATGGCGTATACACAGTAAATACTGCAAAGGAGCGCAAAGCCGCACTGCGTAATAAACTTTATGGACAAACTGAAAACGTTGATAATTTGTGGCGCGAGTCTTTAAATGAATTACCAAATTCTCCACATAAAGCCGTTATGTTAGGTATTAGCTCAGACTGTGGCGGTGGTATTTTACGCGGTGCAAACTGGGGACCACTGTTTGTGCGCTCAGCTTTAATTGATCAGCAACCGCAGTGTCACTCGTTTGATTTAGGCGATGTACGTGTAATCCCACATTTACTTCATGATAAATACCTAAATGATGCAACCATTTCTAATTGCCAAAAAGCCCTATACGGTAATGAAGATAACGACTATTACGTAAGTCCGTTATCAATCACAGAGGATGTATGCGACAGCTTTTACGCGACATTTAAAGATAAAGGGATATTTGGTATTGGTGGCGATCACTCAATTAGTTACCCACTTACCAAAGCGTACTTAAAAGCAAAACGTGAGCAAGGTAAGCGTACCGCTATTATTCACTTTGACGCGCATACCGATTTACTTGTTGAGCGCCTAGGCATAGATTTATGTTTTGGCTCTTGGTGTACACATATTTTAGAGTTTTTACCGGCACCACATCATTTAATACAATTTGGTATACGCTCAAGTGGCAAGCCTAAAGCGCACTGGGAAAGTACCTTTGGCGTTAAGCAACATTGGGCACATGAAATCATTGAGCGCGGCGCAGCAGCGGTTGCTGCCGACGCTATTGCACAATTAAAAGCTGATAACGTTGATGAAATATACGTAAGCTTTGATATTGATGCGCTTGATGCAGAGTTTGCATCTGCCACAGGTACGCCAGAACATAATGGTTTAACACCACAGCATGCGCTTGATATTTTATCAGCTATTGCGGATGAGTTTCCGATTACGGGTGCTGATATGATGGAAATAGCGCCATTTACCGACAGCTCTTTAGTGGGTCAATCAAGCTCTGAAACGACACTTAGAGAAGGCGCTAAAATTTCAGCCTTTTTAATTAGTGCGATGAACAAGTAAGCTGTATGAGCTATAAATACTAGCACTATCAGCGTATAAGTGTGCATTACATGACTAAAAACTAGCAGTTCATAAAGCCTCAGCTATATTTATTAAATACTTATAATGAGTTAGTTGAGGCCTTGCTAAATGAAATTATTGATCTTTTTATTGTTCATTAGCTGTATTAAAGTTGATGCAACTGAAATCACAATAGTAACGGAAGTATTTCCGGATTTTCAGTATCTCAATGAAGATAATAAACTCGTTGGCCGCTCTGTCGAGAAAGTTCATAAAGCGCTAGAAGGTACTGATATAAAATACACTATGTTGGCGCATAGTTGGGCCATTTCCTACAATGCAGCGCTACGCGATAAAAATACCTGTATATTTTCAATTGTTCGATTACCTAATAGAGAAAGTAAGTTTAACTGGGTAGGTGAACTGGAAAGCTTTGATTCTGCCATTTATGGTCTAAAGTCCAGAGGTATAAAGTTAAATACCCTCAATGATGCTAAAAAATATAAAATAGCAGTACTGCGTGATAATTTTAGTCATCACTATTTGCTTGAGAGGGGCTTTAGTGAGAACAAGCATTTATTACTCATCGATAGCTTAGATAAAATAGATAAACTCATAAGCACTCGTCACCATATACTTGATTTTGTTATCCTCAACAAAAAGCAATTTAACTACCGAGTTAAAACAGAGCCTAAGCTTGAGTTACTCGAACCATTACTAAATCTAAATACAACTCAGTCTCCGTTATTTTTTGCCTGTAATATAAATATGGATCCGGCTTTAGTTTCTCAATTAAAAGTCGCCTTTAATAAAATTTAAGCACTTTAAATTTACTGTTTTACCTCTCAACCAATTGAAAATTAATAGCTTAAATATATTTCGTAAATATAAATTGCTGCGTTTAAAAAACCGATTATAATCCAGCTGCTTTTTGTTTAAAAAAGCGCTAACTTATTGGAGCGTTAAATGGGTGATTTAATCGGGATTAGCTTATTGATCTTGATCAGTGCGTTGTTTGCTATGTCAGAAATAGCAATTGCAGCGTCGCGTAAAATAAAACTGCGAGTAATGGCAGATGAAGGGAATATAAAGGCAGCAGCGGTACTAAAGCTACAAGAAAATCCAGGGGCTTTTTTTGCCATGATCCAAATAGCACTCAACGCGATAGCGATATTGGGTGGTATTGTGGGCGAGCAGGCCTTATCGCCTTATGTTGAAAGTGTGTTGGTACTGTTTTATCAAGGTGCACATTTAGAAAAAATTAGCTTTTTATTCTCGTTTTTTACTATTACATCCTTGTTTATATTGTTCGCCGATTTAATGCCAAAGCGTTTAGCGATGATCATGCCTGAAGCGGTCGCTGTTAGAGTGGTTACAATAATGCGCTGGGTTACCTTTGCATTAACCCCGCTGGTGATGTTTTTTAATGGTGTCACTAACTTTGTGCTGCGCTTATTTAAAGTGCCCGCTGAGCGAGAAGACAATGTGACAACTGAGGACATTGTTGCCATGATGGAAGCAGGTGCTGCATACGGTAGTTTGCAAAAGCAAGAGTATGAATTAATTGGCAATGTGTTTGACCTAGAAGCGCGATTTTTATCAAGCGTAATGACGCCACGCGACCAAATTGTATATTTTGATTTAAACGAATCTAGCCATGATATTGCGACTAAAATTATTGACCATCCTCATAACCACTTTTTAGTGGTGTCAGGAAATTTAGATAAGTTGCATGGCTCTGTTGAATCTAAAGATATTTTACGACAAGTACTAAAGGGCGAAGCTGCCAATATAAACGATGATCTCATTGATAAAGATGTTTTTTACTTACCGGAAACATTAAGCCTATCAGAAGCTTTAAATGCGTTTAAAAGCGCAGCAAAACCATTTGCTGTTGTCGTAAACGAATATGCGCTTTCGGTGGGCATTGTAACGGTAAAAGATTTAATGAAAGGGTTTATGGGTGATTTAATTACTCATCAAGGCGACGAATTAATCATAGAACGCGATAAAAATTCATGGCTTGTAGATGGCTTAACCCCAATTACCGATTTAGCAAAAGTACTTGATATAGAAGAATTTCCTGATCAGATGCACTATGAAACGGTCGCTGGCTTTTTAATTTACAATATGAAGCGAATACCTAAACGCGCGGAGCATTTAACTTTTTCAGGCTTTAAGTTTGAAGTTGTTGATGTAGAAGGAATTAGGGTAGAGCAGTTGTTAGTTTCAAGGGTTATTAACCCGCAGAGTGCTAATATCCTTTAAAATAAGGTGTGCGCTTTAGTTTTTATATAAATAGCCAAGCTGTATTTGCTTGGCTTTTTTGTGTCTGTTAAAAACTTCGTTTCTAAAATGAGATATTATTTCAATATGTTAAGTTGTTTTATTTTCATACAGTCTTGATTCTATTTTCATCTAATTAACATTAAATGCAACCTAAGACGTATATTGTACTGAGGAGTGTAAGTTTGTGTAAATTTCTTCTAATTAAGATTCATTATCAGCGCGTTTTAATTTAGAATGATCGTTCACTCTAAACTAAAAGGTATTTAACATGCAGCGTTCCCGCATCGCTTTATTTGTATTGTCAGCCCTCGTCGGTTCTGTTGCTTTAACTGGTTGCGATCAGGCTGCTGAGCAGTCACAAGCTTCAGCTCCTAAAGCTGTACCAGTGGGTGTACTTACATTAAAAAGCCAAGCGCTTACTCTCAAAAAAGAACTTCCTGGTCGTATCAGTGCATTTCAAATTGCTGAAATTCGCCCACAAGTAAGTGGTATTGTGCAATCTCGTTTATTTGTTGAAGGTAAAGAGGTTAAACAAGGCCAGGCTCTGTATCAAATAGACCCTGCGACATTTGAAGCAGACTTAGCAGCAAGTGAAGCAAGTGTTGCACGTGCTCAGGCGAGTATTTCAAGTAGTAAAGCTAAAGCATCTCGTTTTAGCGAGCTTTTAAAAATAAAAGCGGTAAGTCAGCAAGACTTTGATGAAGCAGATGCTGCATACAAACAAGCAAAAGCAGAATTATTAACGGCTAAAGCGCAGTTAAAATCGGCGCAAATTAACCTTGATTACAGCCATGTGTCGTCACCAATTAGTGGTCAAATTAGTAAATCAAGCGTAACTGTAGGTGCATTAGTAAGTGCCAATCAAAGTACTGCACTTGCTACAGTGACTCAGTTAGATCCAATTTATATCGATTTAACACAATCAAGTAATGAGCTTACCAAACTTAAAAAAGCAATATCATCAGGTGCTCTAAGTGTTGATTCGACTAGCCAAACTGACGTTGAACTTATTATGGAAGATGGCTCTGTTTATCCTCATAAAGGCACATTGCAGTTTTCTGAAGTGACAGTTGATCCAAGTACTGGCTCAGTAATACTACGTGCTAAATTTTCAAACCCAGAAAAATTATTACTGCCAGGCATGTATGCCCGAGCTTCTATTGTGGAAGGTGTTAAGGCGGGTGCTATTTTAGCTCCGCAACGTGGTGTTAGCCGTAATTCAAAAGGCGAACCAACAGCAATGGTTGTCAGCAAAGACAACACAGTAGAAAGCCGCGTATTAAAAGTAGATAGAACGATTGGTTCTGATTGGCTTGTTACTGATGGCTTAATGGATGGCGATAAGTTAATAGTTGAAGGTTTACAAAAAATCCGCCCTGGTGCACCAGTGAATCCATCTGAAATTCAATCGTCTACTAAAGCCGATCAAGCGCAATAACGGAGAGTTTTAATGTCACGATTTTTTATCGATAGACCGATATTTGCTTGGGTACTCGCTATTGTAGTGATGCTTGCAGGTATTTTGGCGATTAGGAGTTTACCTATTTCGCAGTATCCTTCAATTGCACCACCTGCAGTGAGTATCACTGCAACGTACCCTGGTGCATCTGCACGTACACTTGAAGATACGGTAACGCAAGTTATTGAGCAAAAAATGAAAGGACTTGATGGCCTGCTTTATATGTCATCTACGTCTGAGTCGAGTGGTTCTGCTACGCTTACACTTTCGTTTAGCGCTGAAACTGACCCTGATATTGCACAAGTTCAAGTGCAAAATAAACTAGCGACAGCGACTCCACTATTACCAGAAGCCGTTCAAAGGCAAGGTGTTGTAGTTGCAAAGTCAGCGCGTAACTTTTTAATGGTTTATGCTTTTGTGTCTAAAGATGGCAGCATGACCAATATTGATATTGGCGATTATGTTTCATCAAACGTGCAAGATATTGTCTCGCGTGTTGAAGGCGTAGGTGAAGTGCAGCTGTTTGGTTCTCAGTACGCGATGCGTATTTGGTTAGACCCTTCAAAGTTACAAAATTATAAGCTGACACCTGCTGATATTAGTGCATCAATTAGTGCGCAAAATGCACAAGTATCTGCTGGTCAACTTGGCGGTATGCCTGCCGTTGATGGTCAGCAACTTAATGCAACAGTAACAGCGCAAAGTCGATTACAAACGCCAGAGCAATTTGAACAAATATTAGTTAAAACCAATCCAGATGGCTCTTTTGTACGTCTAGAGGACGTTGCTAGAGTAGAGCTTGGCGGTGAAAGCTACCGCGTTGTTGCTCGTTACGATGGGCAACCTGCATCAGGATTAGGTATTAAATTAGCCAGTGGTGCTAACGCACTTGATACTGCCGCTGGAGTTAAAAAAGCAATTGAAGAGCTAAAACCGTTTTTCCCTGAAGGGTTAGATGCTGTTATACCTTACGACACAACGCCGTTTGTATCGTTATCTATCGAAAAAGTTATTCACACCTTAATTGAAGCTGTTGTACTTGTTTTTGTAGTTATGTATTTGTTCCTACAAAACTTTAGGGCAACACTTATACCAACAATAGCAGTGCCAGTGGTTTTACTAGGTACGTTTGGTATTTTGTACACTTTTGGTTATTCAATAAATACGCTAACGATGTTTGCGATGGTACTTGCCATAGGCTTATTGGTAGATGACGCAATCGTTGTTGTAGAAAACGTTGAGCGCTTAATGACCGAGGAAAAACTCTCGGCACTTGAAGCTACGCGTAAATCTATGGATGAAATTAAAGGCGCGCTGGTAGGTATTGCCATGGTGCTTTCTGCGGTATTTATCCCAATGGCATTCTTTAGTGGCTCTACCGGTATTATTTATCGTCAGTTTTCTATAACACTGGTATCGGCGATGGGGTTATCTGTTTTAGTTGCTCTTATTTTAACGCCTGCATTGTGTGCAACGCTTTTAAAACCAAGCCATGTACATAACAATGAGACGTTATTTGGCCGATTTTTTACAGGCTTTAATCGTGGTTTTGATAAAACAAATTCAGGTGCACAAAGCTTTGTAGGCCGTATGCTTACGCACTCTAAACGCTACTTACTTATTTATGGCGTGATTGTGGGCGGTATGGTTTATGTATTCTCAAGCTTGCCAACGGCATTTTTACCTGACGAAGACCAAGGTATTTTGTTTAACCAAGTTTCACTGCCAGCGGGCTCTACAACACAACAAACGCTTGAGGTTGTTAAAAAGGTAGAAAATCACTTTTTAAACGATCAATCTGAAGCCGTAAACGGTATTTTTACCGTTACTGGTTTTAGTTTTGCAGGTTCTGGCCAAAACTCAGCCATTGCCTTTGTTAACCTTAAACATTGGGATGAGCGCCAGCGTGACGAGTTATCTGTTCAAGGTGTTGCAGGTAAAGCAATGGGCTACTTTTCAACGATAAAAGAAGCGTTTGTGTTTGCATTCCCGCCACCTGCAATTGTTGAACTGGGTACTGCTAATGGTTTTAATATCTTTTTACAAGACCGTGTAGGTCTTGGCCATGACGCACTTTTAGCTGCGCGAAATCAGTTATTAGGTTTAGCAAGCCAAAGTCCAATTTTAGCGGGCGTACGTCCAAATGGACAAGAAGATATGCCAGAACTACAACTTGATACAGATTTGGCAAAAGCCGAAGCGCTTGGCGTGTCGCAAAACGATATTAACAGTACACTTTCGACAGCATGGGGTAGTAGTTATGTGAATGACTTTATTGACCGTGGTCGAGTTAAAAAAGTGTATATGCAAGGTGATGCACAATCGCGCATGGTGCCTGAGGACCTAAATAAGTGGTATGTGCGCAATAATAATGGCGATATGGTGCCGTTTTCAGCGTTCGCTAGTGCTTACTGGACGTATGGTTCGCCACGTTTAGAGCGTTACAATGGTTTTTCAGCAATGGAAATTCAAGGTAGTGCAGCGCCGGGTTATAGTACAGGCCAAGCAATGGATGAAATGGAGCGTTTAGTTAAACAGCTGCCTAATGGTATTTCGTCTGAGTGGACCGGTATTTCATTCCAAGAGCGCTCAAGTAGTGGTCAAGCACCTTTACTATATGGCTTATCGCTGTTGTTTGTATTTTTATGTTTAGCTGCACTTTATGAAAGTTGGTCGGTACCGTTTGCGGTAATGATGATTGTGCCACTGGGTATATTTGGTGCAATTATGGCAGCGCTAGGCGGTGGCTTATCTAACGATATTTACTTGCAGGTAGGCTTGTTGACCACCATTGGTTTGGCATCTAAAAATGCGATACTGATTGTAGAGTTTGCAATTCATAAAATGGATGATGGGCTTGGCTTAGTTGATGCGGCTATTGCAGCTGTACGCTTACGATTACGTCCAATACTCATGACTTCGATGGCCTTTATTTGTGGTGTTTTACCGCTTGCAATAGCCTCAAGTGCGGGTTCTGGTGCGCAAAATGCGTTAGGTATTTCGATTATTGGCGGCACACTCGCATCATCAATATTAGTTGTTGTATTTGTACCGTTGTTCTTTGTGTTAGTTCGCCGTGTATTCCCTGGTAAAACTAACGAGACAACAAAGGAGAGCGCAGAATGAGCATTAAAACATTCAGCCTAAGTGCAATTGCTTTATTTGTGCTAAGTGGTTGTCAATTAGCGCCAGAGCAAAAAGACCTTGCTCTACCAGTATCTGATGCTTATGCATCAGGTACTGAGCAAAGCGCTGCGCAGCAATTAAATTGGCAGCAGTTTTTTAATGATGAAAAGCTACAAACCTTAATTACGCAAAGCCTTGAGCACAATAAAGACATGCAAATTGCAGTGCTTAATGTGCAGCGTGTTCGTGGTTTGTACCAAATCGAAGACTCTGCTTTGTATCCGTCGCTTGATTTAAATGCTTCTGGTACGCGCCAGCGTTTACCGGCTGATTTGTCGGGTACTGGCGATGCAGCTATTAGCTCGCAATACAGTGCAACAGTGGGCATTACGTCTTACGAGTTAGATATTTGGGGCAAAGTACGCAATCAATCAGCGCAAGCACTCCAAAATTTATACTCTACAGAGCTTAGCCAATACAGTACGCAGGTGTCTTTAATTTCAGAGTTGGCAAATGCGTGGCTTAGTTACGCGACGGACTTACAACTGCTAGAGCTTGCAAAAGAAACGCTCACCTCTCAGCAAGAGTCATTATCGCTTACGCAAAAAAGTTTTGATTTAGGTGCAACTTCTTCAATTACCCTTGAGCAGCTTAGAAGTACAGTTGCTACAGCAAAAGTAGACATAGCAACGTACAAACGTTTGTTAAAGCGTGATAAAAGTGCCCTAGATTTATTAGTGGGTAAATCTGTTTCAGCTGATTTACTGCCTAGTAAAGACCTGACTAACTTGATCAGCATGCCAGAAGTGCCGGTCGGTTTACCGTCTGACCTGTTATCGCAACGCCCTGATATTAAAGCCGCTGAGCATTTAATGCTTGCTGCAAATGCCAATATTGGTATTGCACGTGCAGCGTTTTATCCAAGTATTAGCTTAACAGCCAATGCCGGGTCTGCTTCAAGTGATTTAAGTGGCTTGTTTGATTCAGGCTCGGGTACATGGAGTTTTGTGCCGTCAATTAGCCTACCTATTTTTAATATGGGACGTAACCAAGCAAATCTTGATGTAGCAAAAGCTGATCAAGAAATTGCAGTGGCTACTTATCAGCAAAAAATTCAAAATGCGTTTCGCGAAGTTGCCGATGCACTTGCTGATAGAGAAGGTTACCAAGAGCAATTAAGTGCCCTTGATATGCTTATAAGTAGCCGACAAATCACATTTGATTTATCAAAAATGCGTTACGAAAAAGGCGCAGATAGCTACTTGCAAGTACTTGATGCTCAGCGTACATGGTACGGCGCGCAGCAACAGTTAATTTCGGGTCAGCAAGCGTATCTTGCAAGCCAAATTAACTTGTACAAAGCGCTTGGTGGCGGATGGAACGTAACCAGTGAAACAGCTCAGGAAGAGAAATAATATTTGCGGCTTTTAAAGCCGCATTACATATTTATATAGCGAGACTATTTATAGCTCTTGCTTTACTGAGTTTATGACTTGGTAGTGGAGTTGAACATGAAGCCTAAAGCAAAAAGGCAAACAGATCCCGCGATAGCACTGGCTAGGCGCGAACAAATACTAACAGCTGCTGCAGAGTGTTTTCGCCGAAAAGGTTACCACGGTGCAGGCATGGCTGAAATATCTAAAACGGCAGGGATGAGTGCAGGCCATATTTATAATTACTTTGAAAGTAAAGAAGCCATTATAGAAAGCATTATTGAAAAAGACATGGAAGAAATGTTTTCTATCTTCCAACAGTTTGAAGATCACCCAGGTGATGTTTTAGCAGCTCTTTTAGATGGCTTAAACATTGGTGTGCAAAGGCACATGGACACAGGGGCATGTGTAGTTGATTTAGATATGATGGCTGAAGCAGGTCGAAATGTTAAAGTAGCTTCATTGCTACGTGATATGGATACTCAAGCACGCGGGCGCATGAGACAGCTTTTAACTAGCGAGCGAAGTGCGCTCAAAGACATTGATGAGCTTGAACTTGAAAGTCGAATTAATGTTATTTTTTCGATGATGGCAGGGTTATTACTTAGAAAGTTACTCTACCCAGAGTTAACCGAAGAAACAGTACTAATAGCGCTTCGCCCGGCGATGAAAACATTACTGATGCCATTTGATAAAGCGCAGTAACGCTCAAAATAAATAACCAAAAGTAAGCTAGCCAATACTTTGGCTAGCTTTTTTATTTTAGTCTATTTAAAATCGCTCGATTGACCACTGAAGTGCAATGATTGCGATAGCAACGGAGCCCATTGGCATTAACCACTTTTTATACCAAGTGTAGTGTCGTACATAAATGAGTATTGGTAAGGCTACTAGTAAGATACTAAGTTGACCGATTTCGACGCCTAAATTAAACGCCAATATACTAAGCAGTTGATAGTCGCTCGACAAGCCAAGCTCGCCAAGTACGCTCGCAAATCCCATCCCATGTAGTAAACCAAAAGCAAAAGTAAGCCAACCTAAACGAAGTACCAACGGCCACACATTATTTAATGCTGCAAATAAAACCGATATAGCAATTCCAAGCTCTACCCAGCGGCTATTTGGTGAGACTAAGTTCATAGCTGTTGCGGTAAGCGTAATAGAGTGCGCAAGCGTAAACGCGGTTACTATCCATGCTGTGTGTTTAATAATTTGTTTTTTAGAGCTAATACCTTGCCATGCTTTATCGCTGCGTTTTAAAACACAGGTAAGTAACAGGGCGATTAAAAATAAAATATGATCAATACCAATCCAAATATGTAAAACACCCTGATACACGTATTGATTAAACGTACTTAAATAACTTGTTTGCTCAAAGCTGAACGTTTGTTGTGCCTCGTTGATATTAAATACACGAGATACACCGTTTATATTTACGATGGATTTATGATTGGCATCGGTATTAAAAAAAGCAGAATAAGAAAGAGAAATTGCTTCATTGTCATCACAACTAAACAGCAGCGGAATAACCAAATAAGGCTGATTAAAATGGTTATCTAGCTGATAGATACCTTCACTTTTTAAAGGGCATGATTGCGCGTTTTGCGTGATATTTAAATTTTCTTCAATGAAGTTATTAATTGAGCTGCGTTTTGCTTTTATTTCTGTCCACGAAATTTGCCCGTTTTTATCTAAATCCAGAGGAACTGCGTGCTCTAAGTCGGCTATATTAATTTGCCAGGTACCCGTGTATTGGTTTTTGTTGGTGTCGTTATTGTTCTCGCTATTTAAGGTTATATAACTTGTACTTAGTTGATGGGCAAAGCTGTAAGTTGAAAAAATGCACAGCATTAAAGTGAGTATAAATAGATAAGGCGTTTTCATAGTGTGTCTCGTTGCATCGCTTTTGCTTGAATAAGTAATTGCTCATCGGTGCTCATTTTAGCCTGTTGCCAATTAATATGAGCCCAGTAAAGTGCTTTTTCGCGATTTGGTTGTACATCAAGGTAATATTTAGCTAAGTCACTTGCATGAAAAGAATCTTTCCGAAGCTCTCGTAGTGTAACTCTTTGCGCCATTGTATTTTGCCATTTTTTATCGCGTTTATTTAGTTTTTTTTCTGCGATTGAAAGTCTTAGCAAAATAGCATCCTCTAAATTACTTTTATCAGGAAGCAGTACGCTTAATGTATTTAATACTTGTTGTGGTTGATTTAGAGCAATTTGAATATCGGCCCATAAAACAATTAGGCTCACAGGGGCTTGAACTAAATCTACACTTTGTAAGTGAGACAATGCTTGTTTGTAGTTATTTAAACGATAGCTCATTTCACTTAAAACATGGTTTGTAGCTAGGCTAGTTTGATTATTATTTATAATTTTTACTAATGCTTGGTAGCTGTCTAAAACGCTTTCATGTTGGCTTTGTACATCGAGTACACAGGTGCTAGCAGTAATAGTGCTTACTTGCCCAATTAAGGCTACGCAGTGTTTTTTTGCTTGTGCGAACTTACCTTGAGTCATAAATATATTGGCTAGCAATAAATGGCTATTACTATGCTGTGGCTCTTTAATCAAAACGTTGTTAGCAATATCAATAGCTTCGTTGAAAAGGTGCTCTTTTTGTAAAACGCGAGCATATAAGTAACCAATTTGAGATGAGGGTGTTTGTTTATATAGCTGGGCTAAACGGGTTTTAAGTAGCCCCTGTAAGCGCTCTGTTTGGCCTGCATATTGGCTGTTAGTGACTAATGTATTTATCTCGTCAACAGAGAGGGAAGCACTAAGCGTTGAATTACTTTTAGCAATAACTGCATCATCTTTTGGGGTAAAAGGCGCAGCGCTTAACGCAAGGGGTGTTAGGCATAAAGTAATAAATGCGACGGACTTAAAAATTGATAAATGCATTATAAATATCCTTTGAAAAAAGCCATCCATGGCCTGTCAGCTTAATTACTTGGTTAGTTACCGTTTGTTGAAATTAATCCATCAACATCGGTATCGGTGTTTGTAAACACCCGACCGTTAACAGTTAACGGCTCTGCATTTGGGGCTTGATTAAATGCATCGGTTGCAAATTGAGCAAAGTCGACTTGTAGTGCGTCAATTGTAATGTTCACTGTTGCAGTTACTTGCGAATTAACGCCATCACTTACACCAAACATAAAACTATCTGAACCTGTCACTTCTTTATTCGGTGTGTAGGTAAAGTTACCATCGCTATTAACGGTAACAGTTCCAAGAGTTGGCTCACTTGTTAACGAGTAAGTCAGTGAATCGCCATCATTGTCGGTTGCGCTAAGCATATCGGTAATGCTTACTTCAGTTTGTGTAGTTAGTATTGCATCACTTGCTGTAGGCGCTGTGTTTACAAGCGGAGTAGGCTGTTTTTTATCATCATCGCTACTACATGCTCCCAATGTTAATGCACTGAGGAGAACACAAATATGGGTAGTTTTTAAATTACGCATTATTTTACTCCTTATTTAGAGCCAGCAAGCGGTGTTGCAAGGTATGGGAATGATGAATCCATCATTGTTGCATCAATAGGTGCGCCGTCTGTAAATGGCACTGTGCCTGTATTAGCATCCTCTGGTGCACAAAGTCCTAAATCAGTGTCTTCACCATTTACAGGAATAGGATGACATAAACGACCCATCACAACACGAAGTGCAATATCAACCACATCATCACCCGGGCGACGACCATTTGGGAAGCCGGCTAAATCATTACCCGCTACACCAAATGCAGATTGAACAGCTTGCGCTGTTGCTGCAATGCCTGTATTTAAACGTAGCATTTCTGAAGGTGTTACAGTTGCTTGTTGATTAACGCCTGCAAAACCTGTTAAAAATGCAGTGATTAAATCAGTACGCGGGAAGTTTGTGGGTGCCAGTGTTTCTAAGTTTGCGCCAAGGGTCGTATTAACAGCATCTTTAAACAAAATGTTTAATAACTCTGGTAGTGCTGGATGAGATACATAATCTAAAAATTGTGCATCATCTTTAGGGTGAGCAGTAGAGAATGTGTCTTTGTCTTTAATGCCAATTACAAGCTCGTTTACAAGCGGGCTACCCAAGCGTGAAACTTGTGTTAAAGCACCACCATTAACGGCGTTATTAGCAAATTTAGCATTAGGGTTTAATACGCGAGCTTGAGGTAGGCTTGCTGTTGTCCACGAACCTATTACGCCGTTACCTTCACCAACAATACAGCTCTTAGGTATTTCGATAGCAATTGATGTTACGTTTTTATCTGCAAGGTCGTCGTTATCAGCTGATTGTGTTATACCACCTGGAAAACCACCGCCGTCACCAGTACCAGGGGCGCTATCACCCTCTACAGGTACATAGTTAACTAAATCAAATGTTTTACCTAGGTTAACTACAAATGGGTCTTTACGTTGTCCTACAAAAACTTGTGCCATGCTTTCACAGTTAGGAATTGAAACCTGATACACAAATTGGTCAGCGTAAGTTTGGTAATCGCTCATTGAACCAAATGTTTTATTGCCCACATAATCAAGTGGTTTAGAAAATGTACTTGAGTTTGATGCTGTGTTGTTTAATACCGTTGTTTCGCCAGTACGCTGCGCGCCGCTAATCATGCTCATTGTGTATGATTCACTAAAATTTGCAGCGCTGTCATCACCGGCAGATACACCGCCTACATTTTTAAGCGGTACAGACACGGTGCGTTGATTACCTTCAGGTCCAACAGTTAATTGCACACCTTGGTTATCATTAGGAAGCATGCTTTTAAAGTTAAACGCAAATGTAATATCTTCAACAGCATCGCCGTCGTTATCTATATGAATGCTGTAGGTAGCATCTGGGTCCATTGCAAAGTAATTAGGACCGCCGTATGCGTCTTGCAGTGGGATATAGTTAGCAATTAATGTTACAAAATCATCACGACCTTGCTCGTAACTATTAAATACATAAAAATCGGTTGAGTCTAAAGTCGGGAAACGGCTTATATTTGGCGCTTCTCTGTGGCTTGATGCTTCACTTGGTGCACTTACAAACGTACTACATATTACTACTGCGAGTATTGATGGAGTTAAAGCTTTCATGACTTTGTCCTTTAGTTTTGATTGAAGTCATAGCTAATAACGGGGCAGGATTTAAACTGGATGCAAAAAAGTTAAATTATTTTTATTTTTTGTTAAAAAAGTTTTGAAGAAGGTTGGCTGCTTTATTTAAGCAGCCAACTTTGGTCATAATAGTAGGGTTATAAAAGTACCAGCTCTGTGGTGTATAGTACCTCAGTAGGAGATCCATTTGGCGAGCCGCCAATAGGTTCTAAGCTTATGGCTAGCAATGCAATATCACTTGCGTTAAAACGGTTATCTTTTAATAATATTTTACTGCCTTGCTTGGGAAGTAAACCCAGTGAAATAGGTGCATCTTGCCCTTTTAAAATCATCCACAACTCATAATCTTTGTTAGTTTGGGCAACCAATTGGCTACTGGCTTTAATTGAGAGCCCTTGCTCGTTAACATCAATAAACCATAATGATTGTTTATCTTGATTTTGAACCAAAGCAATTTGTTGCGTGTGCATAACATTGGTACTAGGTTGAATAACCAAAAAGGCTAAAACAATACACGCAGCAGTTGCCACAAAAGACCATGTACGCCAAATTGAAGGCTTGGTATGTATGACTGTTTTACTTGTTTGTGGCCTGTTTTCAATACGCTGTAGTATATTTACCCATACATCGTCACGTGGCGTTTGCGGTGTGATAGCACTCGCTAAGTTGTTTAGGTTTTGCTCCCATAGACTTGTTGCTTCACGTGCTTGATTTGAGTTAAGTAACAGACGCTGAAAACGCTTACGGGCAAGCCCTCTAAGTGTGCCAAGCACGTACTGCCCAGCAAGCGCGTCTAATAGTTCGGGTTTATTATAATTCATAATGTTAAACACCTTTGTAGCTGCATAAGCCCACGCCTGATCCAGCTTTTAACTGTACCTAATGGCGTTTCTATATGATCCACTAACTCGCTATGACTCAGCCCCTTATAATAAGCTAAGTGAATAGCTTGTTTTTGTTGCGGCTCAAGCTGTTCGATACAATTAACCAGTTTCGTTTCTTCATCGTAATTAACGTCAACACTTTCATTTTCATATTCGTCATCGCCTAACGACTGCTCTTTTCGTACTTTGTGATAGCGCAGTGAGTCAAGACTTCTATACCTAACTATACTTATCATCCAACTAATAACGGTGCCTTTAGAGGCGTTATATTCAGATGCGTTATGCCAAATTTTTATAAAAGCGTCTTGTAGTGCCTCTTCCGCATAAGCTCTGTTAGTGAGCATATTTAAACTAATAGCAAAAAGTTTGCCGCTAGTTTGTTGATATAAACTTGAGAAAGCATTTTTGTCTCCTTGTGCTGTTGCGCACAAAAGAGGGAGTAAATCATCGTTATCCATAGGGGTCCTGTTTTTCTTATTATCATTGAGTAAACGGTTGAGAGTGTGATTTGGATGCAAAAAATTTAATTGATTTTTAGATTAGCTGCTTTATACGTTAGTACAAGCAATAACCGATCAGTGTTTGAAATTTAGACGTGTAAGTATAATTTATTCACATGTTTGTAAAAAATGCACAAAGAGCAGATTGCACTTAAATTTATTTTATTATTAACATTACATATCAATAACTTATTATTTTAATTTGAATTTAAAATGCCATTTATATGGCGTGATATTTGCAAAAGAGTACATAAAGCCGTTTAAATTAAAATTAGAAAATCGGAATTATTTACACAAAGGAGAAACTATGTGGGCTGCAATTGGTTATTCACTTTTAGCATTACTACTTATTTTTATTGGTTGGGAAGTAAACTCTGTTTACTTTGCTATTGTTTTTTATTGGACTGCACTGTCACTTTTATTAGTGAGTACCGCATATATTTTTAATACAGCAAAAATATTTAGAAAACGTGAAAATGGGGTGATCCCATTTTATATACGTTGGGCGTTTGTGCCATTTTTATTTGGTGTGCAAATTTATAATGCCTGGTCACGTAAGCGCGATAAAGTGCCGCCAATTCAAAAAATAAACGAAAACCTATTTTTAGCTTGCCGATTATTTCCCTCAGACATAGACACATTAAAAGATAACGGAATTACTGCAATTTTAGACGTTACGTGTGAATTCGACGGACTCGAGTGGAGTTCAACACAAGAGAATATAAATTACTTAAACATTCCGGTGCTCGATCATAGTATTCCTACCCATTCTCAGTTAAATCAGGCTATTAATTGGATACATCATCATATTAAAGAAAACCGTCGCGTAGTTGTACATTGTGCTTTAGGCCGTGGGCGCTCTGTTTTTGTAATGGCGGCTTATTTATTGAGTCAAAACAAAAATGCAGATGTACATGAAGTACTTGCACAAATAAAGGAAACCCGCGAAACCGCAAACTTAAATAAGCATCAGCTTCGTCATTTAGCTAAGCGTCATAAAAAAGGCGAGCTGCTGATTAAAAACAAAGCAGTTTTAATTGCAAATCCAGTATCTGGTACACGATTATGGCAAGAAAAAGAGCACTTAATTGTTGCGCGGTTATCGGCCTATTACGATTTAAAAGTACTTACTACTTCACAAGACGTAAACGGTATTGAGCTGGCTAAACAAGCGATTACGCAAAAACCAGACATGATAATAGCGTGTGGAGGCGATGGTACAGTGGCCGAAGTTGCAAGCGTACTTGTAAATACACAATGTAAGCTAGGTATTATACCAATGGGGACTGCAAACGCACTTGCGCATGTGTTGATGGGGATTAGCTCTAAATTTATTCCTGTTGAACAAGCTTGTGACTTAATTATAGATGGTCAAACAAGCACAATAGATACCGCTTATTGTAATAACGAATTAGTACTACTACTCGCGGGTATTGGTTTTGAGCAATCTATGATAGAAAAAGCAGATAGAGAGTCGAAAAATAAGTCGGGGCAACTTGCCTATTTAAATGGCTTTTTTGAAGCGTTTGGCGAGCAAAAATCACAGTTACTTAGTGTGAAACTCGATGATAATGAGCCGAAAGAAATATGTACAAATAGCTTTATTGTGGCTAATGCTGCGCCTTTTACAACGTTATTGGCTCAAGGTGGTGGGCAGCCAAATCATAGTGACGGGCTTCTTGATGTGAATTGGCTAACACCAAATAATGAAAATTCTACGACAATATTGAGCATTGCAGAACTGATGTTTAGCAGTTTAACGCAAACACATTTAGCTATAAATTCGCATCATACAAATGCTAAAAGAGTCGAGGTGACAGGCGAAGGAGAGCTTAAGTACGTACTTGACGGTGAAGTTAAAACTGCTCACAAACTCGTTATTACTATTGAGCCGGCCTCATTAAATGTGATTTGCAAAGAGCAATAAATCGCGCTAATTACAATCAAAAAAGGAGCTAAATTAGCTCCTTTTTTACATCATTTTTTAATTGATGGCCAAACAAACCCTGTTGTATCCGGCGCTTGAGAAGATGTTTCTCTCGGCGCACTTTTTGGTCTACGAATAGGTTTGTTATTTATAGTGTGAATATAAAGTGCTTCCACTTTATCGCGAGCCCAAGGCGTTTTACGCAAAAACTTTAAACTCGATTTAATGCTCGGTTGATCAGTAAAGCATTTGATTTTTACTTGCTCGCCAAGTGTTCTCCAGCCAAGTCGCTGTTCTAACTCAACAAGTATTTGTTCTAACGTTACCCCATGTAAAGGGTTTTTAGGTTGATTATCCATAGCCATACTACTTATTTAAACTGCGTGCATTGTAGCTCAAATCAGCTTTTAGCGCTAATTCACAGTGATTGTTTTAGGAGCTGTTGGGTAAATAGCATTACCCTGTTTATCTATTTTAAGCCAAATGAGTTGGCTGTTACTGTGCTGGGGTGTTTTAGCACCGCACAAAAGTGTAAATGAGTGAATTTGTATTAATGCGCCTTCGCTATAGCGTTTGTTGTCGTACCAACAGTTTGATTCTTCATTTACAAACTGGTTTGCATCAATAATTGAATGGGTTTTAAGGGTTGTTGCTTCACTAAGTATTGAATACGATAAGCTGCTAAAACAAAAGCATAGAATTAAAAAGTTACGCATTAGAGGCCTTTAAATAGGGAGGGTTAAAAATAATACATTAAGCTAAAAAACGTGCTAGTGTAAAGTACACAAAGTGATTTTAATTATAAACTTAGTTACTCACAGAACAACTTGGATTCAAATAAAAAGGTGCACACAATGCAATTTAATCAAACAATGATCGAAGAATTCACACTATTAGCAAAGTTTCCTCGCGACAGCAAAATGCAGGGTATTAAATTACACTCAGACGCAGAGCCATGCTTACTTAGTGCAGCGCAACGCTTATTTGAAAAAGGGATTATAGATAGCCCAGATGGCGGGTATTTAACTGATCTGGGCTTAGATTTAATTGAGCTCATTACGGTTATTCATAGTGCGCTACAAAGTTAGTTTTGAATTAGCTTAATTTGCATCGGGTTGATTTTGCGGTGCAGCATCATTAAATGCAGCTAATTTATTACAGTGTTCGTAAATAGCTGCAATTTTTGGGTAAGCGCTCATATCTACGTTAAAACGAATTGCATTAAATACTTGCGGCACTAAACAAATGTCAGCAAGTGTTGGTTGGTTACCAAAACAGTAGTCATCATTTTCGTTCAGCATCAGTTCTATTTTTTCAAAACTAATTTCTATCCAATGTCGATACCACTTATTTTTAGCCTCGTCATCAACACCTAATTCGTTCGATAAATACTTCAGCACGCGTAAATTATTAACAGGATGAATATCGCAAGCAATGGCAAAGCTTAAATTTCTTATTTGTGCTTTTTGCCATGCAGTTCCTGTAATTAATGGCGATTGCGGATAAATTTCATCAAGCCATTCCAGTATTGCAAGCGATTGTGCTAAAACACCATCATCGGTTTCAAGTGCAGGTAGTAACCCTTGCGAATTCGTAGCTAAGTATTCTTCCCCAAGTTGCTCCGATTTTAAAAGGTTAACAATAACAAGTTCATGATCAATTGCTTTTAAGTTAAGCGCTATACGCACCCTATAGGCCGCTGATGAGCGAAAGTAGCTGTATAATTTCATAATTAATCCTGTGAACCTGTAAATTGTTTTTTAATAGTACGCCAGCAATCGGTGTAGTTTGGTTGGCGTTCCCTACCTTCTAATGCATATTTTGTCGGTGAAATTATATAGCGCGACTCAAACATAAAGGCGAGTGTATTTTCGTATTTTTGTGGTGTAAGCTCAGCGTTTGACGCTTTTTCAAATACGTCTGCTTCAGGTCCGTGTGGCGACATACAATTGTGTAAACTTGCACCACCAGGTACAAAACCATGCTCTTTTGCATCATACACACCTTCAATCAAGCCCATAAATTCACTCATAATATTGCGGTGATAATAAGGCGGGCGGAATGTATTTTCGGCTACCATCCAACGTGGTGGAAATATCACAAAATCGACATTTGCCATACCCTCAGTAGCAGAAGGAGAGGTTAGCACAGTGAATATAGACGGGTCGGGGTGATCAAAACTCACTGTATTCATTACATTAAAACGCGATAAGTCGTATTTGTAGGGTGAGCTATTCCCTGTCCATGCAACTACATCAAAAGGAGAGTGCTTAATTTCACAGCTAAATAAATTACCGTTGAATTTAGAAACAAGTTCAAAGTCACCCTCTTTATCTTCAAAGGCAGCTACAGGGTATTGAAAGTCTCTGTCGTTGGCATAACCGTTGGCACCAACAGGTCCTCGCTCTGCAAGCTCTAACGCATGGCCATAATTTTCACAAATATAACCACGGGCTGTATCGTCAATTAAATCCACAGAGAACTTAATTCCTCTGGGAATTACAGCAATTTCACCTGGTTTAATGCTTAACTTACCGCACTCGGTGTGAATTAATAGCTCACCTTGCTGAGGAACAAACAACATTTCGCCATCGGCATTGCAAAAGTAACGTCCTTGCATTGACTTATTAGCGACATATACATGAATGCCAATACCAGATTGCCCATTAGCACTGCCATTAGCAGCCATCGTTACCAAGCCATCAATAAAGTCAGTAGGCTGTGAAGGCATATCAATAGGATTCCAACGTAGCATTGTTGGTGGTGTTACGGCTTCAGTGATTGGGGCTGTTCTTATTAGGCCGTTATCAATTGCTTGGTAATCACCTTGTACTACCGAAGGACGAAGGCGGTAAAACCAAGTGCGACGGTTTGAAGCGCGAGGAGCCGTAAATGCAGTCGAACTAAATTGCTCGGTGTATAAATCGTATTTAACCTTTTGTGGACTAAATTGTCCTATTGGCAGTGCACCGGGTAGCGCTTGTGTTTCAAATTCATTACCAAAACCTGTCATATAACTTAATAGTGTCGCCATTACTGACTCCTGTGAGAGGGGGGTTGGTTTAATATTATTTTTATTTCAGTTAAGATACTCTCAAGTGAGACTAATATCAAATGTGCAACTATGCACCTGTGTAAATATTAATGAACACCAAAGTAAGCCTTATAAAGCTGGGATAACCAAAAATGAAAATTGATTTAGCAACGTTTTTACCTTATCAATTAACGAATGTAGCAACACGTGTAAGTAACGACTTTGCCGAGGTTTATCAAACTAAATACGGTTTAAATATTCCCCAGTGGCGAATACTTGCTAATTTAGCGCAGTATGGCCAAAGCAACGCAAAGGATTTATGCACGCAAGCAAATATGGACAAGTCGACTGTTTCACGCGCGGTAAAAGTTTTAATAGATAAAGGTTTAGTGAGAAGTGAGCTAAATAAGCAAGACAAACGCGCAGCCTTACTTGTACTGAGTAAAGCTGGTCAAAGCTTATATGAGCAAATAGCGCCCGATGCACTAAATTGGGAAAAACAGTTACTGAGCACTTTAACCACCGAAGAATACGAAGTGCTAGTGAGTATTTTTGAAAAGTTAAATAACAAATTAAAGGCATAAAAAAGCCCACCAAAGTGGGCTTTTAAAATATGTTTTAGGTTACAGTTCTAAATTAGAAAGTGTAACGAACACCTACACGCATTTGCCATACAGATGCGTCACGTTGAACTGTAGTGCTTGCGTTATTTGCGTTAAAGTTTGAATAAACGTAACGGCCTTGGTCATCAATATCTGTTGAAATCATGCTAGCGCCAACAAAAGGACCTTTTTTCAGTACGCCCCAATCATCGTTTAACAGATTTGTAAGGTTATCAATTACAAAGAATGCTTCACCTTTATGTCCGTCCATAAAACCAGGAAGCTCTTGTGTTAACTTAAAGTTAAACTTAACAAACCAATCAGAGTTTTCAGCGTTACGGCTAGTCGTTTGACCACGTTCTAAACCATTTGATGCAATGAATTCATTGAATTCATTGATATCAGCAGCACTCATGTCGTAAACAACGTTAGGATCGTTTACTAATGGTACGTAAAGTAGTTGGCGAGAATCATTTGAATTAATATCACCGAATGTATCTTCGTCGCTGCCATCAAATGTGAAGCTGTAAGGTAAGCCTTTGTATGCTTCACCAAATAGGTTAAAGCGGGTAGCGAAACCATCTACAAACTCATGAGAGTAACCAAGCGTCATAGTAAAACGATGTGGAATTTCGTAATCTGATGAAGCAACACCTGGATTATTTGGATCAGTCAGTGCAATGTTACCGTAGTTAGAACTTGCTGTAGAGCTAGTCATTGGGTTGACATCATCAGAATCTGTGTAGGCATAACCGAAGTTCATGCTAACACCACTATCAAACGTTTTGCTAACAGCTAATGAGATAACTGATGAATCGCCGCTGTCACCACTTACATTCGTAAGTAAAAGGTCGCCGTCACGTCCATCAATTTTTTCATAAATCGGGCGGCCATCAAATGTGTTTACACCGCTATTTTGAATTGAGATATCACGCAATACTGCAGCATCTTTCTTCTTAGAATATAGGTAATCAAGTGAAATAACATACTCATTTTCAGTTGTGTATGTTGCACCAATTGAGTATTTCCACTCTGAAGGAATTTCAAAATCAGGATCTACAGCATTAACTGGACCATCACCAGAACCTACTTCTGTATCACCAATAATGTCGAATAGCTCTTGTGGAACTTCAAAACCAGGAGTGCCGCCATTTACATTTGGCGTATTAAATAAATCAATAGTTTCTGAATCCGAATCATAATTACTTAATTGATCCTCTCTTGTGGCGATTTGTGTAAAACCGTCATTCGAGTAAGAGTTGGAAAGCCATACGTTAGGGTTACCACCAGAGAATAAGCCTACGCCAGCACGTACTTCAAGTTCGTCTGTTGCATACCACTGAAAACCAACGCGTGGTTGTAGTAAGTCAATACCATCAAATGTAGCTTGGTTGCTAAAGCCATAGCGATTAGTGAAGTTTGCATTAGCGTTTGGTACATCGTCACTTGTGTACTTGTCGTAACGTAAACCGAACTGAATAGTTGCATCAAAATCAGTAAATGCATACTCATCTTGTACATAAAACGTGTGTTGAGCATACTCAAAGCTAGCACCTGAATCAGTTGGATCGTTTGTTCCTATTGAGTTGTTATAGTAAATACGGTCAGCTATGCCTGATTCAAACTCATCAATCGAACCAATGCGATATTCACCTTCAGTGTGCTGTACGAATAAATTGAAAATGCTCAAGTTTTCATATTCATAACCAGCAGTGATAGTGTGTTGGTCTAGGTAGTAAGTACCGGCAACTTTAAATGTTGTGGTATCGTAATCTAAATCATTCGATTGGCGTGAATCATCGGGACCAATGAATACTGTGCCACCGTTAGCTGTGCGAATTTGCATTTCACCAAAGCTACTTGCTGCATCTAGTGACTGAGAAATTTTATCAACTTCAGATTTACCTAAGCGTATTTCAGTAGAGAAGTCATCTGACCAATCTGAGTAAACAGAACCGATAATTGATGTGAACTCTACACTGTCGCTATAAAAGTGATTAGATAGCGATACACGGCTAGAACCAGTGTCAGCCTGTGAAACAGTATTACCATCGTTGTAGTTATAGATTAAGTTTGCGCGGTGATCTTCGTTGATGTTCCAATCTAGTTTAACTAAGATTTTTTCATCTTCAACAGGCATACTTGAAGGCATTCCGCCTACATCGTAACCATATACAGTTTGAGCGATGTTTGTGATACGCGAGATATCATCAGCAGTTACACTGCCGCTGTTTAAACCATCGTAGTTAAACTGTTGAACACCTTCAAGTTTCTCATATGAAGTGAATAAAAATAGTTTATCTTCAATTAGTGGAAGACCTACGTTGAAGCCGTAACGTTTTTCAGTATAGTTACCGTTATCAACGTCATCGCCTTCAATTTTATCACCTTTGAAAGAGTCGCTAGTGTAATCATAGAAAACAGCGCCATGAACATCATTGCCACCAGATTTGGTTACAGCGTTAATGTTACACGATGTAAAACCACCGTATTGAACGTCAAACGGTGCAAGTTCAGCTGAAACTTGCTCAATTGAATCGAAAGAAAAAGGTGCGCGAATAGTTGGGTAACCATTTGAGCTTAAGCCGAAGTTATCGTTCATACGAACGCCGTCTAGCGTTAAGCTGTTGAAGCGAGGGTTACCACCACCACAGTTAATAGAACCACGGCTATCATCAATTGTTATACGCGGGTCGATACGAATAATATCTTTTAAATCACGATTAATAGCTGGTGTATTTTCAAGATCAGTTAGCGTAAATGTAGACGCCGGACCAGTACCGCCAGACATAGAGCTAATTGGCGCGCCAGAAACTACAATTTGTTCCATGCTTGATTGTGACTCAAGAGAAACATTTACAGGGTAGTCGTTACCAATGTTTAATATAATGTTATTGAATTCTTGGTCTGCATATACATCTGAATCAACAACTACTTTATAAGGACCGCCAACTCGCAGGCCTTTAGCTGTGAAATAACCAGCGTCATTTACTTCAGTTGTTTTTACTGATCCAGAAGGCACGTGTAAAATTGTTACTTTAGTGCCGGCTGCTGGGTTGCCGTTAGGCCCCATTACTTGACCTTTAATTGCAGAGGTCGTTTCGTTAGCCATTGCAGCGCCACTTACACCAACACATGCTGCAATAGCAAGTGAAAGAGCTGTTTTGCGTAATTGAGTTTTCATTTAATTTTCCCGTGTAGTTATTAATTAAATTTTTATATTTTTATTTTAAATTTTGCAAAATAAACAGTTGAAGTTCATTTATTCAAAATCCGTTACTAGTGTACCTTATTTATTCGTTACAAATAAAATACAACTGCAATATATTTTTAATAAACAGTGCTGTTTTTGTCTATTTGAGTGTCTATTTGAGCAATAACTCTATATAGGGATATATATTACGTGGGCTTTATGACAAACATGTGAAATTGTAGGGGTAAAATAAAAAAACCATTACAAATTTGCAATGGGTCTAGGGCGTGTTGATCTTTGTGGATTGAAATTTGTTCAATCTAGGGGCGATTTAATCGCGGCGCGAGGTTTGTAACCTAGTGGGCTAAGTAAAGACCGAGCAACAAAGAGTAAATTGCCCCTAGGCAGAACCCATCGGGCAGCGCATGTTTGGTCTTTATGCTGCGTTATCGCCTATTTATGGGGAATAACCACACTACATAGGCTCTGCCTTGCCTAAAAACCAAACATACTGCTGCAAATTCAACCTCGAAAGAACAACACGCCCTAATGTAACTTACAAATAACTCAACAAGTTATTTATGCAGTTTTAAGGCTTAAAACTTGTAGCTAATACCAACTTTAGCTTGCCAAGCTGATGAGCTAGTTTGATATTGACTGTAGTTACGAACATCAGCACCGTTGAATCGGCCATCAATTTTATAGCGACCTTCATCGTCTAAACCACCAAAATCATAAACAGCTTGGTCAGAGAAACCTAAACGTTTTTCAACACCCCAATCACTGTTTAGTAAGTTTGCAAAGTTATCAACCATGAAGTAAATTTCACCGCTGTGACCTTCAGCAAAGCCAGGAATTTCTTGTTTGATGCTTACATCCATAGTAGTTACCCAAGGTTGAGTGCCTGAGTTGCGACCTAAAATTTCACCACGTTCAGAAATACCAGCACGATTTAGAAGCGTTTCTAATTCATTCCAAGATAAACCAGACTCATCCCAGTTTACATTTGGATCATCAGCACCTGTAGGTATATAAGCTAAGTAAGCTGAGCTTGAGTAAAAAGCATTAGTATCACCTAGGTCACCATCGTTAAACATGCCCATAGTGTAGCTAAATGGACGACCTGAACGACGTTCAAAAAATACGTTAAACTTAGTTGCGTAACCACTAAAGAATTCAGTGTTATAAGCTAAATTAACTTTAAAGCTGTGCTCTACTTCGTAAGAACCACGATCAGCAAAGTCTTCATTTCGGTTACGTGTAATATTGTACTGATAATTACTTTGTGCACGTGAAGAAGAACCAGAAGATGCTTCAGTTACGTCTTGGTGTGCGTAGCTTGCTGAAACGTAAAGACCATTTTCGAACTCTTTTGCAAGACCTGTTGAGATAATAATTGAACGACCATCGTCAGATGAGTTAGTCATTGCAATATCAAAGTTGTCATTGGCATAAATGCTTTCGTTGATTACACGCTCACCATCAGCAGCTAAACCAATTGGCTGAATTGATGTATTATGCCATACAGCTTCGTTTTCTTTTTTATGATAAGCAATTTCTGCTTGCCATTTAAATCCATCGCCAAGCAATTCTGAGTCAAACTCATACTCAAAACCAACTTGTGCGCGGATACTTGAAGGTAATTTAAAGTCAGGGTCAATGTAGTTTGTGCTACCTGCACCTTGTACTAACGAATTTTTAATTGCGTCAGGCACTTGTGTAATATCTGCTTTGTTGTTTGCATAATAATCGTTAATTGCTGTTGACTGCGCTTCAACAAAAGTAATACCGTCATTTTGGAATGAGTTGTTATACCAAACATTTGGAATGCCACCTTGGAAGCGACCTATGCCACCACTAATGGTTAATGCTTCAGTGGCATAATATTTAAAGCCAATACGTGGTAGGAAAATATCTAAGCCATCTAGGTTTTCTTGGTTATTGAAGTTATCAACTCCATATAGTGCGCTGTATGTATTCACAAAATTTTCATTACGTGTTGGTTTATCATCTGATGATAAACGCTCGTAACGAACGCCCGCTGTTACTTCTAAATCGTCACCAACGTAAAACGTATCTTCAATGTAAAGCGCTAATTGGTTGCGCGTAGCATCATAAGCTGTGTCATTTGGATTGTTTGTAAATGCGTTACTGTAAGAAAAATCGTAAGCGCCTCTAAAGTTACCAACTTCACGGTTTTCGAAACCTTCAAAGTTATCAAACTCCCAAGAGCCTAATGAATTGGCAGCAAATAAGTTGTATAAGTTTAACGACTCATACTGCATACCAAAGTTAATCTCATGGTCATCCAGTAAATAAGTAGCATCAAACGTGAGTGTTAGGTTTTCAGTTGATGAGCTATTGGCATGACGAAATTCGTCTGTACCAAACTCGTAAGCAGGACCGCGGAAGTATTCTTCAACTTTAACGAAACCGATATCAGAATTTGTTAAGCTTCTAGATGAAACATCTTTATAAGCAATGCCAATTTCAGTTGAGAAGTTTTCATTCCAATCTGAATATAATTTAGTCGCAAAATTATTAAATTTAGTAGCGTAAGTATAACGGCTTGACGCTAAACTTACTGTGCTTCCACCAGTACCAACGTTTGTTTCGTCTTTGTCATCTTGCCATTGGTATGTAAAATCTAGACGGTGGGCATCATTAATGTTCCAGCTTAACTTAACAAGTAATGATTCGTTCGTATCTTTAGGATCGCCACCTAAAGAGTCAGTTAATCCATATTCATTACTTAAAATGTTAAGAAAATTATTATAACTATCTTCTGTTACGTCGTACTCGTTCGTTGCGCCTGAACCTTCAAAGCCATAATCTAAATCAAGTTCGCTTGTCCATTTATTATAATTAACAAAGTAAAACAAAGTGTCATCAATTAATGGTCCACCAACATTAAAGCCATAGCGCTGCTCGGTTTGGATTGGTTCAACTTGATCAATAACGTATGTACGGTGTCCATCGTCATCTAAAACAGGGTTACCATCTGCATATACTTGAGAAATACTGTCTACATCGCCAGCAATATCAGGAGTTGATGTTTCATAAAAGCCAGAAAATTTAAACTCATTAGTACCTGATTTTGTTACCGCATTAATAGTACCACCACCAAAGTTACCTTTAGAGGCTGAGAACGGAGATACATCAACAGAAATTTGTTCAATAGCATCAAGTGCAACAGGTGGTTGTGAAGTAGGGTAACCACCGTAACTTAAGCCAAAATCATCGTTTTGGCCGATGCCATCAACAGTTAAACCATTTGAACGAGGGTTACTACCAGCAAACGTTAGCTCGCCATTACCGTTAATACTCGCAAGTGGATTTAAACGCGCAATATCTTTAATATCACGGTTAAAACTTGGCATGTTTTCAATAGTGTCAGAGCCAAATGTACTGCTAGAGCCACCTGATTGTTGAACAATCTTATAACCAGACACTTCAATCTTTTCGATGTTTAGCGGAGCAAGCTGCGAGCTTAAACGGTAAGTTTCACCAAGGTTCAAGTAGATATTTTCAACAGTGGTATCATTAAACGTATCAGAATCAATGATAACCATGTAAGGACCACCTACACGTAAACCATTAGCGATAAACGTACCACTTTCGTTTGTAGTTAGTTCGCTAATAGTTCCCGTTGGTTGGTGAACTACTTTAATTTTAACGTTTGCAGCACTGCCACCTGAAGGCGTCGTAATTTTACCACGCATTGCAGAAGAAGTATCAGCAGCCATTGCGCTTGTAGAAACACCTAGTGCTAAAATTATAGCACCAGTTAATTTCGAAAGACGAAGCTTAGTCATAATGTTGATTTCCCGTGTTATTAATGTCAAATTTATAGTTTTAAATATACTTATAAGAACCAAGCTAATGGGCCTTATTAAGCTTTGCAGTATTTAAATTATGTATTGCTTTTTAATCATATTTCTTTGATTTTACTTTTCTAGTATTACATTAATATGAAATACATCTAGTTAGTTTGCTTCTTTTCAAAAGCTAAAGCTGTTTCTAACTCTTTTGCAGAAGGGTCAAATAAGGCATTTAGTAATCCAGCTAATCGAATACCCGCTTGTTGTAAGCGTGTCTTTATAATTGGAGTATTGTTATATATGTAGCTATAACCAATTTCGTTGTTGGTATATTTATAAATTTTTGTGGCTAAATTATGAGATTCTTCAACCCATGTCATAGGTGAGCTTTGTAAATACTCAGCAATTAACTCGCTGTTATTTGTATCAATAAATTGTGCGTACTCAGTAAACGATAAATTCTCGTTCTCAACTAACTTTGTATCCCAAAGGCTGTGAAGATTTGTTTCTTCGTTAAAAAATGAAACCTTAATACGGTTACCACCTCTATCTTCACTTCGACCAGCATGAAATGGTTGATGGCTATCACCTACTAAATGCACTAAAAAACGCAAACTGAACTGTTTAGCATCTAAGGTGCTGTTGGTATCTGTAAGTGTTTGCATTGAATAGTGAATGCCTTCTAGGATATTACTTACAGATTCTTTGTTTTTAGTGTGATCGTGATTGAAGCTGAAAGATTTTCCTGGTGCTGCATTAATATAATGCCAACGAGATGATTGCTTTTGCCAAAACTCGCCAGGGGCAGAGCGCATTTCATCAGGCCACGTTGATATTTGTGCAAGTGATTCACCATCAAGGTAGGGTTGTATTGCCGCTTTAGTTGTTTCGCTTATATGAGATTCTGCAATCTTACCTACAATGCGGTGGCCATTTTGACCCCAAGCATGTGAGTCAGTGCTTGTAAATATTGCACTAATCAAAAGCGCAGAAGATATCGAGTACTTTATATTGCTATGCATTAGAACTTCCTTAATGAATATTTCATGGCGTTGCTACAGGCTAATGCGGTCAATTGTCCTTACTTTTGGTGTTGATAGGAAGGACTCATTAAAATTCATAGTTTCTTATTCACGTTACTTTTAAATCAATAGTTTATGTTTAACAGGTAAAATTACTTGTTGTAATAAGTAAGCGAAATTGTTCAAATGTACTATATAGTCTATTTTTGAGTGGCATTGCTTTGAATTTTAAAAATATCGTGTTGCACAAAATGTTAATTGTTACATTTTTGTTTCTATTGTTGGTCGTTACGTGGGTTTGCGGTCAAGTTAGTGTATACAATGATGAATTACACTTTCCAGTTATGATTGAAACCTCAACAGAGTGTCAAACAACTGCAACAAGTAACAAAGGCCAATTAATTGTTTTTACGCAATCAAAAAAAATAGCTAAGTTATTAACACAAAAGTTATGCTCTGATAACGTGGTGGTTAAGCAATATGGCTCTGTAAAAGGGTATTGGGGGTATAGAACGGCAGACAGCTTTGAGTTTGTGGGTAAAGGAATTGCTGACTTAATTTTGGCTAAAAACAATATTATGGCAGCCTTTAAAGCAGAGTCGACCTATAACTACCAGCCCGTTGTTGGTTTTTCTGACTATACGGCTTTTTTTATATCTTCTAAAGAAAAACCTCGAGTCACTAAACAATACTTTTTAGATAAGCGCATAGGTTTGCTTGATTATCCGACCAGCCGGTCAGGGCATATTTTACCAAAGCAAACGTTTAAAGAGTTGGATATTAATTTAGCCAATTTGAAAATCACTTATGCTAGCTCTCATAACGAATTACGTGATTTACTCGCTAATGGAAAAGTAGATATTATTGCTTCGTTTTGGAAAGAGAGCGACGAAAAACGTTTTTCAAAAAACTATATTACGCCATTGAGTAATAATATTTCTGGAACAAGATGGTATTTAAAAATGCAGCAAAACAACACAGATTTATTATGCGCAGTGCAGGAAAATTTGCTTGATATGTCTAAAGATCAAAGTTTGCATTACTATCAAAACGTCCAGCCATTTTGGCGCTGTGGCGCCAGCTCAGTAGGCTTAAAAGAGGAGGTTGGTGATGAGTAAGTATAAGCAATTACTTGTTATTATAAGTTTGTTTTTTATTTTGTCGTCTGTCTTTTATATTTCTGTAACTCAAAAAAGCCAGCAAGTAGCTAAACAAAAAATTACGCAGATAGAAAGGCAAATAGCACTCGACTTACCCTTACTCGATTTATCGAATGAGCTGCTAAAGCATTCAGGTAATAAAGATGCAGTTAACAGCTACATTAAAACTTTAAACAGCTACATTAATTCGAACGAGCTCAAAGTTGTTGCTATTGCACCAAAAAACGAGATGGTAACACCTGTAAACTCACACCAAATAATACGTAGTTTGAGCACTAGTAATGGGTTCGTATTAGTTGTATTTAACGTCCAACAAACCCACTTTACATTGAGTCATTTTATTTACTATTTTATATTTTTAGTATTAAGTGTGTTGATTAGTTTTTGGGTGAAATTTGCGTTTATTAAACAGAGCAATAAGCAGTTTAATAATGCACAGCATCAATCAATTACAGAGCCTACGCCGTTGATACTTATTGTTGACCTTAATGATAAAACATTATCAAGTAGTTGTAATACAAAACAAAAAATGTGTTTAGCCAATAAGCCATTGTGCTTTTATTTAGCACTTGTAGAGTATTGTACAAATAACTATGATGTAGCGCTTAGTCATAATAAAGATGTGCCAGAGGAGCTTCTAGAGCTTGCTAACAAGTATTTTTATAGGTTGGTCGAACTTGGTCATACGGTTAGAAAAAGACCTAATTTTAATAATAGCCTAGAAAAAACCTTGAGTGAGATACGTGCGGCGTTAGATGAAGTACTTAGTGAGTGTCCTGAAGAAAAAGAGTTATATTACCCACCTAAAGCCTATGGAGAAGGCTCTCGTTCTCGTTTGCATAGTTATGGGCTGGCAAATATTAAAAAGGGCAGTATTGAAATAATAGGAAAGTAACAAGGTTACTTTCCTATTATTAGAGGCTATTTAGGAGTAAATTCAGCCGTTTTAAGAGGGCTGTTTTTTGATATAAAATCTTGAAGTGCTTGGGCATCTGTTTCGTCTGTACTAACAAAGCCTTTTTTATTTGTAAGCGCAGGATAGCCATCACCGCCTGATGCGTTATAGCTATTTAAGCTCATACGGTAAGTTTTATTTTTGTTCAAAGGTTGGCCGTTAATAACAACATTAACTAACTGATTATTTTTACGCTCAAACGATAGTTTATGGTATTGCAAATAAGCGCCAGCATCCGGTGGGAAGCTGGTTACTGTATTTAAATAGTCCCATAAATCACTGCCTTGCCAATCCATGTAAGTAATACGATTTTTAAAAGGATGTACTTTTAAAATATCTTTATAGCTCACTTCACCAGCCTCTATTGAGCTGCGAATACCACCACCACTTATTAGTCCAAAGTCTGCACCCACTACATCCATTTGAGCTTGAATAATTACGCGTGCAAGATTTGTTTGTTGGTAGCGAACTTTGTTTCTGTCACCTTCTAAGCGAGCATCTACTTCACCAATGGTACCTTCAATTTGTTTAGCGCCTTTAGCTTGGTATACCGCTAAATAAGATTCAAGTTTTGAGTCTGGTTTAATGTACTCGTTTGCTAATACTTCTTTAGTTGAGCCATCAGCTTGTACTTTATCTACATACAAATTAACTGGCATCAGTTTGTAGTCTAGTAACGTTAATTTTCCGTTTTCAAGCTTAAACTCAGCTTTACCAACATACTTACCCCATTCATGGGCTTGCATAATGTAAGTACCGTTTTGTTGGTCTGGTTTACAGGCAAGACCTGGTTTAAAGCTATCGTCATTTACATTTGTATCGCTCATACATACAGGTTCTTGAGAGTGGCCACCAATGATCATATCAAGGGTGTTTGCAGGAAGTGAGCGAGCAAGTGTTACATCACCGGGTGCGTTAATACCAAAGCTAGCATCAACATAATGACCCATATGAGTCAGGGCGATTGTAATGTCAGGGTTATACTTAGCTTTTATTTCTTTAGCTAGTTTTGCTGTAACGTCAACAGGGTCTTTAAACTCTAAGTGCCCAATATACTGAGGATTACCAATTTTAGCTGTGTCGGTTGTTGTTAAACCAATAACAGCAATAGTTAATCCATTCTTTTTGAATATTTTATAGCTATCAAACGCGTGTTCGCCTGACTCTTTTTCAAATATATTGGCTGATAGAAAAGGAAAGTTCACCCATTTTTGCTGTTGCTTTAAAACATCAATAGGGTTGTCGAATTCGTGATTACCCAATGCCATTGCATCGTAACCAATCAGCGACATTCCTTTAAAGTCAGGCTCTGCTTTTTGTAAGTCTGACTCAGGAATACCTGTATTTATATCACCACCAGAGAGTAGTAATACTGCATGACCTTGCTTTTGAGCTTTATTGCGTAAAGAGTCAATTAACGTTTTGCGAGCGGCCATACCGTATTCGCCTTTTTCGTTTTGCCAAAAACGCCCGTGGTTATCATTAGTATGAAGAACAGTTAAATATTTAGTCGGGGTAGCGCTAAACACGGATTCAGGAGCAGGAGATGTGCATCCGAGTACACTAAAAATAACCGAAAATAAAATAATTATACGCATAAAATACCTATGGATTAAGGTCTACTTAATTTATCAGGCAGCTAGTTTAAACTAGTTCTATGCTAAAAAAACGTACTTATTTACATTTTATTTGGAAGGGGCTGTTAATTGGTTTGTGGCAGCACGTTCACGACGCTTCAACTCCGTATTCGCATACTCTCGCTTGTGGTGATTAGTACCTATCATCCAGGTTAAAAAGCTTGCTGGCAGTTTTGTATAGGGTTCGCCTTTGTGTAAACCAAAGTCGCAAATTGCATGTTTAGTGTGTGGCATTATAAGATCCTGTTGTTTTGTGTTTTTTAAAGGTAACAAAAAGTAGCCATACTCTTAAGATGATTTAATTTTAAATAATTAGATTTATATAGCTAAAAAGAATATAAGTAATGGTATATGTAATTAATTTGTTATCAACACGGTCTAATTTGTATCAACTCGCACTTTAGAATCGATTTTGATCGCCTATGGCATTAATGTGTTAACGCATTAACAATTATCTAAAAATATAACAACAGGAATACAACATGAAAAAACTTTTACTTGGCTCAGTACTCGCCGCAGCAAGCTTTACAAGTGCTGCCACTATTGTCGAAATGAACACGAGCCAAGGTGTCATAGAAATTAACTTGTTTGATCAACAAACACCTAAAACAGTTGCAAATTTTTTAAGTTACGTTCAAGACGATTCATATAACGAAACAGTAATTCACCGCTCTGTTAGTAACTTTGTTATTCAAGGGGGAGGATTTACATTTTCTGACTCGCTAGATGCGATTACCACAAAGCCTGCTGTAGAAAATGAGCCTGTTTTTTCTAATGTTAAGGGCACCATTGCGATGGCTAAACTATCGGGTGATGCTAATAGCGCAACAAGCCAGTGGTTTTTTAATATTACAGACAATAGTGCAGCACTTGATACGCAAAACGGTGGCTTTACTGTGTTTGGACAAATTACTGCAGCAAGCCAATCAACGTTAGATAAAATTGCAGCATTAATACACTGTGGTGAAACACCCGTTGTTGGTATTACTGCTGAACAATGTGCAAGCACTGATGTAACAATTAGCAGTGCTAATTTAGTGACTATTCAAAACGTGGCGGTAATGGATGATGATCCTAATTCAGCCGCAGGTCTTACTGTTACTGAAAATACGCTAATTGATTCTGACACATCAACAGATTCAGGTAGCAGTTCTGGCGGCGGATTAATTTGGCTTTTAGGTGCTTTTTTACTTGCGGTTCCTCGTTTAAAACGTGCTAAATAATTAAAATTAACGGTAATGTGGATGGCGTAAAACAGCCGCCCACATTATTATTAAACTTTGCTGTTTAAAGTAATACTCGCCAAACCATCGCAAGCCAAATTGAAAACACACAAGCACAACCTAGTAAAAACACTTTAAAACGTGCGCGTACGTTATTTTCACCTAAATGAATAACACTATGCACAATACGTGTTGCTACAAATAAACAGGCCAGTATAGCCACAAGTGTACTGGCGCTATTTAGCTGTAGTGCAAGTAAACACCCCGCGTAAAAAAGCACAGGTATTTCAAACTGATTTGAAAAGTTTCTATCTGCAACCCTAATAGTGTCGCCAGCCTTATCTAATTGCATTGTTTTAAAATCGCTTAAATCTAATTGTTTGTTTTTAGCTGCTGCAAAGCGTCTTTTACCCATAATGAGCATGACAACCAGTGAAAGCGTAACTTGTGCAAACATGGCAAGTATGATGATTTTTTCCATTGTTTTTCCTTATTATTATTTAGAGTTTGTGGATCTTTTGATATTGAATGATTTTTAATCTCGCAAGGTTGGCAGACTCCCAACTAATATCTGATTATGAAGACATTTTTCACAATGTGTTACACAAAATAGCGTTATTTTGTAGAAAGTTATTAATTGAAAATGTTAGTTTAGCTTAACTATATTGCTTTGAATTGGCGCACGCTATTTTGCGCAATACTTTTTAATGGAAAACAAAAATGAAAAAGATTATTGGTTTTAGTGCTATCGCACTTGCAGTTTTAAGTGGTTGTTCAAATACAGCTTCGGTTTCTGTAGCGCCTCCGGCCTCTTTATTATCAGACACGTTAGTTGTAAGTCCTAACGATAACCGCGAATATAAAACACTTAAATTAGCAAACGACATTGAAGTTATTTTAGTGTCTGATCCTGGTGCTGAAAAGTCAGCAGCGGCACTAAGTGTAGGTGTAGGTTTACTACACGACCCGATGTCGCAACAGGGTATGGCGCATTATTTAGAGCACATGCTGTTTTTAGGCACAGATCGTTACCCAGATACAAAAGGGTATTCTGATTTTATGACCAAAAATGGTGGCGCGCACAATGCGTATACTTGGCTCGATATTACTAATTACATGTTTAAAATTAATAACGACGCGTTTGATGAAGGGCTAGACCGTTTTGCCGACTTTTTCAAAGCACCTAAGTTATACCCTGAGTACACAGACAAAGAAAAAAATGCAGTAAACGCAGAGTGGTCAATGCGTCGCGAAATGGACTTTTTTGGTCAATTTAAACTAGCGCGTAAAATGATGGGCGATCACCCGGCTAATCGCTTTTTAATTGGTAACCTAGAAACACTTGGTGACAAAGAAAATAGTTCTCTTCATAAAGAAACGGTTGATTTTTATAATAAATATTATTCTTCAAATGTCATGAAAGTAGCGCTTATTTCTAATTTACCTATTGCTGAAATGGAGCAAAAAGCACAAAAATACTTTGCTGATATAAAAAATAAAAACATCGAAAAACCAACAGTAACTGCAAAACTTGATTTTGATAACGCTGGCGGGAAACGCGTGTTTTATGCACCAAATGAAGATGTAAAACAGCTACAACTTGATTTCACCATTGCTAATAATAATAGCGAATTTGCCCTTAAACCAAACCGATTTGTAGCGTATTTACTAAGTAATGAAATGCCGGGCAGCCCAGCGCAATTGCTTCGTGACAAAGGGTGGGTATCTCAGTTGTCAGCTTCAGCTGCACCAAATCAATATGGTAACTACGGGTCATTAAACGTAAACGCAGAGCTTACAGATGAAGGCATGAAAAATCGTGACGAAATAGTTGCGACTATTATGCAGTACATCGATTTAATTAAAAAAGAGGGCGTTGATAGCAAGTACTTCAACGAAATTCGTACATCACTAAATAACCAATTTAAGTTTTTAGAAAAAGGTGATGAGTTTAATTATGTAAGTTCACTTACGCAAAGCATGCAAGACTATCCGTTAAATCACGCTATTAATGCACCTTACTATTATGCAAAATTTGACGCTGATGCTGTAAATAAAGTACTTGAGCAGTTAAATGCCGATACTCTTCGTATTTGGTATGTATCGCAACAAGAAGAGACTGACTCGCAACTACACTTTTACGACGGCAAATACCGCATTAGTGATATTGGCGATGATGAAATTGCCAGCTGGAAAAAACCAAGCGAATTTAAGTTAGCACTACCAACTGTAAACAATTTATTGCCTGAAAATTTTGCAATAAAAACTCAAGCATTTAAAGAGCAAAAACACCCTGAGCTTGCTTACGATAAAAATGGTGTAAAAGTATGGCGCCAAGCAAGTCAAAAATTTGCAGAGCAGCCAAAAGGGCTTGTCGAAGTTTATATAAATACTCAACCCGGTTTGAACGATATTAAAGCAGAAGTACTTTATTCTGTTTGGGCTGATTTATACAATATTCAACAAAGTCAGTTAAGTACCGAAGCAGCAATCGCTGGTATGAGTGTAAGCCTTGCGCCGAGTAATGGTCTTGTTTTATCTATGAGTGGTTTTACAGATAAACAAGATGTATTGCTTAAACAAGCTTTAACCGGATTAAAAGCCGATGAAACAGCACAAGCATTTAGCCAAGCAGTTGATCGCTTTAAACGTAATTTACTAAACCAACAAAAACAGTTTCCGTATGCACAAGCATTTGGCGAGTATTCAAAACTAACGCGTACAGGTGGTTTTGATACAGACGCCCTTATTAAAGCCGCTGACTCAGTGAGTGTTGCCGACTTAGCACAATTAAAAACAGCTACGTTTGCACAAAACGATTTACGCGTATTTAGTTACGGTAACTACAATCAGCAAGATATAGACGCGATTGCAGACGAATTAAGTGCAACGCTACCAAGCAACCATAAACGCAGTGAATTTGCGCGAAGCAAAGCATGGTTGCCACAACCGGGCGAAACGCTGGTACTGCAAAAAGATATAGATGTAGCTGATGTAGCGGTGGTTGATATGACCGTTCACCCTGTTGCGGGTTACAAACAAAAAGCAGAAGCGACTGTATTACAAAGCCACTTTAGAACAGTTGCGTTTGATAAAATGCGTACTGAGGAGCAACTTGCATACGCAGTAGGTGCCTTAGCTCGCCCAATTGAAGATTACTCAGCAATTGGTTTGTATATTCAAACACCAGTTAAAGGACCAAAAGAAATACAAGCTCGTTTTGATAAGTTTAAAAAAGAATACGCAGTTGAACTTGATAACATGAGCGAAGAGACTTTTGAGCAGCTTAAAAATTCAACCCTGGTATCGCTTAAAGAGCAGCCTAAAAATTTAAGTGACGAAATGAGCCCACTTATAAACGATTGGTACCGTGAAAACTTTACCTTTGATTCTAAGCAAAAGCTGATTGATGAAGTTGAAAAAGTAACGCTTGCAGATATAAAAGACTACTACAAGCAAACAATGCTTAATCCTAATGCGGCACGTTTAAATGTGCAATTACGTGGTACTAAGTTTATAGAAAGTGACTTTGCCGATTTACCAAATCAAACTAAAATCACAACGCTTGATGCCTATTACAATGGTATTAAACTACAAAAATAAGCTTTATTTATACAGCTAAAAATAAACCCCAATGTATTGCTACATTGGGGTTTTTATTTATTAAGCTAATTAAGCCATTATTAAAAAGCCTATAACAGCTAATGCCGCAGCAATTAGCGTGTAAGGCAATTGTGTAACGGCATGGCTCATTAAATTACAACCAGAGCCTTGCGCTGCGAGCACCGTTGAATCTGAGTAAAAACACGCTTGGCTACCAAAAGAAGAAGCCGATAATAGCGCACCAATGACCAGTGGTATGTTTGCATCAACCGCATTTGCCAGTGGCATAACAATCGGAATTGATACAGCAAAAATACCCCAGCTAGACCCTGTTGCAAACGCTAAAATAGCCATTGAAATAAATACCACGGCTGGTAAATATGCTGCGGTCATATAAGGGCTTAAGCTACCAATAACAAACTGAGGCAAACCAATTAAGTCGCATACGTCTTTGAATATAAACGCCGCTATAACAGTACCAATAGCGGGGATCATACTTTTAAAGCCATCAAGCATGCGCTCAATCATTTCACTTACGCTCATTAATTTTTGTAGCGCATAAAACGGGAGAGTGACCGCCATTGTTGCTAGTAAGCCTTTGTATACGTCTATTTCAAAGTAAACCGTAAATGCAACCAGTAAAATAATCGGCACCAAAAAGTTACGTAATTTACCTTTAGGATCAGCATCTTCAAAGTTTTCTTCAGCTGCTTTTACTGCATATTCATCCGCTGTTTGAACGTCATTGTATTGAGCAGGGTCGACTTGAGCTTGCTCAATTTGTGCCATTTGTTCTGCTTTTTTCATTGGACCAATCGCAGGAATAATACCCAGCACAACAAGTAAAACAACAAGCACTGCAAACCACGCATAAAACATATACGGTATGGCTTGGATATAAACTGCAATCCCTTTGCCTTCTTCAGCAATACCGTTATCTACGAGTAAGCCACCAAAAAAAACCGCCCAGGTAGATAAAGGGACAAGTACACAAATTGGTGCAGCAGTAGAGTCTACAACATAGGCAAGCATCTCACGGCTCACTTTAAATTTATCGGTAATGCGTTTCATGGTTTCACCCACGGTAAGCGCATTTAAGTAGTCATCAATAAAAATAACTACACCCAAACAAAAGGTCATAAACAAAGATGAACGCTTACCTTTAGTGTATTTAAGGGCTAACTTGCCAAAAGCCGATGCGCCACCTGTGCGCACTAATAGCGCGATTAAAGCGCCAAAGCCACCACATACAAGTATTAGCCAGCCAATGGTTTCGTCTGTCATCACTTTTAGCGATGTACTCGCAAAGTTAGTAAGTACCTGTGCAGGATCGGCTATAACTAAACCAACTAAAGCACCAATAAGTAAAGATAAAATAGGGCGGCGTAATACAACAGCCAATACAACCACCACTAACGGTGGTAGTAAACTCAACGCAGAAGGTTCAAGCATTTAAGTATTCACAAAATTAAAAGCATGTATAAAAATTACAATAGTATTAATTTTTAAACTGCTTATACAAAAACAAAGAAGATGATAAGTTTGTTGTAAAATCACCTTCCAAGTCACTGCTTTTGTACGCGAGGGAGGGACACATAAACAGTTATGTTAAATAGCGGCTTAAGTGAAACGCGTTGGCTTTGGCGCCAGACGGTGCAAGGAGTGCAAACCGCTATTGTTGTGCCTGTAAAAACATCGGCGCAAAAATAATCCGCTTTTTAATTTCAGTCAACAAAAAGTTACATGCAAAACAAAGTTTTTTAGAGGAGCTTACATTGAACGCTGTATTTAAAACAAATCGACTGTTGTTGCGCCATGCAAATGAGCTTGATGCAGCTATTTTACTTAAGCTAGTTAATCAGGCGAGTTTCATAGAGCATATTGGTGATAAAGCAATCTATACCCTTGATGATGCCAAGTCGTACATCAATCAGTCATTTATTGCTTCTCATGTACGCCAAGGCTTTGGGCCTTACATTATTACTTTGCATAATGCTGTAGTGGTTGGCGTTGTTGGGTTTTATAAACGCGCCGCGTTACTGCAACCTGATTTAGGTTTTGCACTTGTAAGCGGTTTTGAAAAAAAGGGCTATGTTTTTGAAGCGGCCAGCGCACTTTTGCAACATAAGCATGAATTTGGAATTACAAAACTGTGTGCAATAACATCACCAGATAATAGGGCATCGCAGAATGTGTTGTTAAAATTGGGCTTTAAAATAAAGGGCAAGGCGGTTATCAATGATGATAAAACCGCCGTAATTATATTTTCACTTAATGATTAAAGTCTTGCTTGTTCTATTTGTTTTGCAACATTTAGGTTTATATTTAGCCATGTTGCTTCAAGCGTTGAAACTAAACCGTCGTATCCATCATCATCTATAGGTACTAGGTTTGAAAAATTATGAATACTTATAAGACGTCGGCCTGTTTCAGGGTGTGTGTAATATAAACGCCAAAGCCCTGAAATATCAGCGTTACCTTCCATATCGCCATTAAAGTGGTGAATTTCGTATTCAAGCTCATAAAACGTTTGTTGATCGAGTTCAGTAATGACCGGTAAGCCCTTTATTACCATCCAATTTGGCATAGCATTAAAAAGAGTTTGCTGGGCTGTTGCAGTGAGCATTACATCCGGCGATTCGCCCCACAGGTTGTAATTTGCAGCATGAATTTGGTTGCTATCTATTTTCATAGCAATACCTAAATTATTTAAAGCACCTCTAAGTACAACTGTTTGTATTCTTAATTGTGCGTCTGTGTCTGTCACATTTCGAGACGAGGCACCAATAGGCTGCTCAAACTGGTAATACTGTGTCGCAGTTTGTATTGATGAACTACAACCTGCCAATAGTAATAATAAACTTGCAGTTAAAAATAACGATTTCATTATTGCTTCCTTGGTTTTGGATCTGCTGGTAATGATTTATCAAAAATTAGCATATTAGGTTGCTCGTTTAATCCGCGAGTTAGAGGCTGTAGGCCCTCACTTAAACGTTTAAACTCTTTTAATGTTTGCTGTATTTGATGATGAAGTTCAGAACCTGCTTGGTAACTGGCCATGGTTTTATCAAATTGGCGCATAGTTACTTCAAACTGCTCCATACTTTTTGTCATCTTTTCGAAATTACGATTAAAGTCACCTGGTAAGTTTTGTGTATCTTTTTGGCTTAGTAGCTCTCGCATTTCATTAGCAAGCGCTCGGTAATCGGTAAATGTGGCTTGCATTTGTTCTAAGCTATCTTCAACTTTTAAGTTATTTACTTTATTAAGTACGTCAGAGACTTGGTCTGCTAATACGGTTATGCCGCTAGAAATACTCGGAAAAACATCATACTGCACAAGTTTACCTAGGTGTGCTTGCGGTGCATCTGGGTATATATCAAAATCAACGTACACTGCACCCGTTAATAAATTACCAGGCTTTAACGAGGCGCGCATACCACTTTCAATCCAGCCTTTTAAACTACCTTGCCAATACTCTTTAGCTGAGGCACTGTCGTGATACAAGCGTCCGTATTCTACTTTTATAAGTACTGGAACCGCCGTATTATGGTTTCTAAAGTGGGCAGGTTTACCGTCAATAATTACATTGGCAGGGGTTTCAACAACAGTACCTACACGCATACCTCTATATTCGACAGGAGCACCTGTGCGTAGTCCTCGAACTGATTGTTCAAATTCAATGAGGTAGTAATCAAAATCGTAAAAGCGCTCTTCTAGCGCTTCTTTATAGCTTTGGCTCAATGAAAAGCTATGCCCATCTTGTGCTATTTCACCCGGGGCCTGTTGCTCAGGTAAGCCAACCGAAATGCCGCCTTTTAAAAGTTTACTTAAAGAGCCCGTATTAATATTGATGCCATCGGCAGATAGGTCAATTTCAATCCCTGCGTTCACCCAAAAAATAGAGTTCATGGTGATGAGATTTTGATAAGGTTCTTTAATAAATACGCCGTACTTCATTGCTTGGTTTTCCCAATCAAAAGTGGCGGTTTCTATTTGACCTATTTTGTAATTTTTGAAAAATATACCAGTACTCACATCAAGCACTTCAGCGTTGTAACTCATTAATTTGAAACGGCCACCTTTCACATCTTTACCAATGAGGGCGGGTTCGTCTTGTAATTTAAAACGCTCTTTTAGCTCTTTACTTTCACCGGGTGAAAACTCTAAATATACACCAGATAATAGCGTGCTCATTCCGCTAATACCCGTTTCATCAATGCGTGGTTTTACGACCCAAATTTTGGCATCATCAGTTAATAAGTTATTGTAGTTTTTGTCTATTTGCGCACGGGCAATAACGCTGTCTTGGGTGTCTGATAGTCGAACATGATCAATTTGACCTATTTTTACACTGCGCACTTTTATTTCAGTTTTACCTGCAATAATACCCTCAGCTTGTGGCATTTCGATAAAAATTGTAGGGCCTTTATTAGCTTGGTATTGGTATAACATCCACATGCCCACTAACAGCGCAATTGCCGGAATGATCCAGATAGCGGAAATTTTCGGTTCTTTTGTTATTTCGGCAGTTTCGGTCATGCTTTGTTCTCTGATTTTTTGTTTTTAGGGGAATCCCACAACAAGCGTGGGTCAAAGGCATGGGCAGCCATCATTTGGCATATTACCATAACTGTAAAAAATACAATGCCTAATCCTGGTGTTACTGACATTAAATTACCCAGTTGAACTAAGGCAACTAAAATAGCAACCACGAATACATCTATCATCGACCATTTTCCAATAAACTCAGTCAGTTGATAAATTCGGGTATAACTTTTTGTATGTTTATTGGCAGGCCTCGTTACCATAAAGCATAAAAAGCTCAATACAAAAGCTTTAGCAAGTGGCACCACAACGCTGGCTAAAAATATAATAGCGGCAATAGGGTAGGAGCCACTTTTCCAAAGTGTAATTACGCCACCAATTAAAGTTGAAGGGGATTCATCCCCAAGGCTAGTGGTGTGCATAATAGGCAACACATTAGCTGGAATATAACAAACAACAGAGGTAATTAGCCAAGCTGCTGCTTTTTGTACGCTGTAAGGATTTCTAACGTGCGTTTTTGTATGGCAACGCTGACAAATATTACCGGTACATAGTTGGTGGCACACATGGCAGGCTTTAATATTTTCATCTATTGCACGTTTAGCATGCTCTGCGCCTTCGAGTACTTTTACAGGCTTTATTTGAGCCCATAAGCGTGGGCGATTTAAGTGAACAAGCGCGGCTATGTATAAAATAACAAACCCCACATAAGCCCAAAAACTCGTGCCAAAGCTAATATCAGCCAGCGACATGATTTTAACCATACTAACAAGTACGCCAATTAAAAATATTTCCGACATAATCCACGGTTCTAACGCAAGGGTGAACTTTAGTAGTCGCCTTGCTATGCCCTCTGGTAATGTTTTTAAAAGCCCAAGATGCAAAGGAATTAAAATAAGAAGCAAACCCATAGGCAGAGCAATAATGCTCAAATCGATAAATAAGCCAAGCAGTTCACTATCGTAATTAAATAAAATCCGAGCCGCGTCGGGCAGAGTAATAGTTTGAGTAATACCACTACTGCTAAAAGAAATAAAAGGGTAAAACATACTGCTCAGCAGCATTAATAGTGCGCTAAAGCTTAGTGCAACTATACGACTATCGTGATTAACATCGGCTTCGCAAAGTTTATGGTGGCAATGTGGGCATATCGCCATTTGTTTTGCGATTATGCGAGGTATATCTATGATCAGATCGCAGCAGGGGCATACAGTTTGCAATTTAATACCAAGCAAGAAGAATATTTCTTCAATTTTGCTATATTTAATACATTAATACAACGCGTTCTGCCATCAAGCTGTTCGTTATATAAAGGAAGCGTGTGAAATATTATTTTTACTACATATTAGTGTGGCTCTTTGTTTGCTCGCAAAATGCTGTGGCTATTAATAAAGAGCGAGAGGTAATGATCGCTGCGAGCGCATCAATTCCACCCTATGTTTTTGTAAAAACGGACTCGGGTATACACCTAAATTTAATAAAAGCCGCGTTAAAGGCCAATGGATTTGCCAATATTAATATGCAATATATGTCGAATAAACGCGCTGAGCATCAATTACATAATAATGGAGTAGATATACTTTTAAATTATGCTGGAGGAATTAGTGCGGGTATTTATCCAAGTAAAACGGTACTTAGTTATGAAAATGTAGCTATTACACTCAAGCGAAATAGATATAACATTGATAAAATAGAAGGCACGTTTAATAAAAACGTTCTTGCTTTTCAAAATGCAACGGCATATCTGCCTCCTATATTTAAAAGGAATGTTAAACACTTTAGCTCATATCAAGAGGTTATTAATCAAAAAGCGCAGGTAGATAAGCTGTTAAAAGGTTGGGTTGATGTAATTGTGTTAGATAAGCGTATTTTTTACTATTACTACAATCGGCATAAATCCCCCGAAGCTGTGCAAATTTACACTTTATTTCCAAAAGCAGATCGACCTGCTTATTTTAATAACCTCGTTTTAGCTACTGAGTTTGATATTGGTTTGGCGCTCATCAAGCAAAATGGTACTTATAAAAGGATTGTTGATGAAGGCCAAACCCATTCATCAATCAAATAAAGCCACTGTTTGACGTGTAAGCGCTATTAGCTCACCCGACTGCGACCATATACAGCCATCCTCTAAACCGTATCCATCTTTTGAATGATGAGTAATTGCTTCAAAGCCAAGCCATTCTCCAGGTGTTAAGTTTGGCTCTTGCACAAATTCTAAATACCACGACATGCTACTTGCAGGAGCGGGTTGTTTAAACATTTGTAAAAGTGTTGGCGGCCATGCATCGGTAAGTGCAATCACATGGGCTTCAGTTATTTGTTCGGGCGTATGTTTAAACCGCATCCAGCCACCTAAGTGAGAAGTTTCTGCACTACTAAATGGCATAGCACCTTGTTGGGGGCATAAATCAACATGTTGGAAAAATTCAGGCATCTGACCTTTTATAAAAGGTAACGTGTGGCGCTCATCTACTGGCTTTAAACCCAAAGACTTCGAAACAGGCACATTAATACCCGACTCTCTACTTTTAGCAAAACACGCTTGTACAATTACGCACACTTGTTCATTTTGAATCGCTTTGGCAAGTACCTGTGTACTGCTTTTACCTTGGCGCAGTATTTCAACAGACAATGAAAAAGAGGTATCGGCAAGTAATGGCCCTACAAAATTAGTACTGAGTGAAAGTAAGCGACGATCATCCGTTACCTTGCCTCTGATTGCTTGATATAACAGCGCAGCCGAAAGCCCACCAAAAGCAGTTCTGCCCTGACACCAGTTTTCTGGGAATTGCATTGTGCTAGTTGATTGTTCGGTATTGTCTAAATTTCCAATTTTTGAAGCTTGCTGAAGTAATTGTTCAAAATGCATAGAAGATATCCTTTTGTAGTGCGATTTAATAAATTTATAACACAATCAAACTAGTCAGACCAGTAATTAAAAGCGTCCCTGGCGGTGTAAAAATCACCATTCCTTACAATTATTAGGGTTATTTTGTAAATAAATCATAAAAAATGAATTTTTTTTCATTTTTACAGTTGAAATAAGTTTGGCGCATCCCTATTTACTATGTCATCGAACGTATTAACGAATATTGAAGTTGGAGAAGTTTCATGGGTAAAATTATTGGAATCGATTTAGGTACTACAAACTCTTGTGTTGCAGTACTTGATGGTGGCAAAGCACGTGTTATTGAAAACGCGGAAGGCGATCGCACAACCCCGTCTATTATTGCTTACACGCAAGACGGCGAAACATTAGTAGGTCAATCTGCTAAGCGTCAAGCGGTTACTAACCCGACAAACACATTATTTGCAATTAAGCGTTTAATTGGTCGTCGTTTTGAAGACGAAGAAGTACAACGCGATATCGGCATCATGCCGTTTAAAATTGTTAAAGCTGATAACGGCGATGCATGGGTAGAAGCGGGCGGCGAAAAACGCGCTGCACCACAAATTTCTGCTGAAGTACTGAAAAAAATGAAGAAAACAGCTGAAGACTTCTTAGGTGAAGAAGTAACTGAAGCCGTAATCACAGTACCTGCATACTTTAATGATTCACAACGTCAAGCTACGAAAGATGCTGGTCGTATTGCGGGTCTTGAAGTTAAACGTATTATCAATGAGCCAACGGCTGCGGCACTTGCTTACGGTATGGATAAAAACCGTGGCGAAAACGTAGTTGCAGTATATGACTTAGGTGGCGGTACTTTCGATTTATCAATCATTGAAATTGATGAAGTTGAAGGCGAGCACACTTTTGAAGTACTTGCTACAAACGGCGACACTCACTTAGGTGGTGAAGATTTCGATAACCGCGTAATCAACTACTTAGTAGCTGAATTCAAGAAAGATCAAGGCTTAGACCTTAAAAATGATCCGCTTGCAATGCAACGTGTTAAAGAAGCTGCTGAAAAAGCAAAAATTGAACTTTCATCTGCACAGTCTACAGAAGTAAATCTTCCGTATGTAACTGCTGATGCATCTGGTCCTAAGCACATGAACGTGAAACTAACACGTGCTAAGCTTGAGTCACTAGTTGAAGATTTAGTAACTAAAACAATTGAGCCACTTAAACGTGCACTTGCTGATGCTGATTTATCAGTAAGCGACATCAACGACATTATTCTTGTTGGTGGTCAAACACGTATGCCTTTAGTACAAAAAATCGTTGCAGAGTTCTTCGGTAAAGAACCTCGTAAAGATGTCAACCCTGATGAAGCAGTAGCCGTAGGCGCAGCGATTCAAGGTGGTGTACTTGCTGGTGACGTTAAAGATGTACTATTACTAGACGTTTCTCCATTATCTCTAGGTATTGAGACAATGGGTTCAGTAATGACTGCATTGATTGAGAAAAACACGACGATTCCTACTAAGAAATCGCAAACGTTCTCAACAGCTGAAGATAATCAATCTGCTGTAACAATTCATGTACTTCAAGGTGAGCGTAAACGTTCAAGCGACAATAAATCTCTAGGCCAATTTAACCTAGAAGGTATTCGTCCAGCACAACGTGGTACACCACAAATCGAAGTAACATTTGATGTTGATGCCGATGGTATCTTACATGTATCTGCGAAAGATAAAGATACAGGTAAAGAGCAAAAAATTACGATTCAAGCATCTTCAGGCTTAAGCGATGACGAAATTGAAGCGATGGTTCGTGATGCAGAAGCACATGCTGAAGACGATAAAAAGTTTGAAGAACTTGTAGCTGCTCGTAACCAAGCTGACGCTTTAGTTCACGGTACACGTAAGCAAATTGAAGAAGCTGGCGATGCATTACCAAACGAAGACAAAGAAGCAATTGAAGCGGCTGTTGTAGATTTAGAAGCTGCAATTAAGAGCGACAATAAAGAAGAGATTGAAGCTAAAACTCAAGCTCTTGCTGAAAAGTCTCAAAAACTAATGGAAATTGCTCAAGCGAAAGCACAGCAAGGTTCAGCAGACGCTGGCGAACAACAGTCAACTAAGCAAGACGACGACGTTGTTGATGCAGAGTTCGAAGAAGTGAAAGACGACAAGTAATTGTTGCTACCGCTTCTCGCTAGCCAAAAACACTTAACTCAGTTAGGTGTTTAGGTTAGGATGAACAATTGAGGCGCGCGAGCAATAGCTTGTCGCGCCTTTTGCATGTATTCAAGGTTTAAAAATTCAATGATAAATCGATGCGATTTATCGGTTTATCCAGCAGCTTACGCTGTAAACAGAAAAGAGTAGTGTGATAGATATGTCAAAACGCGATTATTACGAAGTCCTCGGCGTAAGCAAAGATGCGAGTGAGCGAGACATAAAAAAAGCGTATAAACGCTTAGCGATGAAATATCATCCAGATCGTACCGCAGGCGATAAAGATCTCGAAATAAAATTTAAAGAAGTTAAAGAAGCGTACGAAATACTAACCGATGATCAAAAACGTCAAATGTATGACCAACATGGTCACGCAGCCTTTGAACAAGGTGGTGGCGGTGGTCACGGTGGTTTTGGTGGCGGACATGGTGACTTTGGTGATGTATTTGGCGATGTATTTGGCGATATTTTTGGTGGCGGCGGTGGTCGACGTCAATCTCGCCAACAACGTGGATCTGATTTACGTTACAACATGGACTTAAGCTTAGAAGAAGCTGTTCGTGGTAAAGAAGTTGAAATTAAAGTACCTACATGGGTTGGTTGTGAGCCATGTGATGGCAGTGGTGCTAAAGCGGGTTCTAAGCCTAAAACATGTACTACATGTCATGGTGCTGGCCAGGTGCAAATGCGCCAAGGTTTCTTTGCTGTTCAGCAAACGTGTCCAACGTGTCAGGGACAAGGTCAAATTATTTCAGACCCTTGTAACAGTTGTCATGGACAAGGCCGCGTAGAAAAAACTAAAACGCTTTCAGTTAAAATTCCAGCTGGCGTTGATACAGGCGACCGTATCCGCTTAACGGGTGAAGGCGAAGCCGGAATGCATGGCGCGCCATCGGGCGACTTGTATGTGCAAGTATCGGTTCGTGAACATGAAATATTTGTACGTGAAGCGAATAATTTATATTGTGAAGTACCAATTAGCTTTACTACAGCAGGCCTTGGTGGCGAAATTCAGGTGCCAACACTTGATGGTCGTGCAAAACTTAAAATACCGTCTGAAACTCAAACGGGCAAAATGTTCCGTATGCGTGGCAAAGGTGTTAAGTCTGTACGCAGTGGTGCACAAGGCGATCTAATTTGTAAAGTGGTAATCGAAACGCCAGTTAATCTTAACGAGCGTCAACGTGAACTACTTCAAGAGTTAGATGAAAGCATGGGCACAGATAGCTCTAAAAACCGTCCTAAAGAGCAAGGCTTTTTTGACGGTGTTAAAAAGTTTTTTGATGATTTAACTAAATAAATTTAAATTATTATAAACAAAAAAACGACGCTTTTAGCGTCGTTTTTTTTTGCTTTAAACTTAATTTTTGTTACTGTGAATAAAAAAGATGAAACAGCATGACACCAGCAATAGATCTACTTAAAAAGCAAAAAAAAACCTTTGAAGTCCTCAGTTATGAGCACGATAAGAATAATAGCCACTACGGGCTTGAAGCCGTTGAAAAGTTAAATTTAGACAGTGCACAAGTATTTAAAACCTTAGTACTTGAAACACATGAAGGGCAACTGATTGTTGCTGTTACACCTGTATCTCAACAAGTCAATTTAAAACAGTTAGCTAAACTATGTGGTGCTAAAAAAGTAATTATGGCTGCCCCACAAAAAGTACAAGTTAGTACCGGTTATATTTTAGGAGGGGTGAGTCCGCTTGGACAAAAAAAACGTCTAGCTACGTTTATTCATAGCAGTGCTTCTCTCTTTGACACTATTTATGTGAGCGCCGGAAAAAGAGGCTTAGAAATAGCACTCTCGCCAACTGATTTAGCCTTATTGACCAATGCAAAATTTGGCGATTTATAAATTTTATTTTTATAATTATCTTCTATACCAAAAATTAATTTAAGTTAGGCCATTTGCTCAATCCCCTATTTATAACTACATTGGGAGTATCTTTATACCGTTAATATTTAATACCAAACGGTATTACACTTTTTGTATACGGCTGTTTGTATGAACCTTTTAGATGTTGATTATTTTGCGATACTAGTGGCTACGCTGTCTTCTTTTATGCTTGGTGGTATATGGTATTCAAAAGCTCTCTTTAAAAATGCATGGCTAGAAAGTATTGGCTTAACTGATCTGGATTTACAATCGGCTAACCCTAAGTTGATATTTGGTGGCAGTTTTTTTTTAGTTTTTATAGCGGCTTTAATGCTATCTCTTTTTTTAGGTAAGGATGCAAGCGTAGGTGAAAGTATAGGAGCCGGCTTTGTGATCGGCTTTTTTTGGATCAGTAGTTCATTTGGATTGAGTTATATATTTGAGCAACGCCCTCTAAAGCTTTTTTTAATTAACGGGGGGTACCATATTTTACAATTTTCGTTAATGGGGCTCATTTTAGGGATATGGCCGTAAGATTTAAATAATCAGCAAATCCAAATTTGATCCTTATCTACGAGTAGAGTAGTTTTATATAATCCCGTTATACAATTTGGTAAAGAAACTAATGAAAATATTAGTTGTTGATGATATGCCACTCATGCGACACGTACTAATTAATATGCTTAGAAAACTAGAGTATAGCAATATCGTTGAAGCAACTGATGGATTGCAAGCTTTGGTATTTCTGCGTAATCAACATTTCGATTTGGTTATTACTGACCTTCATATGCCAAAAATGGATGGCGTTAGTTTACTTACTAACATTCGAAAAGATAAAGAACTCGCTGATATTCCCGTTTTAATGGTTACTTGTGAAGACAGTACAGATAAAGTTAAGCAAGTTATTGCAGCTAAGGTATCAGGGTTTATAGTCAAACCTTTTAATATGAATGTATTGTCATCTCAGTTAAACCGCTTCTTTTTTAAAGATTAGGATGTGTTTATTTTATAAGGGCTATATTTTAATGGGCCTTTATAGATTAAGTCTGCCGTATCTAAATTCTAAGTCAGAGGTGGTAACCTTTACCCATCTAAACTGATATAATTGCTAATTACTCTTTATATAATACCGCAGGACGTAATGGCAAAACCCAACAAAAAAGGCCCTACTAAAACGGTTGATATTTTTTGCTCTGCTTGTAAAGCCTCTTTATTTAAATATCGAAAAGGGGGGAAAGGAGCATTAATTAAGTGCTTTAAAGAGCGTATTAGCCAAGACTTTACAACAGAGGCTTGTATTTGCCCTAACTGTAGCCGGCCATTTGCCCGAGAAGCGATTATTCGCGGTGCGCCGGCCTATAAAATAATTGGCGGCAAAGTAACCTTTAAATAAGGTATATGAAGTAATACTAAACCGCAATAATACTTAATTAAGCGAATAAGTATAAAGCCTTGTGCATGCGGACATATGGCCTTGTTAGAATTTACCATATTGATAGAATCGCCCGGTTTGCTGTTTCAATGAATGAAAAAATACCCTCCCCATGGATCGGGCCAGTTTATTGGGTTATTTAAAAATGGATAAAGGATAGTTTCGTGATAGCACTCTTATTTGACATCATAGGCATGACAGGTACTTTTTTAGTAGTTGGTTCATTTTTTTTACTGCAGCTAGGTAAAACATCTCCAGCTAGCTTAACGTATAATATGATGAATTTAACAGGGGCAATTTTACTGTTAATTAGCCTTTGTTATAACTTTAATTTAGCGAGCTTTGTAATCGAAATATTTTGGATTGCAGCGTCGTTAATTGGCTTATATAAATATGTTAAAAATAGATCAACATTAGCTACAAATTAATTGTTTTTTAATTTAATGCTAAACAGATCGCTGTAAACGTAGTTGTTTACGGCGATTTTTGTTTTTAAACACTTTAAAACTGTTGTTAACAAAAAGTTTATATCTCTGCTAGAGATTAGCCGTTACACTAGCGCCCTAAAATTTTCTTGGCTATTTTTTGCGAGTTCTTCATGTTTTCTTTTTCTAAAAAAATCATTACTGTTTGTGTGTTACTCGTACTTATATTAGTTGTTACGTTTTGGCTTGGTCGTTCTCATGATGTTGAGCAAGCAACCTACCAGGCTGAGCGCCAAGTTACGCAATTAAATAACTATATTGATACTGAGCTTGCTCGTTTTTCTGCTATTCCCCAGTTACTTACCTATAACTCGTTAATGATAGACTTTGTAGATGCGCAGCCACAGCACTATAACGCTATTAATAACTACCTTGCTGATATTCAACAAGCTAGCGGTTCCTCAGATATTTTTGTTCTAAATACTCAAGGCGAAGTTATTGCCAGTAGTAATTGGCAAGCAGATTATACTTTTTTAGGTAGCAACTTTGCGTTTAGACCTTATTTCAAACGTGCATTTGCAGGCGAAAAAGTAGCGTACTTTGCATTAGGCATGCGCTCTAAAGAGCGTGGTATTTACTTTTCACAAGCAGTATATCGCGACAATAAAGCCATTGGTGTTGTTGTGTTAAAAGTGAATGTAAGTAAATTTGAGGATGACAGAGAGCTTCTAAATACTTCAAAGGGTAGTCACTTTTTTTTGCAGCTTGCAGATGAGGTAATTGCAATGTCAGATATGCAAACGTGGCGATTAAACAGCTTCACTGAACTTGATATAACTATGCGCAGAGATATTAAATCTCGTCGGGCTTATTTAGATCATCAGCCTTTGTATATTAAGCAGTTTCAATTTTCTAATGAAGGTATTAAACATTTAAAAATAGATAAAAAACTTTACGTAATGTCGCAAAGACCTTTACGATATTTTAATGCCACAATGAACGTACTTGTTGATATAACAAAAGTTAATTCAGCTCAACTGCCTCGCTTATTTTGGGTATTTATTATCTGTAGCTTAGTTATTATTATTAGTTATATTTTATTAACTCGGTTTGCGGGTTATAAAAAGCTGGTGTACTCCAGACATAGCCTTGAACTTGAAGTCCTTGAGCGCACTCAGGCTTTGGAAAAAGTACAAACGGCTTTAGTGCAGTCTGCAAAGCTTGCGACAATAGGACAGCTAAGTGCAGGAATCAACCACGAAATAAACCAGCCGCTCAGTGCTATTAATACTTATTTAGCTTCGGCAAAGCGTTTATTAGCTAAAGGAAATACTTCAGCACTTGGTGAAAGCTTAGTAGTGATTGAGGGATTAGTTAATCGAGTGCACCAAATTGTAGGTCAGTTAAAGCATTTTAGTAAACCTTCAAAAATGCAGCTCAGACCTTACCCTCTTGCAGGGCTTGTTAATAACGCATTAATGATTTCTAGCGCGCAGTTAAAGCAAGATAACGTACAAGTAGAGCCACCTCAGTTTGATGAAACAGTCGTTGTGTGGGTCGATTCGCTTAAATTTGAACAAGTACTCGTTAATTTAATTACTAATGCTAGCCAAGCTATGAATGGTGCAATTATTCGTAACTTAAGTTTTCAACTGGAGTGTTTTGAAGAGCGAGTAAAACTGTCGATTTTAGATACTGGCTCTGGTATTGAACAACATGCATTTGGTAATTTGTTTGAACCTTTTTATAGTACTAAATCAAGTAAAGGTTTAGGCCTTGGTTTATCTATATCAAAACAAATAATAGATTCGTTTAATGGTTGTTTGAGCGCGCACAATCGAGTTGAAGGCGGGGCTGAATTTATAATTAGCCTCTCTAACAGGCAGGAAAATAAAGATGATTGATAGCTCCCCATGTAATCACATAATAGTCATTGATGATGAAGCAATGATCAGAGACTCTTTAAAGCAATTGCTCACTCTCGAAGGATACACCGTTGAGTGCTTTAATGACGCAAGTACCGCTCTTAGCAAACTCAATAGGCGCTTTGCTGGAGTTGTGCTGAGCGATATAAATATGCCGAACATGGATGGCTTAACGCTTTTAGAGCAAATAACGGCTTTTGATAGTGAGCTCCCTGTAATATTTTTAACTGGTTACGCTGATGTATCGATAGCAGTTAAAGCGATGCAATTAGGTGCGTATGATTTATTTGAAAAACCAGTTAACGAACATCTTCTTGATTGCATAGCACGAGCGTGCGACAAACGAAGCCTTGTTATGGAGAACCGCGCATTAAAAGTGGCTGTACAGAAAACCTCAGCCCCAGGTGTACGCATACTAGGTGACACACCTAAAATGCAACACATGATGCACTTATTAAACACAATTATAGATACCCCAACCGATGTAATGATTGAAGGTGAAACTGGCACAGGTAAAGAACTTGTAGCGCGGTATCTACACGATCAGAGTAATCGCTCTAGCTGTAATTTTGTTGCTATTAATTGTGGCGCAGTACCAGAGCAGTTAATAGAAAGCGAATTGTTTGGTGCAGCAAGTGGTGCCTATACAGGGGCTACTCAAAGTCGAAAAGGTAAGTTTGAATATGCACAAGGTGGTACGGTCTTTTTAGATGAAATAGAAAGCACTCCAATGGCACTGCAAGTTAAGTTATTACGCGTATTAGAAGAGCGAAAAGTAACACCTGTAGGCGATAACAAAGCAATTGATTTAGACATCAGAATTGTTGCAGCTACAAAAGTAGACTTACTTGCGTTAGTTGAAAAGGGTGATTTTAGAGCTGATTTATACTACAGACTTAGTTTGGTTAACGTTAATATTCCGCCATTACGAGAGCGAAAAGCTGACATATTACTTTTGTTTAAACACTTTAGCTCTATTGCTGCAACTCGCTATCATAAGCCGCCGGCGGCAGTAAATTACGAAATACAACAGCGGTTAGTTGCCTATGACTGGCCGGGCAATGTGAGAGAGCTAAGAAATCAAGCAGAGCGAGCTGTATTACTTGGTGCCGAACTTGCTTTTGCTGAAGTTAAAACACAACAATTAGGTGGCTTATCTCCCGATTTAAGCTTATCTGAAAAAGTCTCTTTTTATGAGCAGTCACTTATTGAGTACGCGCTTGAGCAAAACCACGGCAGTATTAAAAACACCATGGAAACACTGCAAATTGCTCGTAAAACACTTTACGATAAAATGAGTAAATACAATCTTAATAGAGATATGTTTACTGACTAAATGTGTGGGTTTGGTGACAAGACCCACTTTCTTATGTGTGGTAATTCACACCCTTTTATTTAAATTAAACGACTTATTTTAGTAAGCTATTGAAATAGATTGCTTTTATACACTTGGCAGTAAAGTTGCCTTATTAGCGCTACAACAAGTAGATTCTAATAATTAGGGCACACGATGACAAAAACTACACACACCTGTATTTTATTTCTATCCTATGGTTGCTTAGCTACGTTTTCACACACATCTTTTGCTGCAGAGTACGCTGTATACGGTAAAGCTGAAGTACAAATTGCCAGTACTGATACGGGCATAATGCGTTATGCCGAAGAGGGTACTCAAATTGAAGCGCCATACTCGCGTATTGGTATTAAGGGCGATCATAAACTTAACGAATATTTAAGTGCTGTTTTTAAATATGAGGTACAAGTTAAAGGTTTTGAAGAAGATGATACGCAAGAGCCTTTCACAGCACGTAATACTTACTTAGGTTTAAAAGGCGCGTTTGGTGAAGTTGTTGTAGGTCGTAACGACACTCGTTTTAAATACTCTGAAGGTAAACTCGATAACTTTAACGAAACTCAAGCCGATATGGCACAGGTTATTGCAGGCCAAGACCGCCTCGGTGATACTATAACTTACACCTCAAACTATTGGCATAATACGCAGTTTTCATTTACTTATGCGCCAAAAGATGACAATAAAGACGATAAAGCAGGCTTTGCTGCTACGCTTATTTATGGCGACCGTAATTTAAAAAGTACTTCATATTATGTGTCGTTCAGTCATGTAGATTCACTTAACAATGTAAAAGCAAGCCGCCTTGTTGGTGTTTATAAGTTCGAACAATTACAGTTAGGTGCGCTGTACCAGCATTCAGAATCAGTAGATGGCAGTAAGTCGGGCAATGGTTACGTATTAAGTGCCAGTTATACACTTGATAAGTGGGTGCCAAAAATTCAATTTGCTAAAGATGACTCAACTCTTCGTCAAGCATCTGAGGCAACGCAATGGAGCACAGGCCTTGACTATGTATTTGATAAGCAAACAACAGCTTACCTTTTATATACCGATCTTAATTTAGAAGAACAAGACGACAGCAGTGTTGCGCTTGGTCTTAAATACAAGTTTTAGAGGCTAGCCATGACAGATAATATATTGACGCAAGAACCAGGTAAGAACAGACATTTTCAATGGCTTTTTTTAGTACTGGGCCCTTTAGTAATGCTATTAACATGTTTACTCGATCCACCAACGGGTATGTCTGTAGCCGCATTTAAAACCGCAGGTTTAGCGTTTTGGATGGCATCGTGGTGGGTAAGTGAAGTTGTACCAATTCCGGCAACTGCATTGCTACCACTGGTAATATCACCACTGGCTGACATAGCAGCAATAAAAAGTGTGGCCGCGCCGTATGCACACCCGTTAATCTTTTTATTTTTAGGCGGGTTTTTAATCTCAATTGCTATGGAGCGTTGGGGGTTACATAAACGTATTGCGCTAAGCACTATGCTATATGCGGGTAAAAAACCAAGTTTACAAATTTTAGCTATGATGCTGGTAACCGCATTTTTGTCGATGTGGATGTCTAATACGGCTACAGCCGTAATGATGCTACCTATTGCACTTTCAATTACCAGTTTAGTTAAGCAATCAGACCCGGGTAATGAAGGGTTTGGTAAGGCTTTACTGTTATCAATCGCTTATGGTGCAAGTATTGGTGGTATTGCTACTTTAATCGGTACTCCGCCTAATGCCTTAATGGCTGCTTACTTATCAGATAGTTACCAAATAGAAATTGGCTTTGCTCAGTGGATGATTATAGGTGTACCTCTGTCTTTAAGCATGCTAATTATTAGCTGGGTTTGGCTTACTAAATTTGCGTATAAAGTAGATGCTAATGTTAAAAACGATCAAAAAATTGATACGAAAGCGGTATTTTCAACGCAGTTAAAAAACCTTGGAGTAATGCAACGTGCAGAAAAAGGCGTGTTGTTTGTATTTGTACTTGCTGCACTTTGTTGGATATTTAGACCTTTATTAGGTGATATAACAGGTCTTAATATTTCAGATACTACAATTGCAATTGCGGCGGCATTGCTGTTGTTTGTAATGCCAGCGAATAAAGACAAAGATGAGCGTATTCTTGATTGGCATCACGCGTCAGAGGTACCGTGGGGTGTGCTACTTTTGTTTGGAGGCGGATTAACATTAGCATCTCAAATAAAATCATCAGGTCTTGCTGATTTTATTGCCCAAATGATAGAAGGTGTAAGTACTATTCCACTTGTTATGAGCGTACTTGTTGTTGTGGCATTAATTACGTTTTTAACGGAGATCACGAGTAATACAGCGACTGCTGCTGGCTTTCTTCCTTTGTTAGGACCCGTTGCAGAATCTATAACAGGTTCGCCACTTGTATGGGTTATTCCTGCCGCTATTGCATGTAGTTGCGCATTTATGATGCCAGTAGCGACACCACCAAACGCTATCGTTTTTGGCTCTGGGCAAATTCAAATGCGCGACATGATAAGAGCCGGCTTTGTGCTAAATATTGTCGCCATTGTATTAATTACGCTAGTGACAATGACTATCGCAGCGCAAGTATTTGGCTTTTAAAGCTGTACTAAATTAGTTCCAAACAGTAGCTTTGTTTATATTTACAGTTTTAAACAAAGCTACTCTTTATACTTATTTATATTGCTCAAGAAGCTCTTTTTTAGATAATTAGTGTTATTGCTCGAAAAACAGAACAAGGTTATAGTCTGCGGTAACTTTAAAAATTGAGTAATCTATTTTGAGCACCGACACATCACAGGCAATGCCTTTAATTCCCCAATTTGATGAATTGCAAAAAAGCTTTCTCGAAACACCTTACTTGCCAATTGATAAACGTCTCGTTTTATTAAAAAAACTCCGTGTACGTATTGTTGAACTTGAGCAAGAGCTAGTAGATGCTGCTTCAAAAGACTTTGGTTACAGAACCGCTTTCGATACTTTACTTGGCGATATATTGCCTACGGTTCAAACACTCGCGCACATTATCAAAAAGCTACCAAAATGGGCAAAGCCAAGTAACCGCTCTGTAGGTTTAAGCTTGTGGCCTTCAAAAGTAAGTGTTAATTACCAACCTAAAGGTGTGGTTGGTATTATTGCACCGTGGAATTACCCCATTCAGTTAGCGTTAGTACCTGTGCTTACCGCCATAGCTGCCGGTAATAGAGTGATGCTTAAATTAAGCGAGTTTACACCTCACACAAACGCCGTTATCGAAAAAATATTTAAAGACGACATGCAAACGCATTGCAAAATAATACAAGGCGGTAGCGACGTAGCCGCGCAGTTTTCATCACTGCCATTTGCTCATTTATTATTTACGGGGTCATCGGCCGTTGGTAAATTAGTAATGGCGTCAGCGAGTCGTAATTTAACACCAGTAACGCTCGAACTCGGTGGTAAATCGCCAGTTATTATTACGCAAAATGCCGATATTAAAAAAGCGGCGCAAGCTTTACTGTTTGGAAAAATGGCCAACGCAGGGCAAATATGCGTTGCACCCGACTACGTATTTGTACCCAAAGAGCTTGAGCATCAATTGGTTCAGCAATTATGCGAGCTTTATAAAAAGCACTTTAAAGACGGTGTTGAAGGTAAAAACTTAACCTCTATTATTAGCGATGCACACTATAAACGTTTAGCAACCTACTTAGAGCAAGCCCAAGAGCTTGGCGCAAACATTATTAAGCCACTTGAGCAAAACCAGCAAGATGAGCAAAAACATCGTATGGGGCTGCACTTAGTGACTCAAGTTACTGACGAAATGCAGCTTATGCAAGATGAGTTATTTGGCCCAATACTACCAATAATGAGTTATGACAAGCTCGACAGCGCAATTGACTATATTAAAGCCCATCACCACCCATTAGCGCTTTATATTTTAGGACAAGATAAGCACGCTCAAGAATACATTATGAAGCAAACAATCAGTGGAACTGTGGCAATAAACGACACGCTAGTGCAAGTAACTGCTGACGATGCTCCTTTTGGTGGTGTAGGGCACTCAGGAATGGGGCATTATCATGGTATAGAAGGGTTTTTAACGTTCAGTCATGCAAAAAATACGTTAGTATCGGGCTCGTTTAATCCTCGCATTGTTATGCTACTAAAACAAAGCAAACTTATTATTAAGCTACTAAAGTGGCTTTACATAAAATAAGAGTATGTTGATTTTGTAAAGTTGAATAGATTTTGAACTTGCTAAATCAAGATATTAAAAAGGCTGAATTACGTTATGTAATTCAGCCTTTTTAAATTAGCTTCAAACTAAGGTCTTAAACTCTTAAACTTTAAAATAAGACTTTAAAATAAGCGACCTTCGCCAGCATAAGTACCCACTTGTATTTTTGCATAAATGGCATCGGCTTTTTCTTTAGCTTCTTCAATTTCTTTTGGTAGCATTTTACGCTCATCAAGTTTGCGGCTATGACTCGCTTGCATATTGCCGTTGTACTCAGCGATAGTATTCCAAATGTATGACTTTTCTAAATCTTTTGGCATACCTAGCCCTTCAAAATACATGAGGGCTAAATTGAATTGTGCTAAAGAGTAATTGTTTGCAGCTGCTTTTTCGTACCAGTTGCGTGCCGCTTCATAATCTCGCGTAACGCCCACGCCATTGGAATACATTACACCTAAATTAAACTGAGCCGCAGGCAGGTTTTTATTGGCTGCTTTTTCAAATAAGGTAACAGCCATTTGGTGATCAAGCTTTACGCCTTTACCTTCGTCGTATAAAACAGCTAACGCAAACATTGAATCCGGGTGGTTCTTTTTAACGCCTTGTTGATAAAGCGCAGCTGCCTTGCGGTAATCGCGTGTTACACCGTATCCACCTTCGTATAATTTAGCTAGTTCGTAAATTCCTGGCGCAAAACCTTTATCGGCAAGGTATTGAAATTCTTTTAGGGCGACTGCAAATTCACCTTCGTTAGCTGCTCTTATGCCATCTTCTAATGTTGCATGAGCGAAAGGGCTGGCAAGTAAAACGCCAGCAAGAACGAGTGCTTTCAAATTAAACTGTGACATATTAATGTCTCCAATTAGTAATAGTTACGATAGGTTTTAGGGCCAGTATATCTTGCCGCGATTAAATAGCGCCTAAATAGAACAAGTTTTAATCCCGACAGGTAAACAGACTTTAGTTAAATGCTAAATTATTAAATTTTTGCACTATTTGCACTATTTGCGCATTTTAAACGTTTAATACTCAATGCATTTAAGTAGAGACTAAATCGGTTATTATAAATAGATGCAAAAAAGGGTGTCTACTGTTATGTTTTACGCCAGCTTTAGCGCAAACGCAAGGCGATACCTTATCAGATCGTGCGTATAAAATGTAAATAATAGCGCGGTGGACTTTTAAGGTAAGTAAACGAGTTTAAGAAGTGTAAGATACAGATTTTATAGAAAATTTAAAGAAATAAAAAAAGCCCGTTAGGGCTTTTTTGAGTCATATTAACCGTCACTAATATGAGCAATGTAGCAAGTAAATGTGATATTTGATGTTATTACTTGGGTCGAGTAAGTAATAACACGAAGCGGCACGCTCTTCTTTTAATGTGTCAGCATCCTTGCTGAATATTCTTCCGTAGGCACTGAGGTCGTTACACTGTGTTTGTGCGAACGATTATCAGTTAGATCTAAATGCAAGTCAATACTTAAATGATAATTATTATCAAATGAGTTTTGAGCTTTGCCACAATCTAAATAATAGAGAAGGTTATGCTTAATAATTTCAAAGCAAAAAAACTAAAACAGATATGCCTTGCTGTAAGTATGTTGTTTTTATGTAGTTGTTCGGCATCTTTTACTTACAATAATTTGAGTTGGCTTTCATCGTTTTGGGTTGACGATTATGTTGATTTAAATAAAAAGCAAAATACACAGCTAAAAAACATAATTACAACAACACAAAATTGGCACCGAACTACCCAGTTACCCGCCTACAGACAAGACATACAAAATATAAAAGTATTGTTTAACCAAACATTGGAGGCTAAACAATTAAAAACACAGGTTGTGCTTGCAAAACAACATTGGCAGAACCTACTTGGATACGCAAAGCTGCCTTTAGCTGAGCTTGGAGCAACCTTATCAAGTGAGCAAAGAGGTGAGCTTTTAGACAATATTCAAATAAAAATTAACGACGAACGCGAAGAGTTTAACGAACAAACCCCGCTTGAGCGAAAAAGTGAGCGTTTGGAAGATCAATTTGAATACTACGAGCAGTGGATAGGCAAGCTTAATAAACAACAAAAAGCGCTGATTAAATCAACTAATGAGCAACATCAAGACTCAGGAGCGCTGTGGTTAGAGTACAAGCAAAACCGTTTGAATGCAGCCAAACAGGTATTTACAAATGCTGAAATTACAAAAAAAGAATTTATAAATCAGTTAAGTACAGTTATTGAAGAGCGCGAACTTTATATGAGCGACGCACTATTGAAAAGCAATGAAGCAAACTTAAATTTATATATAAATTTACTCTACGAATTAAACCTAACTCTAAATGATAAACAACGCCAAAGCGTTAATGATCAATTTGATGAGTTAATTGAGACCTTAAACGATATAATAGAAAACTAAATTGTGCGTGAATTATTAAGTTTTAAATTAGCTGTTTAGGCTGGTTTGTTTTTAAACGCAAAAAATGCTTTTTAAAGGGCAATATATGGTTACAGATTTGAAAAGTATCTTAAACACTTGGTATCTCAATAGGGACAACCAAGAATGGGTTTTAGCTACTTTGTACAAAATTGAAGGCTCTAGCTACAGAAAGCTAGGGGCTATGATGCTTATTTCGAGCCTAGGCGAGCGCTTGGGGATGCTTTCGGGAGGCTGTTTAGAAGCTGACATACAGCGCCACGCTAAACAAGTAATGAGTACTTTAACCAGTAAAACCATTAGTTATGATGCTACCGATGAAGACGATTTAACATTTCAACTTGGCATTGGTTGTGGGGGCATAGTACACATTTTACTGCAGCCCATTCACAAAGCTAATGACTATTTACAGTTAGAGCTCGTATCTAAAGCACTTAATGAGAATAAACCAGGGCGATACCTTCAACAAGTAAGCCCGATTTTGCCAGCCGGCAGTGGTGTATTTACGCAAAATGATGAGTTACATGGTTTATCAATGAACCGCAAAGCGCAATTGGTAGAATTACAAGGCGCTACGTGCTTGCAAACTTCTATTTATCCGCCGCCTCATTTATTAATAGTGGGTGGTGGGGCCGATGCAGTTCCGGTTTATACATTTGCCAAACAACTTGGTTGGAGTGTAACTGTATGGGATACACGCGCGGCTAATGCAAAAAGGCAATATTTTAAAAATGCTGATGCTATTTTGCGCATCACACCGAGTGAGTTAAAAGAATATTGCATAACTCATAAAGTAGATGCTGCTATTTTAATGGCTCACAGCGTTGATCTCGACGCGAATACGTTGGCTCAATTTAAAGATGTTCCTTTTAAATACATAGGGTTATTGGGTCCTAAGCACAGACGTGAACAAGTTTTAGAGCACGCAAATACGCGTGTTTCACAAATAAAGTCTCCTGTTTTTGGGCCTGTCGGTTTAAATTTAGGCGGCGACTCGCCAGAGAGTATTGCGCTATCGCTGATCAGTGAAATACATGCAGTGCTGTGTGACAAAAACGCCCAATCGCTAAGCCATTGGGGGCAAGAGGCGTGCTAATTGCAAAAGTTGTTTTAGCCGCAGGTCAATCATCTCGCTTTAACGGCTGTAAATTAACGGCTGATATCGGGTTTGGCAAAACAATGATTGAGCATGCAGTAAATACACTTCAAGCACTTGATGACACGCCGGTGTATGTAGTTACCGGGGCATGGCATAAAGAAGTATCACAAGCACTGGCAGGTTATAAAAACATAGAGCTCATTGAGAACAAGCAATGGAGCCAAGGTTTAGGTAATTCAATCGCGATAGCTTCTCAAACAGTGTTTAAAAATAAGTCCTTTGATGGGGTTTTATTTATGCTCGCGGATCAGGTTGAGCTAAAAGTAGCGCACTTAAGTGAGCTAGTTACTGGTTTTACACGTAATCCATCGCGCTGGTGCGCAAACTATGGTGAGCGTTTAGGCGTACCCGCTATATTCCCAGCAGTTGATTTATCTCAGCTTACAAGCTTAACTTCAGATAGAGGTGCACAGCAATTACTGCGCTCCAGCAGTGAGGTCGTCAATACAATTAGTTTACATAGTGCGAGTTTAGACATAGATACTCAAAAGCAGCTAAGTAATTTTATAGCTAAAAATGAGTGAAAAAATAGTAGTAGGGCAAAATAAGTTTTAGCTGCGCTAACGCTTTAGTGCAGTGGTTATGGTATTTAGCTGTTAATGTAGCTGATGCGGTAACTATATGTGTTATGGATTAGTAGTTACAACAATCTTAACTGTTATAACCTGCGTTTAAATTAAATAATTTAAACGCAGGTTATAAAGCTTAATCAAGGGGCAAGCTATGGTGACGTTTACAATTAATGGCAAGGTGGTTGAATCACACGCAAGTGAAGATACACCATTGTTATGGGTTATTCGTGATGAAATTGGATTAAAAGGTACGAAGTTTGGTTGCGGTATTGCAATGTGTGGTGCGTGTACGGTGCATTTAGATGGGCAAGCAACTCGCTCATGTGTTTTACCAATTGGCGCAATTGCAGGAAAAAACATTACCACAATTGAAGGGCTTAATAACGAACACCCACTTCAAAAAGCATGGGTTGAAGAGCAAGTACCACAGTGCGGTTACTGTCAGTCGGGGCAAATAATGCAAGCTGCTACATTACTGGCAGCTAATCCAAGTCCTTCAGATGAAGAAATAGTAAGCCATATGAATGGTAACTACTGTCGCTGTATGGCTTATAAACGTATTAAAACTGCTATTCAACGCGCTGCAGATGAGTCACAAAGTGTAGTAAATATATTTGATCCAAATGCACAAGACGCTTAACTGGAGCCGATAATGAAAAAATTATTTCAAAAAAATAGCGAAACCGTTAATTTAAATCGTCGCTCGTTTATGATTGGCACTGCTAGCGCAGGTTTAGTCATGGCGTTTGCCCCTGCGTTATTTTCGGGTTCGCTCAGTGCAAAAGAATCAATTGCGCAACAAGCTTTTTCCCCCACTATTTGGTGGACTATGAGCACCGACGGCGCCGTAGAAGTGAGTATTGCTAAAGCTGAAATGGGTCAACATATTGGTACTGCTCTTGCGCGCATTGTGGCTGATGAGCTTGAATGTGATTGGGATAAAGTATCAATTACCTACGTAGATACCCATGAAAAATGGGGTTTTATGGTAACGGGTGGTTCGTGGTCTGTATTTCAAAGCTTCAAGCCATTATCTCAAGCCGGCGCTGCGGGTCGAATTGCATTAATAGAAGCCGGAGCTAAAATGCTCGGCGTGCCTGCAGACAAATGTCGTGCTGAAAAGGGCTATATTATTGCAGGCGAAAAATCGGTTAGTTACGCTGACATAGTTAAAAAAGGCGAGTTTAATCGTACATTTACCAGCGATGAAGTTGCAAACCTTCCACTAAAACCTGCTAATAAACGTCATTTAACTGGGCTTAAACAAGACTTTAAAGCGCTTGATATACCAGCCAAAACAAATGGCACCGCAGTATATGGGATAGATGTAGAAGTTGAAGGCATGCTGTACGCGCGACCAGTAATACCGCCAACCCGTTATGGCAGCACAGTAACAAACGTTGACGATAGTGCAGCAAAAGCTATTAAAGGTTACAAAGGCTATGAAATTTTAAATGACCCTAGTAACACAGTGCAAGGCTGGGTTGTTGTATTAGCTGATAGTTACCCAAGTGCCATTAAAGCAGTAGATGCTTTAAAGGTGAGTTACAAAAAGGGTGAGTCAGCAAATATATCTGAAGCTGATATTCAAAAAGAAGGTAAGCGATTATGCGAGCAACGCGACTCGGGTACTTTATTTGTTGATCAAGGCGATATAAAGAAAACCCAAGCAGACGCCAGTGAGTCGTTAGAATCAATGTATACCACAGCGACAGCAAGTCATTATCAGCTAGAGCCATTAAATGCGGTTGCAGAATTTAAAGACGGAAATTGGATTATTCATACTGGTAACCAATGGCAGTCACTTACGTTACCTGCGCTTGCTAAAGCACTCGAAATAGAACAAAACAAAGTAATTATTCGTCCTTATTATTTAGGTGGTGGTTTTGGTCGTCGATTATTTGGTGATTGGACTGTACCTGCAGCTCTAACTGCAAAAGCAGTAGGTAAACCAGTAAAACTGGTATTTACACGAGCAGACGATAGTTTATTCGATCAGTCTCGTTCTGCATCTGCTGCAAAAATGACGGCGTCGTTTGATAAAAACGGTACTTTTACTGGTTTAGAGCATGCATTTGCTGCAGGTTGGCCTACTAAAGCAATGGCACCAGGGTTTTTATCACCGGGTGTGGATGGTAAAGGTAAATTTGATGCATTTTCGGCATCGGGCGCTGATCATTGGTACAGCATGAGCAGTCATCGTGCACGTGCTATTAATAACGAAGTTGCACAAAGCACCTTTACTCCTGGTTGGTTACGTTCAGTAGGGCCTGGCTGGATTGCATGGAGCCTTGAGTCGTTTATTGATGAAATTGCCCATAAGCAAGGCAAAGATCCAGTTCAATTTAGAATTGAAATGTTAGACGGTAAAGGCAAGCAAGCGGGTAAAGCACCTGAGAGCGTTGGTGGAGCACTGCGCTTACGTAATGTGCTTAAAACGGTGTCTGATAAAGTAGCTTCTGTTAAATTAGCTAAAGATGAGGGCATTGGTTTTTCTGTAAGCTCAGGGCAAGAACGTACCATGCCAGCATGGCTTGCAACCGCAGCGCATGTTCACGTTAACCGTGATAGTGGTAAAATAACGCTTAAAAAGCTCTATGTTGTTGTAGATGCGGGCTTAATAGTTCACCCTGATGGCGCACTGGCGCAAATTGAAGGGTCGTTACTATGGGGCAGCAGCCTTGCATTGCATGAATCAAATACGTATAAAGATGGACAGGTATCAGCGACTAACTTTAATACTTACTTACCGCTAAGAATGCAAGATGTGCCAGATATTGACATTGAATTTTTACAAAGTGATGAGTTTCCAGTTGGTTTAGGCGAACCTGGCGTTATAGGGGTTGCTCCTGCTATTGGTAATGCTGTGTTTAATGCAGTAGGCGTGCGTTTACGTGACCTACCAATGAAGCCAAGCGAACTTAAAAAAGGCTTAGAAGCGTAAAACAAAAATAACTAAAGGGGGTATGCTTTAAGCTGCCCCTTTTAGTTATTAAATATATTTATGTAATTATTATTTATGTATCAATAAGTAGCGTTGTTTATACCAATTTGCTTAATTAAATGATTAAGTATTATTGCAAATTGGTATTAGGTTGTTATTACTTGTTGATATTAGTTAAGGTTTATTTATGCTAATCGACCCAACAGGGCGAGAGTTTAGTTACTTACGTTTGTCTATTACTGATGTATGTAATTTTAAGTGTGTTTATTGTTTACCAGATGGTTATCAGGGCGGTCATGACCGTGGCTTTCTCACAATTGATGAAATTAGCAACACGCTTAAAGCGTTTGCACACCATGGTATCGAAAAAGTGAGGATCACTGGCGGAGAGCCAACGCTTCGTAAAGACTTTATAGATGTTGTTCGCGCGGCAAAAGATGTCGCGGGCATAAAAAAAATTGCAATGACTACGAATGGTTTTTCTCTTCATAAGAATATTCATGACTGGGTAGATGCAGGCTTAAACGCCATTAATGTAAGTATTGATAGCTTAGATTCACGCATGTTTAACACCATTACTGGGCATGACAAATTTACCTCAGTAATGAAAGGTATTGATACTGCGCTTGAAACGGGTATTGATTCGGTAAAAATAAACAGCGTGCTGATGAAGCAATACAACGCAAAAGAGTTTGATACATTTTTAAATTGGGTTAAACACCGTCCCGTTACCATCCGCTTTATAGAATTGATGCAAACAAACGACAACAAAGCCTTTTTTGATGCTAACCATGTTTCTGGGCAAGTTTTAAAAACTCAGTTATTACAAACGGGTTGGCAGCAAGTTGCGCGTAGTGCATCAGCAGGTCCTGCTCAAGAGTTTGCCCACCCTGATTATCAAGGCAGAATTGGTTTGATCATGCCTTACAGCAACGACTTTTGTAGTACCTGTAATCGATTAAGGGTTACAGCTAAAGGAAATCTGCACTTGTGTCTGTTTTCTGAAGAGGGTATTTCGCTAAGAGAATATATGAACGACAGTTCAAACAGTGAATTAATGGCATTGTTATCTCGTTATATTAAGACCAAAAAACCAACTCACCTTTTACACCAAGGTAATACAGGTATTACTACTAATTTATCCATGTTAGGTGGCTAGTTGTTAAAGCCACTTAGTGATATTAAAGCATCAAACGTGTTTCTGAAATACACTACATTATCCCTAAAATGTAAATAACTGGTTGTATCTACATGGTTTTATATCAACAAAGCTTGTTAAATTGTATTTTCACGTTAAACTTATTTTTTATTTTTATTAAGTGATTAGAATGGATATTGCGGCTCTTAATAGCACTAAATCATTAAGAAAGGACGTCCTGAGAGGGATGTGTCTTTGTTTTGGTTTTTTATCGGTAGGATTTGCGGGATTTAATTTAACTGTAAATAACTTTCCATTGCTTGGCTACATCGAAATCTGTTTTTCTATTTATTGTATATTTACTTATATTTCACTTATACGCCGTCCACTACAGTTTTGGCAATCCCTAATAATGTGTGTACTTATAACGCTAATTGTTATTTTAGGTACATCCTTAGCATCGCCTCGTAATGGTGTGTTTGTATGGTCATTTGCATTACCTATTTTGTACTACCTGTTATTAGGTAAACAATATGGTGTAATTTTTTCTGCAAATTTATTAGTTATCCAAGTGTTTATTTTAGGGAGTAAGTCTACACTTGCCCCCTTTGAAACTTTTAACTTATCCCTTAATTTAATCTGTGCTTATTTTAGTATTTGGGCGATTTCTCATGTTTTTGAAGGAAGCCGCTCGCATTTTTCAAAGCGCCTTAAAAATTTAGCGTTACTTGATCCATTAACGGGTGCAGGTAACCGCCTTTCAATGAACCACTACTTTGAAGTAGAACTAAAAGATAAGTCGCAGTTATATTTGTTTTTACTCGATTTAGACTTTTTTAAACAGGTAAATGATGAGCATGGCCATGGTGTGGGTGACCAAGTACTTGTCGAGGTGGCCACTTTACTAAGAGTTGTCCTTGGTAGAGGGTATGTATTTAGAGTAGGCGGTGAAGAGTTTGCTTTATTTAGCTCTTTTGCAAATGAAGAGGCTGCACTTAATACCGCTGAACAAATAAGAGCACGCTTTGAAAATACCACATTTGACATTGACGGCCTTGCAATTAATGTTACAACCAGTATTGGTGTGGCAAAATTTAAAAGTACTAATTCATTGGAAAGCTTTGTAAACCAAGCAGATAAACAGTTATACAAAGCAAAACAATTTGGCCGTAATAAAGTGTACTGTAAGTTTAAAAAAGAACATGACTATGAAACGGTAGTTGCTTAAGCAGGGTTACTTAATACATTTGCTCAAAATTGGGGATCCCGTTTTCCCAAATCGGTTTATCTTTTCCTAAATGCTCGCGTACAGCATCAAAAAACAACCGGGTCCTCACTGGTAAATCTCGGTGCGGATATACGGCATACATCGCACTAAACTCCATCAGTTTTACATCGGTCAATAAAGGCACTAGCTTACCTTGTATTATTTCATCACCAATAATAAATGCAGGGGCGACAAAGTAAGTTGTGCCCGATAATGTTTTCATTAACAATGACTCGGCATCATTAGCACGAAACACACTTTTTATTTTTTGCTCGCAGCGTTCACCCTTACTATCGTAGTAATCTATGGTTTCTACTCGAATAGAATTACTGGCATAGCTTGCTGCTGGTAATTGCGCTAACTCTTCGATTGTTTTTGGCATACCGTAAGTTTCAATAAACTGTGGTGCAGCTAAAATTAATAATCGGTTACGCGCTATTTTACGTGCAATAAGTGACGAATCTTTAGGCTCACCTACACGAAAAGCCAAATCAAATCCTTCAGAGACTATATCTACTAATCTATCGTCTAAACGCAGTTCAACTTCTACTTGCGGAAAGCGTTTTTGAAAATCATTAAGTACAGGTTGTAAATAACGACGACCAATAAGTGTTGATGAAGTGATTTTTAATACGCCACGCGGTTCTAAATGGTAGTTTTCAGCCATGCGTACGGTTTCGCCAAGCAGCTCTCTAAGCTCAGCGGCTTTTTTGATCATTTCGGCACCCGCCGCTGTGAGCGAAAATGAACGCGTGGTTCGGTTAAGTAACCTAACGCCTAACTCATCCTCTAAACGGCTAATTTGTTTAGATATAACAGAGCGATCTATGTTGCGGATTTCTGCAGCTTTTGCAAAAGAGCCTTGCTCAACCACTTCAAGTAACATTAAAAGTCGACTTGTTGTATCCATTATTACACCTTAACTAATCTATTGATGCCATTTTGGCATTAATGAATTTAAAAATCTATGGTTTTTACACACGGGTTTAATCCGTATTATGCGAGGCTAATCAACAATGGAGCGTCTTCATGAACAAACATCTAATTGCTGCTGCACTTACTGCGGCATCTTTAACACTTGCGGGTTGTGCTGATGAGAGCACAGCTCAATCAGCACCTGCACAGCAACTTCAACCAATTGATGTAGCACAGGTGCTTGTTAAGCCGGTACAAAGCTGGCACACATATACAACTCGTTTAGAGTCTCCACAAGAAGTTGCTTTAATGCCGCGTGTATCGGGAATCATCGATAGCATTGAATTTAAAGAAGGCGATGTGGTTAAAGAAGGTGATGTTTTATTTCAATTAGATGCTCGCCCATTTGCTGCCGTGGTTGCTAGTTTAAAAGCGCAAATCAACAGCGCAGCAGCCGCACTTGAGCAAGCTAAAAGTGAAGATAAACGTGCGGTACGCTTATTAGACCGTAAGGCAATCTCAACTGAGCAAGCACAAGCGCGTACTTCAACACTACGCCAACGCGAAGCACAGCTTTCTGCACTTCAAGCACAACTTACTTCAGCAGAGCTTGATTTAGAGTTTACGTCAGTAGTATCACCAATTGATGGCATTATTTCTCGCGCAAATATTACTAAAGGTAATAACATACTTGCGGGTCAAAGCGTATTAACGTCAATTGTTTCAAACCAAGCTATGTACGCTTATTTTGATGTTGATGAACGCACATGGAATAGCTCTTTTAATGATGTTACTGCTGCGAGCCATCAAACTGTTGTAATGCAAAAAGTGGGTCAAAGCGATTTTGCATACAAAGGCTACATTAACTTTATTGATAACCAAATTAATTCATCAACGGGCACATTACGTGTACGTGCAGTATTTAATGAAGACAGCAACCAATTACGCGCAGGCTCGTTTGCACGTATTAAGCTTGCAGCCAACTCTATTAGCGACGCGATTATTATCCCAGAACGTGCAATTGGTACCGACTTAAAAAATCGTTTTGTATTAACGGTTGGCGAAAACAACGTACTTGAATACAAACTTATCACTACTGGTGAGCGTTACGGTGCATTACGTGCGGTTACATCGGGCCTTAACGAAGGTGATGTTATTGCTGTAAATGGCCCAGCCCGCGTAGGCCCTGGTATGCCAATCTCTCCGCAAACAGTAACAATTGATACAAGTGGTGTGGCATTTACATTGTTAAATGACAACGCACAACTTGTGGCTAAGCAATAAGGTTTATTGATGAAATTCTCGCATTTCTTTATACAGCGTCCAATATTTGCGGCCATGCTGTCATTGGTTATTTTAATTGCTGGTGGTATATCACTATTCCAATTACCAGTAAGTGAATACCCAGAAGTAGTTCCTCCAACAGTTGTTGTTACCGCTAACTACCCAGGTGCTAACCCTACCGTTATTGCGCAAACAGTGGCAACACCGCTGGAGCAAGAAATTAACGGTACTGAAAACATGCTATATATGTTTTCGCAAGGTACCAGTGATGGCCGCATGACACTAACGGTAACCTTTGCTTTAGGTACCGATTTAGATCGTGCTCAAGTACAAGTACAAAACCGTGTAAACAGTGCGCTTCCGCGTTTGCCAGAAGAAGTACAACGTTTAGGTGTTGTGGCTGAAAAGTCATCACCAGATTTAACCATGGTAGTGCATTTATACTCACCTGAAAAAACGCACGACACAGCTTACTTATCTAACTATGCTGATTTAAATATTAAAGATGAAATTGCCCGCTTGCCAGGCGTAGGTGATATTCGCATGTTTGGTGCTGGCAAGTACTCAATGCGAGTATGGCTAAACCCAGATGCACTTGCTGCACGCGAATTAACAGCAACAGATGTAGTAACAGCACTTCGCTCGCAAAACCAGCAAGTTGCTGCAGGTAGCTTAGGTGCGCAACCAATTTCAAACGACAGTCAATTTCAAATATTGTTAAACGTTAAAGGTCGTTTAAACAGTATTGAAGAATTTGAACAAGTTATTATTAAAGTAGGCGACGAAGGTCAGTTAACGCGTTTATCTGATATAGCCCGTGTTGATTTAGGCCAAGACACTTACGCACTGCGTGCAGAGCTTGATAATCAACCGGCACTTGCAATGCCAATATTCCAACGCCCAGGTTCAAACGCTATTGAGCTTTCTGATCAAGTACGCGAAACAATGGCGCGCTTATCTAAAGATTTCCCTACTGGTGTTGAATACGACATTGTGTACGATCCTACAGTATTTGTTCGCGGCTCAATTGACGCGGTAATTGCAACGTTGCTTGAAGCAATTGTGCTGGTAGTTATTGTTGTTATTGTATTTTTACAAACGTGGCGTGCATCAATTATTCCGCTAATTGCTGTGCCTATTTCACTCATTGGTACGTTTGCCGTAATGCAGTGGTTAGGTGTCTCAATTAATACCTTGTCGTTGTTTGGCTTAGTATTGGCCATAGGTATTGTTGTAGATGATGCGATTGTAGTTGTTGAAAACGTAGAGCGTAATATTGAAAAAGGCTTATCGCCACTTGAAGCAACCCGCGTTGCAATGAGCGAAGTAACAGGCCCTATTATTGCAATTGCGCTAGTACTAAGTGCTGTATTTATTCCTACTGCGTTTATTACCGGTTTATCAGGTCAATTTTATAAGCAATTTGCACTTACAATTACAATTTCGACTATTATCTCAGCGTTTAACTCACTAACGTTATCGCCTGCGCTTGCTGCATTGTTATTAAAATCACATGATGCAAAACCAGATGCGTTCACGCGTTTACTTAATAAATTGTTTGGTCGTTGGTTGTTTAAACCATTTAACCGCGTATTTAATCGTGGTGCTAAAGGTTACGAAAAACTGGTACAAAAACTAATTCGTATGACCGTTGTTGTAATGGTGGCTTACATCGCACTTGTTGGCGGCACAATTAAGTTATTTGATACCGTACCAGGTGGCTTTATTCCACAGCAAGATAAACAGTATTTAGTGGCTATTGCGCAGTTACCTGACGCATCAAGCCTTGATCGTACTGAAGATGTACTTGCTCAAATGCAGCAAATTGCACTAGAAGTACCAGGCGTTGCACATACTGTTGCTTTTCCTGGCTTATCAGTGAACGGTTTTACGAATAGCCCTAACAGCGGCATTGTATTTACACCACTTGAGAGCTTTGACAAACGTACTGACCCAAGCCAATCAGCGATGGCGATAGCGGCAGAGTTGAATAAACGTTTTGCCGCCATTGATGAGGCATTTGTAGCGGTATTTCCACCGCCGCCAATTCAAGGTTTAGGCACAACAGGTGGTTTTAAACTGCAAATAGAGGATAGAGCTAATAAAGGATTTGAAGCACTATTTAATAGTCTGCAGGCCGTAATTACTAAAGCGCAACAAGATCCAGCATTAATGGGCCTGTACTCAAGTTTCCGTATCCAAGTTCCACAAATGGATATTGATATTGACCGTGAGCAAGCGCTTATTCAAGGTATTCCACTTGATGAAGTATTTAATGCACTGCAAATTTACTTAGGTTCTGTGTACGTAAATGACTTTAATATGTTTGGCCGTACGTACCAAGTAAATGCACAGGCCGATGCTGACTATCGCTTAGACCCTGATCAAATACTTAATTTAAAAGTACGTAACCGCTCAGGTAATATGGTGCCACTAGGCTCTGTATTAACGGTAACTCCAACAATTGGTCCTGACCGTGTTATGCATTACAACGGTTACCCAAGTGCAGAACTAAATGGCAGCCCAGCGCCAGGTTATAGCTCTGATCAAGCACAAGTTGCTATTGAAAAAGTACTCGCAGACACACTACCAACAGGTATTGAATATGAGTGGACTGAAGTAACGTACCAACAAGTACTTGCCGGTAACACCATGGTTTATGTATTCCCGTTAGTTGTATTACTTGTATTTATGGTACTTGCAGCGCAGTACGAGAGCTTACGTTTACCACTGGCAATTATATTAATTGTACCAATGACTATTTTCTCAGCCTTGTTAGGTGTGTGGTTTGTTGGCTCTGACAACAACATATTCACCCAAATAGCGTTAATAGTTCTGGTCGCGTTGGCCTCTAAAAATGCAATATTGATGGTTGAATTTGCAAAAGATAGACACGACTCAGGCTTATCGCACTTAGAGGCAATACTTGAGGCATGTCGTATGCGCTTGCGCCCAATATTAATGACCTCAATTGCATTTACAGCAGGTGTTGTACCGTTAGTACTTGCCACCGGTGCAGGCGCCGAAATGCGACACGCAATGGGTAACGCAGTATTCTCAGGGATGATAGGTGTAACTGTGTTTGGCCTATTGTTTACGCCGGTATTTTATATGTTAGTGACTAACAAAAAAGAGAAAGCGCAGGAGAATACTCATGACTAAATTAATGCAAAAAAGACTTAAAACAAGTCTTACTGCCAGTGCAGTATTAGTCGCTGTGTTTTTAGCCGGGTGTGCGAGTAAAATTGACACCATGAGTGAGCAAAAAGCCGTTAACGAATTTGTTGCTAAAGCTAATATTGCTAGTAACGTTAGCGTTGCTGATGAAACAAACTGGTGGAAAAAGCTTAATTCTGATCAACTAAATGAGCTTGTTACTGGTGCGCTTGCAAATAACTATAATTTGCAAACAAGCCAGCTAACACTTAAAAGTGCATTAGCGCGACTAGGAGAGCAAAAAGCCCAGTACCTTCCGCAAGGTGGCGTAAATGTTGGCGCAGCTCGAAGCGATGCACCAAGCGTGTTTGACCGCCAATCAAGTGCAAACGTTGCTCTTGATTGGCAGCTAGATTTATTTGGTCGCATAACAGCGTTGGTTGATGCTGCAAATGCATCAGCCATGAGCCAAGCAGAGCAAGTACGCTTATTACAAATTGAAGTAGTTTCGTCAGTTGTTAAAGGCTTTGTAAGTTATCAAGGGAATGTTGAAAAACAACACATTGTTACGCTTCAAATTGAAGCGCTTGAACAAAGTATTGACGTTCTTCAAGCCCGTGTTGACGAAGGCGTCGCAAACGAACTTGATTTAAACCGTACGATGGCGCAGCTTAGGCAGCAACAAGCATTAATGCCTGCTATTGAGTATGCAAAATACAGCGATTTATCTGCTCTTGCAGTACTAAGCGGTAAGCTAGCGCAAAATATTGCTATTGAAAACGAGCAAGGCGTGCTTGAACGTGACTTTAGCGTAGCACTAAAAAACGCTAATAATGCCATTGCCTTACGTCCAGATATTAGCCGTGCACTGTTTGACTTTAGCCAAGCAAATAGTTTAAGTGTTGCAGCTAGCAAAGCGTTATTACCAGATATTAGCTTATCTGCATTTGCAGGGGTTGTGAGTATAGACAGCACAGGCTTAAAAAATACCGACCAACAGTGGCAAGTAGCGCCGCAGTTACAATGGTCGTTATTAAGCTACCCAGCATTATTAGCACAGCGCGACGCGCAGCAGTTTTTAAGTGAAGCCGCTTACAGCGATTATCAACAAGTGGTATTAACTGCACTAAGTGAAAGTGAACTTTCACTGCAATTGTTGGTCAATCAAGCACAGCAAAAACGCTTTGCCGATGAGCGCTATGACTTTGCTAATAAAGCATTTTTACAAGCACAAGCAATGTACGAAGAAGGTCAAATTCCTTACCTTGAGTTGTTAGATGCGCGCCAGGATGTTTTAATAGCACAAGAAAATGCTGTTGAAACAACAATTTCTTCACTGCTTGCCAAAGTAAATGCTTACCAGTCATTTAATGGCCAATGGAGTTATGCGTTAAACGACACTAATAAGTAGAGTTATATTGATGCCAAATACTGAAAATTTACATGAATACATTATCCCGCAAACGATGCGCGCTATTGTACTGCCAGAACCAAATGAAGCAATTGACTTAGCGGATGCTGAGCTGCCTGTTCCTATTTGTGCAGATAACGAGCTGCTTGTAAAAGTAGAGTACGTTGGTTTAAATCCAGTTGATGGTCAATTTGCTAAAACAGGCTTTTGTAAATGGCAGTATCCACACATTTTAGGCTTAGATGCCGTAGGTGTTGTGGTTAAAGCTAATAAAGGTGTGTTTCCAAATGTTGGCCAGCGCGTTATGTGGCATGCCAACATTGGTGAGCAAGGTGCTTTGAGCGAATACACCAAGGTACCTAACTTTGCAGTGTCGGTTGTGCCAAGCGGTTTAAATCCGGCCATTGCAGCAACACTTCCATGCGCCGGTATGGCAGCACTTATTAGCTTAGATAAAATAGGCATTAGTGAAGGCGATACTATTTTTATTGAAGGCGGAGCCGGAGCGGTAGGGCAGTTTGCTATTCAATATGCAAAACAGCGCGGTGCAGATGTATTTACCACGGCATCAAAGCGTAACCATAAATTGGTTAAGCAGCTAGGCGCTGATGTGGTTTTTGACTATGGCGATAAAAAGCTATGCGAAAAAATCCGCAGAGAACTTGGCCCACAAGGCTTTGATGCGGTTATTGATACGATAGGTGGTGAGTGTACTCAGCGTAATATTGAGTTAATGCGTTTTTGCGGACGTATTGCCTGCTTAAATCCGCTACCTTGTTTTGATCAAGACTTAATGTATCACCGAGCGCCCAATATTAGTGTTGTATCGATTGGTGGTGCATGGCTTGCTAATAGTTTATGTGCACAACAACGTTTGAGTTTTATGGGCAACTTGTTACTTGAAGGAGCTGTTAGTGGCGACATTAAACACCCAGAAATAACGCCCATAGATTTTAGTGCTGAGTCAGTATCGCAAGCGCTTAATAAACAACTTGCGGGTGGTTTTACCGGCAAGCAAGTTGTTAAAGTTACTAAGTGAAGCGCTTATACAATTCGATTTAAATTTAGGTAGTTTTAGCTAGATTAACTGATAATGTAGCCTCTACAAATTGAATAAAAACGTAGCCTATTTGTGCTGCGTTTTTTTATGCCCATAAAAAAATAGATACAGCGCTAGAGCTTTTGCTGTTTTATTCATCATTTTAATCAAAATACTTTTTTTCAGCGTACAACTGTAAGCCTTTGTGTTTCAACAGTTTACGTTCAGGTAAAGAAAATAAATTGAAAAAACTGTTAATTAATTGAATAGAGCAATTGATCTAAACGATTTTTTATGACGTAATGTAGGTATTATTTAGCTGGTCGGATGAGTTCAATCATGAGTTTACGTACAAAACTAAAAAAAGTATTACCAAGTATTTCTATCACAGAACAAGAAGCGCTAGACGCGGGTGATGTATGGCTTGAAGGTTCTATCTACCAAGGTAAACCTGATTTCAGTGCACTTCGCGACGTACCTGCTGCTACATTAAGCGCAGACGAGCAAGCATTCTTAGACGGTCCAGTAAAAGAGTTATTGGGCATGATTGACGATTCAGTGATTCAAAACGGCATTCATTTACCAAATGACATCTTAGAATTCTTGAAAAAAGAGCGTTTTTTCTCGCTTATCATTCCTAAGTCGTTTGGTGGTTTAGAGTTTAGCCCTTATGCAAATTCTACTATTGTTGGCACAATTGCGACTAAAAGCTCAGCAGTTGCGGTAACCGTAATGGTTCCTAACTCGTTAGGCCCGGGTGAGCTATTACTTCACTTTGGTACGCAAGAACAACAAGCACATTACCTACCACGCCTAGCAAATGGTACAGATATTCCATGTTTTGCATTAACAAGCCCAGAAGCGGGTTCTGATGCCGGTGGCATTCCAGACATTGGTACAGTTACTAAAGGCATGTATAAAGGCGAAGAAGTACTTGGCCTTGAGATCACATGGGACAAGCGCTACATAACGCTTGCACCTATTGCTACTGTACTTGGTTTAGCCTTTAAAGTAATGGACCCTAATGGTTTATTAGGTGGTAAAGAAAGCTTAGGTATTACCTGTGCACTAATTCCAAAAGAGCACCCAGGTGTAGAGCTTGGTAATCGTCACGACCCAATGGGTATTCGTTTTTACAACGGTACTACACGTGGTAACAAAGTATTTGTACCAATGGACTTTGTTATTGGCGGGCAAAAAAATATCGGCCGTGGTTGGCAAATGCTGGTTAGCTGTTTAGGTGCTGGCCGTGGTATTTCATTACCTGCGCTAGGTGTTAGTACAGCACAAGTTGCATTTAAATCAGCATCTGAATACGCAGCAGTGCGTGAACAGTTTGGTTTAGCCATTGGCCAGTTTGAAGGTATTCAAGAAAAACTAGCTGACATTGCAGGTAAAACATACCTACAAGAAGCAATGCGCGTACTTACAACTGAAGGCTTAGGCATGGGCTTAAAACCATCAGTAGTAACCGCAATCGCTAAATACCACATGACAGAGCTTGGTCGCGACGTGCTTGATTCAGCAATGGATATTCAAGCGGGTAAAGCGATTCAAAACGGTCCACAAAATACCTTAGCAAGTGGTTATGTTGCTCAGCCGATTGCCATTACGGTAGAAGGCGCGAACATTCTTACACGTAACCTAATGATATTTGGTCAAGGTGTTATGCGTTGTCACCCATATTTACAATCTATGGTTGAGTCAATTCACAGCGAAGACAAAGGCGCAGATAAAGAATTTAACGGCATTTTACGTAAAACAATTGGTTACAGCACAGCAAACAGCTTCCGTGCTTTTCGCCTTGGTGTTTTACCATTTACAGCAAGTGCTAATTCTGATTTACCAGAAGTACGCGACTACGAAAAAGCAGTACATAAGTTATCTGCAAAACTTGCAGTGTACGCAGACTTTTCGTTACTTGTACTTGGCGGTAAGTTAAAACAAGCAGAAATGCTATCGGCACGTTTAGGTGATGTAATGAGCTTCTTATATGCAGCTATGGCATCAATTAAATATTACGAGCAAAAAGTATCAAGTAGTGACCGTGAGCAAGCAGCGCCGTATTTCCATTACGCGACTCGTTTTGCACTACAAAGTGCTGAAGAAGCATTGCATAAGTTTTTAGATAACTTCCCTGCAAGTGGTACTCGTAAGTTTATTCGTTTCATTACAATGAACTACTCAACTAAAATGCCAAAAATTAGCGATGACTTAATCCGCGAATTAGCTAAGCAAGCTCAGCTAGATACCGCATTTAAAGCGCAAATCACGCATTTAGTTAAACCAGTAGTGGGCGATGGCCATCATATTAATGAGCAAGCTTACAAAGCTAAAATGGCATCACTTGGCGAACTGGCTAAAGTTAAAAAAGCATTACGTGCTAAAGTAATTAAACCAGGTATACGCTTTAACATCACGCTTGATAACGCACTAGCGGCAAACGTAATCACGCAAGCTGAACACGTTCAGTTAATTGATTACAACATCAAACGTGAAAAAGCGATTCGTGTAGATGAGTTCGATTTTGATATGAACCTACTGGACGATAACGCACAGCCGATTAACCCACTTAAAAGCGTAGTTAATCAGTAAGTTAAAGTAATTAAATTCAATAATGCAAAGCGCCCGCAGTATCGGCGCTTTTATTTTTGATTAAAAAATTAGTGTGGAGCCCCGTTTGTGTAAAAACAAGCGGGGTTTTTTTATGTTTTTTAAAAGTAGAAATAGATGGCGGTATTGATCTTAAAGCGAATATGTATGCGTAGAGGATTAAAAAGAGACGCTTATAATCTTGAAAAAGGGCTAATAACACCATTAGCACCTTGTTGTAGTACATGGGTATATATTTGTGTAGTACGCACATCGCTGTGACCTAGCTGTGTTTGTACTGTGCGGATATCAGCGCCGCTTTGCAGTAAGTGCGTAGCAAATGAATGACGCAAAGTATGTGGCGTAACGTGTTTATTAATATGTGCATCAAAAGCGGCTTTTTTAACAGCGCGTTGTAATTGTTTTTCATCGATATGATGACGTCTTAATTGCTTACTCTCAGGATCAATGCTTAATTTATGTGATGAAAATAAATATTGCCAGCCCAGCTGTCTATTGTGGTTTGGATATTTTTTACGTAATAAATGAGGCATGTAAGCGCCGCTATACAAGGGGTTTTTCAAATCTAATTGCAGGTAACTATCAACTAATTGTATTTGAGAACGTAATTGCGGTGTGAGCTCTACTGCAAGCGTTACAACACGATTTTTGCCTCCTTTGCCATCCCAAATTCGAATGCAGTTATAGTCAAAGTCAATATCGTGTATCCGTAAACGCAGTACCTCCATTAAGCGCATACCGCTACCATAAAGTAATCCACAGGGTAAATAATGCTTTGCAGAGCACACTTTAAAAAAATTATTTATTTCTTGCTGCGTTAAAACTACCGGTAGTTTAGTTGCTCGTTTGCTCTTAATAAAACCTAATGATAATGAAAGTGGTTTTTTAATCACTTCTTTAAATAAAAAGCTCAATGCATTTAAGGCTTGTGCTTGAGTGTTAGGAGCAACATTTTGTTGGTTGACAAGGTGGTTTAAAAAAAGTTCGACCTCATTGTCTCCCATCGTTGTTGGGTGCCTCATAGAGTTAAATCGAATAAACGAAGCTATCCAGTATAAATACGCTTTAACGGTACTTTTAGCATAACGCTTTAGATACATTTGTTCGGCTATCATAGTTAAAAAAGGTGATTTCATGATATGAATCTCTAGCAAAAGTTAACTGTATATATAGACAGTGCTTGTTGTTTTGTCCAATATTACTGATCTCCACCATTTCGGTGCATTTTCGCACTGATTAAAAATAATTTTCAGTTAACTAATTGTTTACAGGTGTTTATTTGATGGTTAAGATAAATGCACTGTAATATATGGACATTTGTCGGTTTATAAAACGACAAATGTCGTAGACAAAGTTGTTAGCTATCTACGTAAAGGAAATACAATGTCAGAGAAAATTTCTATTATTTATAAAACATCAATTATATTTTTATTATTAACTTCGATCATTATGCTATATAAAGGTATAACTGTAGCAAACCTTACTTCTGGAACAGTATACGGCGGTGAGTTTTCTATGCTTATAACGTTAAGCAATCAATTTTCATACTTTATGGTTTGGCTTGCATCCTTAGCATTCTATTTAGTGGCAAATAATATTTATAAAGCTAGCTTTTGCATCGAAGATAATAGCTAACAAGGCACTTAAACGGAATTAAAACAGTGGGTTAGATTTCGCTTCGCTACACATTATAACCCACTATTTTAGTCCGCTTAGTGCGGCGTTGAGGCTGTAGAATTACTCTTTTTAGGAACGTATCCAACTATTCTTGGTTGGTTGCTT